>JBDRSE010000214.1:0-23402 GCA_043825095.1 bacterium
GTCAGGTCAGGCGTCAGCAATGTGCTCGTGTGGGCGTTCACGTGAGCGCAATCATCGAGCCACGTGCGGTTGTCAGAGCCGATGGCCAAGCCGCATCTCTTGACCGGGCTCAGGGGATTGCTCAGGATGGGATCCACACCCTCCCTGGTTCTCCGACGTATCCAAGCGTGGCCGCATTTGATACCGTGCACCCTTCGGCCCGAACAACTGCCTGGAACGGAGACCATCGTGTCGGACACCATAGAGCCGGAGCTCAACACCCACGCCGAGCGCACGGGCTGCCTGCTGGAGCTGGATGCCATCCGTCGCGTCAAGGTCCTGTCCCGCGGCGCCTATGACCACCTGAAATCCGCGCCCGGGGACTTCGCGCTGTTGCAGGGGTACGAAGCCGCGGTCGTGGACGAGGCCTGGACCGTGGAGGGGGAGAGCCGGGCGACGTTCACCCTCCTGGCGATCCTCCTCGACGACGTGGCGGACTACGGCCCCGAGATGGGCGGCATGCCGGACTACCAGGAGGTGCACGACCTGTGCGCGGTGGGGCTGGTGACGCTGCCCATGGACCTGGGGCACGTGGTCATGACCCCGGAGCGGCTCGCCGACAAGATCGCCGATCTGTTCCAGCACCGGGACATCGACTTCGAGGACTACCCCCTGTTCAGCAGCCGCTACTACGTCACCGCCGACGACGCGACCCTGTTCCGGGACAACGTACCCCGGGCCATGCTGGAGGCGATCGAGGCCTGCCCCGGCTTCCACCTCGAGATCCTCGGCAACCGGCTCATGGCCCGCCGGCCGCAGGTGTGGACCGACACCGAAGCGGTCGACCTCGCGGAGCTCTGCCTGGGCATCGCAGAGTCGTTGACCCGGCCGGCCGAGCCGGCCGAGACGACCTGATCGCCTGGTGTCACACCCTGGAGCCGGGAGGCCTGCGGAAACGGTCTACGGGGCTTGGGACTCGACGGCGCCGATGTCCGGGGCGCCGACGATGGCGTCGCCGTTGTGGTCGGCGTTGCGGTCCGGCTCCACGGCGCCAGTCGTCCATGGTGTAGCCCGCTGCGAAAAAATCAGCTCCCCGGATCAGCGATCCTGCCTGGGAAGCAGGTGCACATTTCGCGCGGGGGTGCTACTTTTCCCAGGCCTTTTTTGGGAATGGGCTTTTTTTTGGAGGTTTCCCGTGGCCGAGACAGTGCTCATCACCGGTTGTCGCTCGGGCTTTGGGCTCGGGACCGCGGTGGCTGCCGCCCGGGCCGGATTCACGGTGTACGCCGGGCTGCGCGACCTCGGCACGGCCGGGGAGCTGGAGCGGGCCGCCGCGGGGCTGCCCGTCATACCCGTGCAGCTGGACGTGACCCGGGGCGAGGAGCGGGAGGCGGCCGTGGCGCGGATCCTGGAGGAGCAGGGGCGGCTGGACGGGCTGGTGAACAACGCCGGCGTGGCCCTGGGGGGATTCCTCGAGCAGGTGGAGGAGGACGAGCTGCGGCGGGTGTTCGAGGTCAACGTCTTCGGCGCCTGGGGGATGACCCGCGCCTGCATTCCGGCCATGCGTCGGGGCGGGGGCGGCACGGTGGTGATGGTGTCGTCCATGTCGGGGCGGATCTCGCTGCCCACCCTGGGGGTCTATGCCGGCTCCAAGTTCGCCCTGGAGGGGATCAGCGAGGCCTGGCGCCACGAGCTCAAGCCCTTCGGCATCCGCGTGGTGATCGTGGAGCCGGGCGCCTATCGCACGGACATCTTCGAGCGCAACCGGCAGCTGTGCCGCCGGGCCGGGGATCCGGACGGCCCCTACGCCGCGTACATGGAGTCAGCGGATCGGCTGCATCGCGCCGTGGTGAGTCGCCTCGCCCGGGACCCGGCCGAGGTGTGCGCGCTCCTGGTGGAGCTGCTGCAGGCCCGAAACCCGGGATTCCGCCACCCGGTGGGTCCCCTGGCCAAGCCCCGCGACTTCCTGCGCCAGCTCATCCCCTTCGGGATCAACGAGGCGCTCATGCAGCGGCTGCTCAAGTGGGCGCGGAGGGGCTGAGATGGCGTTGCCGCCCCACGCCTTTGACCGGGCCCGTGAGCTGCTCCGGCGGTTGGTGTCCGAGCGGACCTTCCGGCACTGTCTGGCGGTCGTGGAGGAGGCGCAGCGGCTGGCCGCGCCCTACGACGCCGACGTCGCGGCGGCGCGGTGGGCCGGCCTGCTGCACGACTGCGCCAAGGAGCTCGACGGCGCGGCGTGTCTCGCGGCCGCCGGTGAAGCCCGCCTCGAGGTGCTCCCCGAGGAGCGGGCCCATCCCCGGGTGCTGCACCAGCGGGTTGGCGCGCGCTGGGCGGCGGAGCGGTTCGGCGTGACCGCCGCCGCCGTGCTCGAAGCCATCGGCTGTCACACCACCGGAAAAGGGGAGATGGATGGCCTGTCCCGGTGCCTGTTCGTGGCCGACTGGACCTCGTCCGATCGCGACTACGACGGCGTCGACACCCTGCGGGAGGCCGTGGCCAAGGGCCCCGCGGAGGGGTTCGTCGCCGTGCTGCGGTGCAAGCGCGAGGTGGTGCGGGTCCGCGGCCTGCCCCAGCACCCCTGGGCCCGGGAGGCCTACGAACGGTGGCTGGGATGAGGCGGGTGGAGCGCACGCTGCTCCGGGCCGGGGTGTGCCGGGTGCCGGAGCGCGCGGTGCGGGCCGGGGGCGGGCTCCGGATCGTGGAGCTGCCCGCGCTGTTCGCGCTGCTCCGCCATCCGGAGCAGGGCGCGGTGCTGTTCGACACGGGGTACTCGCAGCGCTTCCACGCGGCCACCCGCCGGCTGCCCTACCGGCTGTACCGCTGGCTCACCCCGGTGGCGATCCGGCCCGAGGAGACCGCTGCGGCGCAGCTGGCGGCCCGGGGGATCGCCGCCGAGGACGTGCGCTGGGTCGTGGTGTCCCACTTCGACCCGGATCACATCGGCGGGCTCCGTGACTTCCCCCGGGCGCAGGTGGTGTGCGCCGGGGATGCCTGGCGCTCCGTGGCGGGGCGGGAGGGGCTGGGGGCGCTGCGGGCGCGCCTGCTCCCCGGCCACCTGCCCGCGGACCTCGCGTCCAGGCTGCACCTGATCGAGCGGCTGGATGGCCCGGCCGTCGGGCCCTTCGACGCGTCCCACGATCTCTTCGGTGACGGGAGCGTTCGGCTCGTGGCGCTGCCGGGCCATGCCCCGGGTCAGCTCGGCGCCTGGGTGGACGGCGAGGGCGCGGAGCCGTGGCTGTTGGCGGCTGACGCCGTCTGGACGCGGGCCGCCCTGAGCGCCGACGGGTTCACGGCCCACGAGCTGCTCGCCGGGGACCGAGCCGCCCAGAGACAGACCGCTGCGCTGCTGCGCCGGATCCATCGCGATCATCCGCGCGTGATCCTCGTCCCTGCCCACTGCCCCGAGGCGGCGCGCGAGCTGCTGGAGCCCCGAAGGAGCGCCCCATGACCTTTCCCCTCCCACTGAAGATCGTCGGCGTGGGCGGGGTGGAGCGGGGCGACAAGGCGCTGCGCCTGGGAACCGGGCGGGGCTGTCGTTGGGCGGTGTGGTGTTGACCTACTGATCCGGAACGTCGCTGATGAACGTCGCTGATGAACGTCGCTGAACCCATATTGCGCGTGCTCGCCCGGGACCCCGGGCGCGCGGCCGTGGTGGAGCCGGGCGGGCGGTCCGTGGACTTCGCCGAGCTGCGCCGCCGCATCGTGGCCTTTGGGCGACACCTGCAGGAGCGCGGGCTGCGGCCGGGGGATCGCGTGGTGCTGCAGGTGCCCAACGGCGTGGAGTTCGCCACCTCGGCCCTGGCGGTGCTGCTCACCGGCGGCGTGCCGGTGCTGTGCGAGCCCGGGCTCGGCGACGCGGTCTACCTGTCCCGGGTGCGGGCGGCAGGGTCCCGCTGGCTCGTGGTGCACCCGCTGGTGGCGCGGCTGAACCGCATCCCCGGCGCCCGGGGCCTGCTGCGGCGCTACGAGCTGGACGTGCCGCCCCTGCCGCCGGACCCGACCGACCCCGAGCGGATCGTCATCTCACCCCAGGTGATGCAGCGGCTGACGGCGCGCCTGCCGCCTGCGGCTGAGCTGGACCCGGTGCGCCGGACGGGCGAACAGGACGGGGTGCTGATCTTCACCGGAGGCACCACCAGCGTGCCCAAGGGGGTGCGCCTCACCCACGGCGCCCTGTCCCACTACCTCACCAACATCCGGTCGGTGATCGAGGACGTGCCCGTGGATCGGTTCCTCGCCGACACGCCCCAGCAGGTGCTCTACGCCCTGCGGCTCGGGCGCACCGCGTACACCACCAAGGGCCGGCGCCGCCGGCGGGCCAGGCACGTGCTGCGGCTGGTGCTGAGCGGCAAGGTGGACTGCTACTTCGGCTCCCCCTACATCTGGATGGAGATGATGGCCCTCACCGGGCCCGGACGGGAGCAGCTCCCGCCGACCCTCAAGACCGTGCTGCTGGGCAGCGCGCCCGTGACGCCGGACTTTCTGCGCCAGCTCCGGGGTTGGCTGCATCCCGAGACGCGGGTGCTGGCGATCTACGGGCTCACCGAGGCCGGGCCGGTGTGCATCGGCCACGTGCACGAGAAGCTCGCCTGGGATGGGGAGGGGGATCTGGTGGGCGCGCCCCTGCCCGGAGTGGAGCTGGAGATCGACGGCGCCGCGCGGCCCGCGGACGTGGGCGAGGTGGTGGTGCGGAGCCCCGCACTGTACGCCGGCTATCTCGAGCAGCCCGCCCGGGCTCCGGACGAGGGGCTGCGCACCGGGGATCTCGGCCGGCTCGTGGAGGCGGACGGCCGGCGCGCCCTGGTGCTCATGGGGCGCGTGAAGGACATGATCATCCGCCGCGGCGTGAACATCTATCCCGGCACCCTGGAGGCGACCATCCGCTCCCTGTCCGACGGCCGGGGGCCGCTGCTGCGGGAGTGCGCGCTCATCGGCCTGTGGAACGAGGGGCGCCAGGACGAGGAGCTGGTGTTGTGCGTGGAGCCGGCCGCGGGTCGGCCGGCCGCCCTCGACCTGGTCGGGCTGGCGCGGCGGGTGGCCGAGGCCGTGGGCAGCGACGGCGCGCCGGACCACGTCCTGCTGTGTGACCCCCTGCCGGTGACCGGGCGTCAGAACAAGGTCGACAAGCAGGCCCTGCGCGCCTGGGCGCGGGAGCGGCTCGGTCTCGGGGCGCTGCCGGGCGAGGGCGCTGCCGGCCCCGCGGCCGACTGGGACCGGCTGCCCGGGGCGCGAATGCCCTTCGACTGGGACGCCCTCGGGCGCAAGTACCGGCTGCTGCTCCGCTCGGAGCGGGATCCGGTGGGCGTGGCGGGACAGCTCGCCTTTCGCGCGGCCCTGTGGGCGGTGGGCCAGGCGGGCTGGGCCCTGGACGAGCTGACCGATCCCCGCTGGCGGGACGCGCCCCTGGCCGGGCCGTTGTTCATCCTCGGGCATCAGCGCTCGGGCACGACCTTCCTGCAGCGGTTGCTCGCCGAAGACAAGACCCACGCCCGGGCCCTCGCGCTCCACGAGCAGCTCCTGCCGTCCTGCAGCTTCCAGCGCGGGCTCGCGGGCCTGGCCGCGTTGGACGGGCAGCTCGGCGGTGGGCTGGGCAGGCGGTTCGGCGCGCTGCAGGACCGGCTCTTCGGCCCCATGGACGACATCCATCGGCTGCGCTTCGACGCCGTGGAGGAGGACGAGTTCGTGCTCTGGACGATCTTCGCCTCGGTGATGTGCGCCAACGACGCGCCGTCCTCGGCCGAGCTCCCGGGGCTGGACGACCTGCGCAACTTCCACCAGTGGTCCGTGGACCGGCAGATCGCCGCCCTCGGCTACTACCGGGCGTGTCTGCTCAAGAAGCTCAGGCGGGAGCCCGCGGCCGCGGGGACGACGGGCGCGGCGGCCGCCCCCTGGGTCGTCTCCAAGAACCCCGCCTTCACCCACAAGGTGCCGGAGCTGCGGCGCGTGTTTCCGGACGCGCGTTTCGTGTGCCTGGTGCGGAACCCCTTGGAGACGATCCCGTCGCGGCTCTCCATGATCCGTGAGATCTGGCGGCATCGGTTCTCCGGCTTCCGGGAGATGACCCCGCGCCAGGTGGAGACCATCGTGGCCGACAGCGTGCGGACCTATCTCGCCGCGGAGCGGGATCTCCCCAAGCTCCCGCCGGACCGCCGGATCACGGTGACCTACGACAACCTGGTGGCGCGCCCCTGGCGCGTGGTGGAGCGCATCTACCGGCGGTTCGCACTCCCCGCCGACGACCCGACTCTCGCCGCCGCCCTGCGAAAGCTCACCGGCCGCCAGCGGCCCCACCACTCCAACCATCGCTACAGCCTCGCCGAGTTCGGCCTCGACGAGGCCCGCCTGCGCCGCGAGCTCGCCCCGGTGTTCGAACGCCACGGGTTCGAGTGATCGGCGCTGATTTCCCGCTTCGCTCCGGCGGCTGCACCTGCGAGAACGGCCCGTCCTCAAACATTCGTTTTCTCGCTGCGCGAGAAAGCCGAAACTGCGGGCGGGCTCGTTTCTCGCAGGACGCCGCCTCCGCTTCGCTACCGCATAGCGAGTGTCGCGTCCCAGAAGGAACGACCCATAATTCTTCTGGCTGGGAACCTTGGAAGAATGGGCCGCTCCCCGGCTCGGTCGCTCAGCGCGACGTAAGTGCCGAGGCTGGCGGTCCCCTCCCGAGTTGTGTCGCCTCACGCGACCTAACTCCCGAGGCTGGCGGTCCCCTCCCGAGTTGTGTCGCCTCACGCGACCTAACTCCCGAGGCTGGCGATACCCTCCCGAGTTATGTCGCCTCACGCGACCTAACTCCCGAGGCTGGCGGTACCCTCCCGAGTTATGTCGCCTCACGCGACCTAACTCCCGAGGCTGGCGATACCCTCCCTGGTAGCTCATCCGAGGAGTCGCAATCCGCAGTTGAATGTTCGCTGTCACGTCGCTCGCAAGTTGCCCACGGTGGGACGCGGCGACGTGCCTCCTGAGGGGGCTCGCCGCGTCCCACCGTGGACAACGGCGAGCGTCGCGCCGGCTTTCGTCCAGCTGTTGCGGAGCAGCCTCATGCTTCAGGCAGTGCGCCTGGGAACCCCGACCTCTGCAAGAACAGTGGGGGAGTGGTCCGAGCACATCATGGATTGCGACCTCTGGGACGAAGAACCAGTCGCGGTGTGAAGAACGGTCCGGGGCTGGGTCCGAACCGGAGGTCCGGCCCTGACCCCATCGAGCCATGATCAAGGCGAAGCGTCGCGGCTGCGACTCGGAGCCGGTCGCCCAAGCCGGCGCCGCCGCCCAAGCCAGGGCACGAGGACCACAAGCCACAAGATCGCGGGAGGGGTGGAATCCGCGCTGCGACAGGCGCAACCCCCGGACACGGATCGGGTGTCGTGGGGGCTGGCGTCGGAGGAGGGGCCGCTGTCGGTCACGCCTGCGTCGGCGCCGGCCTGCTCGCAGCTTCCGCCCACGCACTCCTGGTACACGTAGCAGGGCTGGTCACAGCCCCCGCAGTGCTCGTGGGAGGTCTGGGTGTCCACGCACGCCTGGTTGCACGCCTCGAGGCCGCCGCTGCAGCTCGTGGCGCACCCTCCCTGATCGCACACCTCCCCGGCGTCGCACGGGCTGTTGCAGCCGCCGCAGTGCACCGGGTCGCTGCTCGTGTCGATGCAGGCCACGCCGCAGTCCGTCGTGGGCGGCGTGCAGCCGCAGGTGGTGCCCTGGCAGCTGTAGGGCGCGGTGCAGTCCCCGCAAGAGCCGCCGCAGCCGTTGTCGCCGCACTCGGCCGCGCCGCAGTCGGGCAGGCAGCAGGCCCCGGCCGCGCACACCTCCCCGGCGGCGCAGCAGGCACCGTTGCACTCCACGTCCGCGCAGGCGCACTGGCCTGCCTGGCACGTCTCGTCAGCGCCGCAGCTGCCGCAGGAGCCGCCGCAGCCGTCGTCGCCGCAGACGTTCCCGCCGCAGCTCGGGCTGCAGCTGCACCCCGCGCCCTCGGGCGGGCGATCCGTGGTCCACTCGAAGGCGCAGCCGATGCCGAAGGAGCCGGTGTCGGGGTAGTAGACCTTCTGGCTCGCCGCGTCCTCGAACAGGAAGAAGTAGCGCTGGCAGCCCGCTCCCACGGCCCCGGTATAGAGGTAGGTGCCGTTCACGGACGTGCCCCGCTCGATGGTCATGGCGTGGCAGGTCCCCTCGATGTCCACCAGGGCGGACAGGGGGCCGCTCGTGTCGTACCAGTTGGCCCGGAACTCGATCTGGCTGCCGGTTTCGGGGTAGTGGGCGCCCGACGGGATGCGCTGGGTCGGCGTGCCGCCGGAGAAGTCCTGCACGGTGTAGCCCCCCGCGCCGCCGACGCCGATGCGGCCGTAGCTGCCCAGGATGTTCCAGCGGTGGCCGTTCTGGCCCGTGCCGCCCGAGCAGCCCCAGGCGCACGTAGGATCCGAGCACGCCTCCAGCAGCCAGGCGTCGAACACGGACAGGGGGTTGCCGTACCAGGCGATGTTCTCCGCGGCCCAGCCCCCGGCGCCGAAGAGCGCCAACCGGGTGGAGAAGCCCCCGCCGGCGCAGTTGGCCACGCCGCCCACGCAGGCGCAGGCGGTGGCGCCGTCGCAGGTGTCCGGGTAGAGCTGATCGATGTTGGACACGATGTCGCAGGCCGAGTCGTGCTGCATGCCGCAGCCCGTGGCCGTCAGATTGTCGGCGTGGAACCGCGCCGCCCGGGCGAGGTTCAGGTTCCACTCCATGGGTGGGAGCGGCTGGGTGAAGCAGGGCGCGTCCGCGCACGACGTGCAGCCCGCCAGGGCGGTCACCGGATCGGCCCGGGCGCGGTTCACCAGCATGTGGATCACCCGCTCGTACCAGCTCGGAAAGCCGTTGTCAGGCTCGCCATAGGCCCGCTGCAGCGTCTCCACCATGGGGGTGTCGGGCTGCTCGACCACGCACCCGCTGAGCAGGGTGGCGGCCGCGAGCAGCGCGGCGACTCGTTTCAGCGTGATCATGCGGGCGGATCCCGTTCCAGCGTGCATGAAAAAATCGTGGCAGCTTTGGACGCGCGTTGTCAAGGACCACGGCCATGCGGGGTGGTCATGGCGCCTATCCGAGATCGCCATGCGGCGGGGGACCCGGATGGGGGTACGATGATTCTGCGGTCGCTTTGGACTGAGCCGTGACAGGCGTGATATGCTGGAGGCAGAGTTGATCATGCGGATTTGGATCGTCCCATCAGTGCTGGTGGCGCTGCTCCTCGGTGGCGGTGGCTGTGACTCGAGCTCGTCGGGGACCGACCCCGGCGTTGATGCGTCCTTGGCGGACACCGCAGTGCCTGGGCCCGACGCTTCGGCCGTGCCGGACGCGGAGGTGGTGTTCCCGGACGGCTGTGTGCCGGCGGTCTGCCAGGCCGGGCAGTGTGGAGCGCTGGAGGACGGCTGCGGCGGTTCGCTCGACTGCGGCGGCTGCGCCAACCTGGGCGAGACCTGCGGGGGCGCCGGGGTGCCGAACGAGTGCGGCCCGCCCTTTCCCATCCTGCACGCCGAGCCGGGCTGCTTCCTGGACATGGTCGACACGAGCTCGGAGTGGGAGATCAGCGTGGGCGGCGGCGTGACCTACTCCCGGATGGCCATCGAGTACGACACGGTCCACGGGGGCTGGCGCACGGACCTGTACAGCCGGGAGGTGCTCAACCACGGCCTGTTCGGCTTCACCCGCGACGTGTCCTTCTTCCCCGGGCGGTACATCCTCGGCAACGCCGCGCAGATCCACCCGGCCCACCCGACCCTGGATCGCAAGTCGGTCTTCTACGGCCGCATCGACCTCGAGGAGAAGCCCCCGGGCGAGGGCTGGACCGGCTACACGAGCTGGCGGGACGACTTCCCCTGGACCGAGGGCGAGACCTACCACGTCTTCATCCTGCTCGACGCCGTGGCCCAGGAGCAGATCCTCGAGATCTACCACACCGGACAGCAGGTGCTCCAGCGCATCGGCCCCATCCCCTACTTCGACCCCTCCCTGACCACGGTCTCCTGGACCGCCAGGTTCGGCGGCGAGGAGTCCACCGACCGCGAGGTCAAGCCCGTGGGCTGGCAGTTCTGCAACCTGCTGATCCGGGGGGAGGAGCTGTAGCGGAAGCCGATCGCGGCGTTTCATTGCGCGCCGCTCACGGCAGATCCGTGATCCGCGGATGCGACCCGACTAGGAGGGTGGCGGCGCGGCGGGTCCGCACTGGTGAACGGTCAGGCACTCGCGGTGCAGCGGGGCGCCGCAGCCCTCGCAATGAACCCCTTGGGGCGCGGTCACGATTCGCTCGTCACAGACAGCGCAGCGGCGGCCCACGAGCTGCGGCGGAGCTGCCGGCGCGTCGGGCGAGGGTCCGTCGGCGCGACCGCCGGAGCTCAGGCGAACCGCCAGGCCCAGGAGCGCGGCCGCGCACAGGCCGCACCCCATGGAGATGTTGGTGAGGCTGCGGATCCAACGTACGCGCGCGCGGTACTCCGAGAGGGAGCCGTGCATGTACTCGCCCGGCTCGAGGTGCAGGCTCTTCTTCCCGGTCGGCTTGGGAACCAGCGCGGGGAGCACCCAGCGGTTGGCCACGTTGCCCACGAACAGATGCGCGGCCAGCCCGGCCACGGCCCACAGCTCGGGGCGGCGCGCTTTTTTCCAGACGAACGCGAAGGTGATCGCGGGCGCGATGACCGCTGCCAGAACCGCGAAGGCGAGCATGCGGTATCATACCACCTCTGCTGGGGATGGGGTTGGCTGGGGATAGTCTTGGTTGAGAAGAGCGCCCGATTCTCTGGTAGGATACGCATACGAGGAAGGAACGGTCATGAGCAGAGCGTCGTTGGGTACGGCTGTCGTTGCGGTGGTTCTTGGCTGCGCCTGCAACGTCGGAGTGATCAAGGACCCGCATCAGGACGGGGCGGTGGACGGGGCGGTGGACCCCGACGGCGCTCCCGGCCCGGACGCAGCTCTGCAGGACGCCGGACCCGGTACGGACGCGGCCCCTACGGACGGGACCGTTCCGACGGACTCCGAGGTGAGCGCCGATGCGGCCCCCGGCCCCGACGCGGCGCCCGGTCCGCCGGTCAACCGCTTCGGCATCGGCCTGGTGGGCCCGGGGAACACGGGCCAGTGGGATCTCACGGCCGACCTGGTGGGCCACGGCGGGCACATCAAGCTGATCTTCCCGGGCATCGATCTGAGCACCAGCGGCCCGGACGCCTCGTGGGTGACCGCGGTCCAGCAGAGCTACAACCGCGAGCTCGTGCCGGTGATTCGGCTGGGGCCGCACTGGGGGGATCGCCACATCCGGAACATGTCCGACGACGCGAGCCGCGCCACCTACACCCAGATCGCCCAGCGGTACCGGCAGGTGGTGGAGGGGCTGCCCCTGCGCGCCGGCTGGCCCCTGTACCTGGAGATCCACAACGAGCCCAACCTCTGCTACGAGTGGGAGTGCAACGCCAGCGAGGCGCCGGCCCATGCCGGCACGCCGGCGGGCTGGATGCACTACTCGGACATCGCGCACGAGTACGCCTATTTCCTGCGGGACGTGGCCGACGCCCTGCACGCCATCGGGGACCCGCGGATCCAGGTGCTCAACGGCGCCCTCGCCCCGGGCGGGGCCGTCACCTGCGAGTGCGGCGGCGCCGGCTTCACCGCGGGCGTCACCGCCCTGGACTTCCTGGCCGAGATGGCGGCCGTGGTGCCGTCCATCTGGTCCCGGCTCGACGGCTGGGCCAGCCACGCCTATCCGGCCGAGGGGCTCGGCTGGGGCTTCTTCGTGGCCTACGCCAATTCCATGCCCGGCCTGCTCTTCTTCGAGAACGAGCTCGCCGCCATCGGCGTCTCCCTGCCCGTGTTCATCACCGAAACCGGCTGGACCACTGACGCCGGCGCCTACGGCAGCCGCCAGGACATCGCCACCTGGACCGTGGACGCCTACAACAATCCCTGGCTCACCCACGCCGACATCGCCGCCGTCATGCCCTTCATGCTCCAGGACTCCTCCTGGGACGCCTTCGCGTGGGTCGAGGGCAACGGCAATCCCTACCCCGTCTACACCGCGGTCCGCGCCCACCGCTGCAGCCTCGGCGTGCAGGGAAATTGTCCGTAGCAGGGACGGAATTCGAATTCTCGAACTTTTTGTGACAAACCCGGGCGCCACTTGTATTGGAGAATGCGCGCCTCACCCCTATCTCCGGCTCTGAGGCCCTGCTAAAATGTCGTCGTCGGAAAGCGTTCACTTCGGGAGGGAAGCACAATGATCGGTCTGTCGCTGCAAACGCACACCAAGTGCGCCAACTGCTTGAGCCAGGTGCCGCTGAACGCCCTCGCTGAGGCGTACCACTGTGTTGGCTGCGGCCGACTGATCCCCGTGCCGGTGGCGGCGTGGCAGGAGCTGCTCTCGGGCCCCCTATTTGCCATGGCGTTCGACAGCCAGCGTGAGGAAGCCAGCGGCAGCAGCTCGGAGGGTCCGAAGGGGGGGCGCTCCCTGACCGGGATGCTCATCGCCAAGAGCAAGAAGGCGCGGGGTAGCGGCTCTACGAGTCAGCAAGAGGTGTTTTACGTGATCCGGCGCGAAGAGCCCGCCTTCGGGGATTCCAACACCCCTGTCGATCGGTCGGCTGCCATGGCCGCCGCCCCCCAGGGTCGGATCCTCGACCCCCAAACGGGCGCGCCCTGCTCGGTTCGCGAGGTGCCCGAGCCCTTCCGAGAGGCCTTCCCGGCCGTCCAGCTTCTGGTGAATGAGTCCTTTGACCAGCTCCCCGGGGCGTCGGAGGGAGAGGCGCTGACGGCACCGCGAGCGAGCTCGCCCATCGCGTTCCAGTGCCCCCAGTGCGGCGGCGGGCTCCGCGTGGACGGCGCCAGCCGCACCGTGCACTGCGGTTTCTGTAACTCCGACGCCTATCTTCCCGACGACCTCTGGCAGCGTCTGCACCCGGCGGCCTTGGTCACGCGCTGGTTCGTCTTGCTGGATCCTGCTCTGCTGAGCTTCCACTGGAGTCAGCTCAGCACCGTTTTCGCCGATGACATGGGCAACTACTACCTTCGTTGCAGGAGCCGTGAGCTCGATGACCATTGGGTCTTCGTCTCCCTCACCCCCGACCTGAAGGTGCGCTGGTTGTCCCTCGAGGAGAGGCTGGCACGATCCGGCGCCGGAGAGACCTGCCCGGGCCGGGAGACAGGCTGCTTCACTGGTCGGACAAACGCGATGGGGTCACCATCATCTCCACCATCGACGGCTCCAAGAGCATGCAGATCGGCGGAGCGACTGGCAAGCAGCCCAAGGGTGACGAGAAGTTCAGCGTCAAGGGGGCGGAGTGGGTCGTCTTCGATCGGGACGAGACGCTGCTCACCTACCGGCAGCGCGAATCGAAATCGGGCTTCGAGCTCTCGCGCTACGACCTGGAGGGCAATCGCCTCCCCTGCTGGGACGGCGAGGGGAAGGAGGGACGGTGGCTGGAGCGGACCTTCGGCGCGGGCGGTCAGGAGGTCCACAACCTCGGACACCGCTGGTTTCGCTGCAGGGACAATCTCGCAGCAAAACCGGGCCTAGACGGCTCGATGTTCATTCTGATTGACTGGTACAATTGCTTCCGCGTGGGCCGCTTCACGCGTGACGGACAGCGTCAGTACAATCTGTTCTGTGACCACCACCCACACGACTTCTGCGGCGATGCCGAGGGCAACGTTTATGTCCTCGCCGCGGACTGGGGTGACGAGACGAAAGTCAGCCTGCCCGGAGGGGAGAGTATCCGCCGCCACTACATCCTCCGGATCGGGTCCGGCGGTGTTGATCCCACAGTGCTCGCCGATAGCGTGGTGAAAGGCGGCGCGATCACCACCGAGCATCGCCTGTTAGCCGGACGAAATGGGACCGTTCATGCCTTTGGCTGGGAGGACCTGCACTTGCACCTCGCTCCGGACGGCACCGTGCTGAAGGCAAGCGAGGCGTCAAAGCGTGCCGCCGACACCTGGCGCAAGAATCTCAAGGAGCGCGACGATTAGCGCGAGACGGGGGGGGTATAGGGGACGACCGCGCCCACCGCTGCAACCACGGCGTGCTGGGAAAATGTCTGTAACCAGCATCATTGAATCGATCGACGGCGATTCGCCTCCGGCCGAGAGCCGTTCGGAAGCTTGCGGAGTCGCACAGATGTACCGATCGCGGCGCTGCTTCGTCGCGGAGGTTTATTGCGGCCTTGGGTCGGGCGCAGGGCGACTCGCAGGGGCGCCGTGAGGATGGCGGTGGAGCCCGGCGTGCAGCCGGGGAGGTACCAGGATTTGTAGTACACCAGCACCTTGCCCGCGCAGGCCATCAGGGCCGAGAGGCACTGCGGCGTTGTTTCGTTGTCCACGTAGTCGAGAACGGCTCTCGCCGAGCCGCTCATGGGCGTGGTGCTGAGCCGCAGGCGGAGCTGCCGGGGGAGGGCCTCCAGGGGCATGTTCTTCAGGCAGTGACAGAGACGCCGCTGCAAGGGTGGGATCAGGGGCGCGAACGCTCGCCGCACCGCCCCCGGTGTGAACATGGCGCTGCGAAACCGGGGCACGGCCCACGGCTTGGCGCAGAGCCGGGTGGCGGACACGGTCCGGCGCGGATCCGCGGTCCTGCATGAGCTCGGGCTGCGGTTCGCCCGGTGCGGCGGACGGCGCGTGACGGTCGCTGTACTGCCGGGGGTGCGCCGGGGTGGCTGTGCGTCGAGCCTGGCCGGCGACGCCGGGCGCCAAGGGTGAGCCCCCGGGGAGGCGCTCGCGGATCGGCTCGGAGGCCGGGCGCAGCCGCCGCCGTGCAGCAGGCCGCAGACGGCCGCGGCGAAGGCTCCCAGGGTCGCGGGCCTGCGAATGGCATGGACGATTGTCGCCTGGGGTGGGTGCTTGCTCATGAGGGGGTGGGACAACCGGCGCACCGATTCGTTCCCACCCGGGAGGGTCTGGGGCGAGGGTCTGGGGCGAGGCCACCACAGACGACGAGGACTACGCGGCGCCGACGGGCCGGACAGAGAAGCCCGGCCAGGTGGTCATCCGCTTCAGCTGCACCCCGCCCCCGTCGATCTGGCAACCGAAGAAGCGCTATCTGACCGAGTTGACCATGAAGCTCTTCACGAGCTCGGTCACTGTTCTGGCGATGGGCTCCAGCTCCTCTTTGGAGATCTTGTCCAGGGTGTCGTGCTCATCCAGCAGATAGGGTGGGCAGGCGATCCAGGAGACGACGGGCACATTGGACTGCAGCACATACCCCATGGCATCCGAGGTGGGCGCGGGGCCGAAGAAAGTGGAAGGGATGCAGGCCGTCGCCCGGGGCGGCTGCTTTCTGAACGCGCTCATCACCGACGCGATCACCTTGGGGTCCGGGGTGGTGAACATCGCGGAAAAGGCCGCCTTGCCATTGTCCACGTAGCGCCCCCCGGCCTCTGTCACGTCCTTGGCCGCCAGATGCTCCAGCGTGATCAGGACGTCGGTCCTGTTCATGATTTCGGGATGCTGCTCGGCAAACCGATGGGCGCCCAAGGAACCGTAGAAATGCCCGGCATCCAGCACAAACACCATGGTCTTGGGGCGCCGCGCCAGCGGCACCCGTGACCACGCCCAGGCCTGCGTCAACACCTGGGCCACGCCGGTGCCGTCCTCCACGGCGCCTCTGTGCGGGCTGTCGTGATGCGAGGTCACCAAAATCGTCTCCTCGCTCTGACCCGGCAGGGTGCCCCACACATTGTGCATGGTCCCGTGCCGAACGGTTCCCACGGAGGTCATCACGGACGACGTTCCCGCCTTGGCCGCGCGGATCAATCGAGCCCCGTCTTGTTTGCTCAACCAAACCCCCGGCAGGGGTTTCGGGATGCCGTCATAGGGACCGTAGTGACTGTTGGCGCTGCCCAGCTGGTCCTTGAGCACCAACACAATCCCTTTGGCCCCCCTGCGATACGCTCGCCAATACGCGTCATCACCGGCCGCGCTTTCGGAGGCCCCTCCCAGAAAGTTCTGGCGCACGAAGCTCAGCAGGTGCGTGGATCGCAGATCCAGCTCGCGCCGGGGGTCTGAGATCGCATACGCGGATCGCAGCACTCTGAGCAGGACCCCCGTCGGCAGCGTCGGAAAACGAACGTCCACGACGACCACTCTTCCGCCGACCTGCACCCGGTTGTACTCACGTTCCGAGCCGTTGCCCGCATACACCAACGAGGCTTCGATGGGGCTTTCCGCAAACGCTGAATTGGGGACGGCAAAGCACGAGTACTGCTGATCGTCCACCCGGAGAGCTGCTTGTTCGGATTCCCAGACGTTGATGGGAACCGGTTCCTTGCTCACCTGCTGCAGCCCCAGCTCGGACAGCCGCTCCACCAACCAGTCTTCGGCCCGCTGCCCGAAGACAGAGCCCGGGCGACGGTGCGGCGTCTCGCACAGCGCTTCGATCCACCGGTAGATCGTATCCCTGTCCGGAAGCCCTACGGGAAACGGGTAGTCCGCCAGCCCGTCGACCAGGCGTTCCGCCTGCCGTCGCTGCCACCAAACCGACGGCAAGCCCTTGGCGATACGAATCAAACCGTGCACGAGCCCGGTGCGCATCCGGCTTTCCCAGCTGTCAGGCGCCGTACGATCCAATTGCGGGAACCTCCCTGTCGCTGCCGGGACAATACTACAAGCGAGAGCTCGAGCCAGGGAAGGATCGGCAATGCCCGGCAGGTTGTCCTCGCGCAGCGACGCGGGCGACCAGGGCGACACCGCGCGCAGGGCGCGTAATACACTTCCTGCCCATCTTGGGCGCTTCATGCCCGTCTTGGGTCCCACAGCGCAGGCGGAGGTTCCCGTCTGTCAGCGCCAGATGGCGGCGCGGCAGTAGGCGCAGCGTTCGTGATGGGCGCAGGCGCTGGTGTCGGCGTCGGAGGAGCCGAGGGGGCACGCGCCCTGCTTCTCGCGGCGGAAGGCTTTGCCCAGGACTTGCAGGCCGGTGGAGATGACCCCGCGGGGGACCGAGACCTCGATGAGGGAGGGGCCGGCGCGATGGGCACGCGCTTCGGCGAGGGCGGAGCGGAGCTGCTCCGGGGAGTCGGCGCGCCAGGCGCGGCCGCCGCCGAGGAGCGCGGGGATGCGCTGGTAGTCCCAGCGGCCGATGTCGTTGAAGCCGCCGTCCTGGAACACGCGCTGCATGCCGAAGCCGTCGTTGTTGAAGAGCAGGACGATGGGGTCGAGGTTGTGGCGAACCGCGTTGGAGAGCTCCAGGCCGGTCATCTGGAAGGCGCCGTCTCCCACGAGCACGAGGGGGCGGGCGTCGGGGTCGGCGAGCTGGACGCCCAGCGCGGCCGGAACGGCAAAGCCCATGGTGCCGTAGAAGGCAGGGGCGACGTAGCCGTTCTCCCGTTGGGTGCGCAGGTGCGCCGAGCCGCAGCAGGAGTCGCCGGTGTCGGCCACGACCACGTCAGAGGAGGTGAGCTGGTCCTCCAGGACGCCGAGGTACCGGTCCATGACCGAGTCGCTGCCGTGGTAGTCGAACCGCGTCGCGGTGGGCCATGGGGGCGCCTGGTCCGAAGGCGAGGCGGCGGCGGCCAGGGCGCGCAGGAACCGGGGAAAGGAGAGCTCCCGGCCGATGCGCAGCGAGCCGTCGCCGATCCAGCCGGTCTTGGCGATGAGCAGGCGATCCCGGTGTAGATCAGCGGTGAAGGCGCCGCAGCCCACGTCGGTGACGATGTTGCCCAGCATCACCACCAGGTCGGCGTCTTCCACGTGCCGGCGGACTTCCGGGGTGGTGGACAGCACGCCCGCGTAGACCCCGAGGACCCCCGGCTCGGTTTCCGGCAGCGTTGACTTGGCGAGCAGCGTCGTGGCGACGGGCGCGCCGTGGGCCGCCATGAGCCGGCGCACCTCCCCCTGGAGTCGGTGACGCGCGACCTCGACGCCCACCAGCAGCACGGGATTCGCGGCCTTTGCCAGGCGCTCTTGGAAGAACACCACGGCGCGTTCCAGATCGGACCGGTCCCCGGTGTGTGGCGTGGGCTCCGGCGCGTCGACGGGGATCGGGGTCTGCATCAGATCGGTGGGGATCTCCAGGTAGACGGGGCGCTGCGACTCCCGGGCATGGCGCGCGGCGCGCCGGATCTGGAGGGCGGCAGTGGCAGGGTCGTCCAGCCGGATCGCGAGCTCAGTGACCCGCCGGTAGGTGTCGAGCTGATCGGTTTCGGTTTTCACGACGTGGTGCAGCAACACGTGGAGGGGGTCGCCGTCTGTGGTGTAACCCCGGGGCGGGCCGCCGCTGATCACGAGCAGCGGTGACTGCTCGGCATAGGCGCCGGCCACGCCGTTGAGCGCGTTGAAGCCGCCGACTCCGTAGGTGACCAGCAGGACGCCGAGCCCGGCCTGGCGCCCGTAGGCGTCGGCGCTGAAGGCGGCGCAGGGCTCGTGGGTGGCCACCACCGGCGCGATGCCGGGTGTGGACTCCAGGGTGCGGTACAGGGGGAGGATGTAGTCGCCCGGGATGCCGAAGACGTGGCGTACCGACAGCTCGGCCAGGTGTGAGAAGAGAAACTCGGCGAGGGGTCGTTGTTCCATTGTGCGCTCTTTCTGCAGCGTGGCCGGCACCCCTGATCCCTGGGGTCGAGCCCTGCGGTGTCGCGAAGAACGTAAGTCGCGCCCGGCCGATGGCCAGGGCCCAGGTGAAGCCCACCGGCGCGGACGTCGCTTGGCGCCTGCGGTTTCCCATGTTGAAACCCGGGTGACGCAATCGGCATGATTCGGCACTCCCACCGGAACGGCCCATGAAACGCTCCGAACCCATCAGGTGCGACCATCCGGCCCTGGAGCGGGCGCTAGACAGCGACACCGTGGCCTGCGTGAACGTCATGCTCGATCCCGATGCGCCGGCCCGGGCGGGCATGGTAGGCTATGCGTTATGATCACTCCCGACACCCTGCAGCTCGACCGCGATCGCGCGGCGCTCCTCGTCATCGACATCCAGACCCGGCTCTGCACGGCCATGCACCCTGACCGGCTGCAGCTCCTGCGGCGGAACGCCGTGACGCTGATCCGGGCCGCCCGGGTGCTCGGGCTGCCGATCCTCGTGACCGAGCAGTACCCCAAGGGCATGGGCCCCACGCTGCCGGACCTCAGGGAGGCCCTGCCCGAGGGCCAACCCATCCAGGAAAAGCTGCACTTCTCCTGCTGCGGAGACGACGGCTTCACGGCGGCCCTGGAGGAAACGGGACGAGACCAGATCCTCGTGACGGGCATGGAGACCCACGTGTGCGTGTTCCAGACGGCGCGAGATCTCGCGCGGGCGGGCAGGGCGGTCTATGTGCCACAGGACGCCGTGATCTCCCGCACGGCCGAGAACCACGACATCGGCCTGCGGCTCCTGGAGCGGGCCGGGGCGACCCGCACGTCCACCGAGGCGGCGCTCTTCGATCTGCTGCAGGTCGCCGGCACCCCGGAGTTCAAGGCCATTGCGCCGCTGATCAGGTAGCCGTCACTTCAGCCCGACGCTCAGCACCCGCACCTTCAGACTGAGCGGCGCCGCTGCGGGACCGCCCAGGGGAGCGGTCGCCAGCTTTGCGGCCAGGTTCTTGGCAGCCGCGTCCACGGCCATCATGATCGCCCGCTCGAGGGCCTTTTTGTGCAAACCGCGCGCGGCGGCCCCGATGATCGGCAGGCCGACCAGGATCCCGGCGAACAGCACGACGAGGATCATCCAGGCGATGTGCCCGGCGCTCGTCTTGTTCTGGGCCCGGCCCTCGGCGGTCACGACAGAGCCGTCGGGCAAGGTCGCGGCGAGGGTCACCGCGGCGTTTTTCTGCGCGCCCAGCTCGGAGAACTTGAGCTTGTAGGAGACCGGGCCGGGGACCTGCGGCGCAGGGCTGACGCCCACGCGCGCGCTGCGGAACCGCTGGGCGAGGCGTTTTTGCAGGATGCGCCCGGCAGGGATCCCGAAGTCGGTGAGCAGCCAGCCGAGGGTGAGTCCCTGCTGCTTGAGATAGCCCTTGATCTCGGTCACCGCCGCGCCGCGCTCCTGGGCCCTCAAGTTGAAGCTCTCGCAAGCCATGAGGTGAACGAGGGTCGGCAGTGCGCCCCGTGGGGGCCTGGCCACGCAGGCGATGGTGTTGGTGGCTTGCAGGGTCACGGTCACGTCGCGATTCACGCGGGGCGGCTGCCCGGTCTCGTCGCTCCAGTCGCTCTCCACCCGGCCCATGCCGCTTTCGGCGCTGAGCCAGACCACGCGCAGGCCGTCGCCGCAGCCCAGCGCGATCAGCGCCATGCAGGTCAGCACCGCAACCGTCGGGCTTTTGTACTTTCGCATTCTGATCCTCCTCGGATTTCTTTGGCGTTGATTTGTGACAGTCGAGACATCCCGCCGACGCGGGTTTCTCCCAACACCCGGGCAGCTATTCAACCTCGTTCTAGTTCCGCGATCGGGCCCATCAGTAGCAGTGTCCTCGTCGGGGGTCAACGCGGATGAGATGGGGATGAGATGGTGTGAGGCGCGGATGGGGTACGCGGTAGGCGGGGCGCCGGAAACGGGCCGTCGCGCGGTCGGGCCGGGCGCGTTTTCGCGGCCTTTTGCTTGACATCGAATCTCGTTTGGCCTGAGATCGCGATTCCTATCGAACAATCAAAGGATCCGCGAAACGCCGAAAGGAGCGTTCGACCCATGGCAGACAGGCGCAGGAAATCGATCCTCGATTTCAACACCATGAAGAAGCAGGGCGAGAAGGTGGTCTGGATCACGTCCTACGACTACCCCACCGCGTCCTTTGCCGAGAAGGCGGGGGTGGACATGATCCTGGTGGGCGACTCCCTGGGCATGTGCATCTACGGCTACCAGTCCACCGTGCCGGTCACCATGGACCAGTGCATCTGGCACTCGGAGTGCGTGCGACGGGCCGCGCCGAACACCTACGTGATCGGCGACATGCCCTTCATGAGCTACCAGCGCTGCGTCGAGGACGCGGTGGAGAACGCCGGGCGTTTCCACAAGGAGGCGGCAGTGGACGCCATCAAGCTCGAGGGCGGCAAACGCGTGGTGCCCCAGGTCCGCGCGATCCTGGACGCGGGCATGGTGGTGTGCGGGCACATCGGGCTCACGCCCCAGTCCACGGGCCAGTTCGGCGGGTACAAGGCCCAGGGCCGCACGGCCGAGTCCGGGGCGGAGATGGTGGCGGACGCGATGGCCCTGGCCGAGGCCGGGATCCAGCTGCTGCTGCTCGAGGCGATCACCCCGCCCGTGGCCAAGTACATCACCGAGCTGCTGCCCATTCCGGTGTTCTCCATCGGCGCGGGCGTTGACTGCGACGGCCAGCTCCTCATCGTGAGCGACCTGATCGGCGAGTTCCAGGCCTTCACGCCCAAGTTCGTGAAGAAGTATGCCAACGTGGCCGAGGTGATGACCAACGCCATCTCCGAGTATGCCACCGAGGTGCGCAGCGGCGCCTTCCCGACGGACGCGCACACCTACAAGATGATCGACGGAGAGTACGAAAAGTTCCTCGCGTTGGCCGGTAAGCTCGGGCCCGCGTAACGGGATTCACCTTTCACAGACGTGGCCCGGCGGGCCACCGCGGAGGCACTGCATGAGCCTGCAAGAGAAACTCAAGATCAGCGATGAGCGGTTGGCCGAGGTCAATGCGCTGCTCACAGACCCGAGCAACCAGCTCGTCCAGGAGCTCCTGGCGCTGGTGGACAAATATGGCGGCGTGGAGGCCATCAACAAAAAGGCCGACGAGGCGCGACAGTTCGACAGCCTCATGGGGCGCCTCCGGGAGCAGAAATCCCCCTACGTGTCCGACCTCGAGTGGCTGATGGCCGAGCGGGATCGCGGCGCCTTCGTGTCCGTGGAGGGCTACCGGAAGAAGATCCTCGGCGAGCGCTTCGGAGACACGACCTTTGACGACGCGGGCGCGGTGACCCTGGAAATCAGCGCCCTGCAGTATTTCCCGTTTCTCATCGCCGAGGCCAAGCAGGCCATCGAGCGCCAGGAGCTGATGCCCGGCCGCTTCATCCGGGTGCGGAACATGAAGGAGCAGGCCGCGGACAACGGCGACATCCTCGCCGTGGCTGCGGGAATGCAGATCGTCGGCGCCAGCTACGTCGAGACCCTGGACACCAAGGGCACCGACGGCTCCAACGTGCACCTCGGCGGCCCGGCAACCATCACCGGTTACTTCGGGGGCGTGGGGCAACCCAACGACCACGCGATCCAGTGGGCCGACGAGTTTTTGCACCACTACACGACCTACGGGATCAAGCAGGTGCTCAACATCAACCCGGGCACCGTGCTGGTGGGCTATCTGCTGCACAAGCTGGGCATCGACAACGAGTTCAAGATCTCGGTGTTCATGGGCAACGACAACCCCTTCGCCGTGCTCTGGACCCTCATCGGCGCCCGGCTATTCGCCCGGGAGGACGGCACCACCTCCCTCATCGGCTTCAACTTCGCCAACTCCGTGGACAACGACACCATCCGCAAGGCGTCGGCCATCCGGGCCCAGCTCGGCCTCGAGAAGGTCGTTCGGTTCGAGCACCACATCACCGAGACCTACCAGGCCATCGTGATCCAGCCCTACGACCGCTTGGACGAGCTCGTGGAGGTGGCCAAGGAAGTGCCCAACATCTCTGCCAAGCACGAGGGCGGCGTGCCCGAGGTGGACGGCGCCCGCGAGCACCCGTCCTCCATCCTCGACTACTTCGCGGCCAAGGCGGACGTGGAGGCCCAGGGCCTCATGCCGGCCTTCGAGCGCAACTACTTAGACAAGCACGACTCGGTGAACCGCACCGCCGCCGCCCTCACCAGGGCCGGCGTCAGCGTGATCAGCGCCTGGAACCTGCACAAGTAGGTCCCGCTACAGCTCGATCCCTTTACTCGCGCAGAGCGCGCGCATCTTCGATGGTTGTTTTTTGGAGAGCCTGGGATAGGCCCACCGGCTCAGCGCAATCCCAGTCATTGGGGCCCGCCGCAAAGCCGGCGCGGCTCATGGCGCTCGCGGCCTCTTCAAGGTTCAGCTTCGGATCACCTAATAAAATAAAGGCTCCTCCGCAGTATTTGTTGGTGACCGGCGCGCGCAAACAGCGGTCGCGCGCTCTCTGGAGGCGTCGCCCGCTCCATGCGCGCCGTGGTTCAGGCGTCCACGGATCCAGCAGAAACCACCCCGAGTGATTTTCACTCACCCCCGATCCTGCGCGTTCTTCGACGAAATCGGGCAGAAACCACCCCGAGTGATTTTCACTCACCCCTGATCCTGCCGAATGGAACACGCAGCAGCCGCGAGCGGCGAGACACAACCACCGCCGGTATGCAGAACCTTAGATCGCTCGGGGCAAGTCTGCAGTCTTCTCCGAAAAAGAAACAGGAAAAGCCAGCAGGGGCGGTGGTAGGTGTGGTCAACCGCTCGGGGTTGTCCAAGGTCAGTGGATAAGCCCGTTTTCCTGTGGTCAACCGTCCGCGGTTGTCCACAGGGAACCGCCGAAGGCGGACAGGGGTT
>JBDRSE010000215.1:0-3288 GCA_043825095.1 bacterium
ACGTCGACGATCCCGTTGCCGCAGGACTCGTCCGAGGTGCAGTGCTCGTTGCAGCCATCTCCCGATACCGTGTTTCCATCGTCGCACACCTCGCTCGCGTCCACGGTCATGTCCCCACACCGGGGCAGCTGGCAGTCGGCCTGGCAGCCGTCTCCGGAAACCGTGTTGCCGTCGTCGCACAGCTCGCCGGCTGCGGTGTCGACGATCCCGTTGCCGCAGCGCTCGTCCGAGGTGCAGAACTGGTTGCAGCCGTCGCCATTGACGCCGTTGCCATCGTCGCACACCTCCCCCGGGTCCACCACGTTGTCGCCGCAGGAGGGCAACGCGCAGTCACCCTGACAGCCGTCACCATCGGCATTGTTGCCGTCGTCACAGGCTTCGCCGATAGCCGTGTCGACGTAGCCGTTGCCACAGGTTTCGTCCGACAGACAGTCAGGTGTACAGCCGTCGCCCGCCTGGTAGTTGCCGTCGTCGCACACTTCGCCGCTCTCCACCACGCCGTTTCCGCAATACTCCACGAAACAGACAGACGAGCAGCCGTCACCAGTCACGGTGTTTCCGTCGTCACAGGTTTCGCCGTGCTCGAAGTCCACGACCCCGTCGCCGCAGACCGGCAGCCGGCAGTCGGAACGGCACACATCCGGCACGGTGTCGGCGTTCAGCGGACCGTCATCACACTCCTCGCCCGTGTCCGTCACGCTGTCCCCACACGATGCCGAGGTGCAGTTGCTCCGGCACGCATCAGCCACGGTATCGCTGTTGTCGACCCCGTCGTCGCACTCTTCCGCCCCCTCCACCTCGCCGTTCCCACAAATAACAGCACTGGTGTTGTTGTTGCCGTTCGTGCCGGCGTCATCATCGCCGCTGGTCGTGGAGTCTCCGCAGGCGATCACGGCCAGCGCCAATCCGAGTGTGCCCACGACAGACACGATAGAAAAGAAGCCGAGCCGCGCTTTTGTTTTCACACCCATGATGTCCTCCCATTGCCGTAGTCTAGGATAGAAGGCTCCTCGTGCGCGAGTCAAGGTCGGCGCGGACATCCCGTGGACACCTTGCTTCCGGACGTTCTCGACCATGTTCTTGAAGCGAAAGGCACGACTAAGCCGTAACGGCGCGAAGTAGCTCTCTGAACCGCGTAGATTTCAGCACGTCGATGCCAGCAACCGGGCGAGATCGTCGAGCTCGTCGATGGGGACGCCTTGGGTGCGGAAGGCGGCTTGGAGGCGGGGGATCAGGTCGGCGAAGAAGGCGGGGTCGGCGGCGTGCTCGAGGTTGTGGCGCTGGTAGAGGTGGAGGTAGCGGTGGACGTGGTGCATGCGGTCGATGCGGACGGCGTGGATGATGGGGGCGAGGGTGGCGGCGAGCTGGGTGGGGTTGATCATGGGGAGCACGGGCTGGATTACGGCGGTGGTGTGGAGGCCGGCGGCGTGGCATTTGGCGAGGGCTTCGATGCGGGCGGGGATTGGGTCGGCGCCGGGTTCGATGAGCTGGCGCATGTGGTCGTCGTCGGAGGGGATGGAGAAGCCGACGGAGGCTCGGGGGAATTGGCGGAGGAGGGGGAGGTCGTCTAGGACGAGGGCGGCGCGGGTGAGGATGACGGGAGTGAAGCCGGCGGGGAGGAGGACTTCGAGGCACTGGCGGGTGATGCGGTAGCTGCGTTCGATTGACTGGTAGGGGTCGGTGACGATGGGGCTGAGGCGGACGATGCCGGGGGGGAGGTGGGTGACTTCGCGGCGGAGGACTTCGGGGGCGTTGACCTTGACGTCTACGTAGCGGCCCCAGGGGAGGTGGGGGAGGCCTTCGAGCTGGCGGGAGAAGTCGGCGCGCGGGGCGACGTAGCAGAACTCGCAGCCGATGAGGCAGCCGACGTAGGGGTTGAGATAGTAGTGGCCGGCGCCTTCGGGGATGAGGACGCGGTCGACTTCGATTTCGCGGAGGCCGAGGCGGCGGGTGGTGGTGGGGCGATCGAAGACGGGGAGGCGCTGCTCGCGTCGGCGGACGACGCGGACCACGCCGTCCACGATGCGGCGATCTGCGTCGTCGAGGGGCTCGGTGGCGGCGAAGTGGCGGCGGGCGCAGACGTTGAAGCGGTCGGTGCGGACGTAGCAGTCCAGGGATTCGTCGCGCTGCTCGAGCTCGATGAGGATGAGGTGGTCACCGCGGCGGACGACGAGGCTGATGCCCTGCTCTACGTCCCAGCTGATGAGGTCTCCCGAACGGCAAGGTGCGCTACGAGCTCGCCCGCCCCTGGCCAACCCCCTCCGGAGTCACCGAGCTCATCATGGAGCCCCTACAGCTCCTCAAGCGCCTCGCGGTTCTGCTGCCGGCACCGTTCCAGAATTTGACCAGGTATCACGGAGTCTTCGCGAACCGATCCCGCTGGCGCCCACTGCTGCCCTTGCCGCCAGAGGCCGCGGGCTCCCGAGACGATGACGCCAACGCGAGCGCTCACCGTTGCGGCCCCAAGCTCGTACAGACGCAGCCCGGACAGCAGATCGACCTTCCCCTGGGTGAGCCCGGCGCTGGGCTCGACTCCGGAGACGGCGGCGCGGCGGCAGACCGGGGCTCTGCCCATGAGCCCGACGCCATGGACGACGCGCTGGAGGACCAGCCCGCGGTCCGCCCCCGAAGGATGACCTGGGCGAGCTTGTTGATGCGAAGCCTCGGTGTCTCCGGGCTCGAGTGCCCCCGATGCCAAGCCCAGATGGTCCTGCTGGCCTTGATCACGGCGCCTCAGGTTGTGGAGAAAATATTGGATCACCTCCGCATCCCCTCCACCCCGCCACCGTTAGCGCCGGCGCGCCCTCCGCCCGAGCACGATATGTTCGGCGACGACCTCGATCAGACCGACCCCTTCGACGCTCCCGAGCCCGCCGACTCCGAGCTCAGCTCCGAGCTCACTGGTGGGGCGGCGACTCCCAGGGCGCCTCCATAGCCGGGCTCGTCGCTCGGGCTCGTCGCTCGACGACCCGAGCCTGACCACAGAGCCTCTTCGGCGCTCGCATGCCTCGTGAGCGTCCGCCACGGCGCAATCCGGAAAGCCTCCAGGCAGCTCCGACGAAGGCCGTGCTGGGTCCTCCGCGCCTCGTTTGAGCCCCACGCCACCCGTTCACAAAAGCACCGCAGCCCAAAGCAAGCATCCTGACCCCCATCCCCGTGATCTTTAGCGCCGCACATGCGCCGTTCTGCTGAGATATCAAAAAGTTGCAAAGGTGCATCGAGCAGCCTATCTGTGAAAGTCGCAAAACACACACAGGAGGCCGCCCGATGCCACGCAAGCGTACCGCG
>JBDRSE010000216.1:0-27601 GCA_043825095.1 bacterium
TGCCGGGCGGCGGTGCCATGCCGGGCGGCGGTGCCATGCCGGGCGGCGGTGCCATGCCGGGCGGTGGTGCCATGCCGGGCGGTGGTGCCATGCTTGGGGGCGGCGCCATGCCGGGCGGCGGCGCTCCCGGCGGGGGCGACATCATCGGCGGCGGGGTCATTGCCGGTGGCGCCCCTGAGGGCGGCGGCGCAGCCGACGGCGCAGCCGGCGCGGATGCAGCGGCCGGGGTTGGCGCGAGGGTGGACGAGGCCTTGGTGAGCTCGGCTCCGCACCCTAGGCAGAATTTGTAGTGGTCCTGGTTCTCTCTACCACATCGTTTGCAGACGATCACAGGATCCTCCGGACGGTCTTCTCAGGTGGATCCGCGCATTGGACACTAAACGTGCTACGCGGTCGAAAAACGCTAGCACCTAGGATTGCGAGAGTCAACATATTTGGAGGGATTAACAAAGGTTAGCGCGTTTGCTTCACCCTGGAGCGCCGGTTATAATGTCAAAACCCAGAGGCACTGGATGGCGGATCGCGACCCTGAGGTACTGGATGATGGCTCACGACCCCGAGGCACTGGATGGCGGATCACGACCCTCCCCGGTTTTCACCGGATGAAGCTGCTGCTGCGGACGACCCATTCATCGACCGGGTAATCGTCGGCAAGTTCCGTCTCGAACGGTTGCTGGGCGTTGGAGCCATGGGCCGGGTTTACGAGGCAGAGCACCTGTCGCTTTCCAAAAAGGTGGCCGTCAAGGTGCTGCACCAGCACCTGATGGGGGACGACGGACTGGGGCGTAGGTTCCATCGGGAGGCCAAGAGCGCGTCGACCCTCAATCATCCCAACTCCATTGCCATCATGGATTTCGGCCAGGACACCGATGGCACGCTCTACATCGCCATGGAGCTGCTCGCGGGCCGGAGCCTTGGCGACGTGCTGCATGAGGAGGCGCCCCTTCCACTGGATCGGACCGTGCGGATCCTCGCTCAGGTCTGCCTCGCCCTTGACGAGGCGCACCACAACAACATCGTGCATCGGGACCTCAAGGCTGAGAACGTCATGGTACTGACTCGTCGGGGCGAGTCGGACTACGTCAAGGTCTGTGACTTCGGTATTGCCAAGGTACAAGACCCCAAAGGGGACAATCCCGACTCAGCGATCACGGTCGCGGGCTTGGTGTGCGGCACGCCGGAGTACATGTCGCCCGAGCAGGCCCGTGGTGAAACCCTCGACGGGCGAAGCGACCTGTATTCCCTCGGTATCCTGCTCTATTACATGGTTACGGACCGACTGCCCTTCACCGCTGAGACGGCGCTGGGTTGCGTTACCAAGCACCTGACCGAGCAGCCCAAGCCGCCGACCGAGATGCGGCCGGATCTCGACATTCCCCCCATCCTCGAGGAGTTCATTCTGCGGACCATCGCGAAGGAGGTGGATCGGCGACCACCGACCGCGACCGCGTTCAGGGAGGAGCTGGAGGAGATCGCCGGCAAGATCGCGCGGGGGGAGACGTCCGCGCCCGTATCCACGACGGACGCCCAGGACGAGCTGGAACCCGTGGCCCGGGGCGGCTCCCGCGTGTGGCTGATCGCGATCCTCGCCGCCGTGGCCGTGGGGGCCGGGGTGGGAGGGACGATCCTGCTGCGCGACCGCCCGGGTACGGGCGCCGGGGCTCGCAGTACGGCGGACTCGTCGCCGGGCGTGCGACCGGACGCGGCGCAGCCGGGTGTCGATGGTGCCCTGTCCCCCGGCGGCAGACGTGACGCGTCGGCTCCGGTCACCGTGGGGAGTGACGCCGGTCGCCCTGTGGACACGCGCAGCCGTCGCCGCCGCCGGCGACCGGGGATCCGTCCCATGCGTCCCATGCGTCCCCGGGATCCGCCCAGGGGTACGGCCCGGCCCAAGAAGACCGCCTTCGACGAGGCGTACTCCAAGGCGCGCGCCGCGTTCAACGCCGGTCAGGTGGGTGCGGCGCTGGCGGAGTTCAAAAAGGCTCTGCAACACCGCCCCGGGCATGCGGCCTCGATCAAGTCCATCGGCCAGTGCTACGTGCGTCTCGGCATGCCTTGTCGGGCGCTCCAGTATTTCCGCCGTTACCAA
The DNA here is from genome assembly GCA_043825095.1 of bacterium. GTDB lineage: Bacteria > Myxococcota_A > Polyangia > HGW-17 > JAJRWW01 > JBDRSE01. Next base: position 2,090 of record JBDRSE010000216.1, read on the forward strand.
CGCCTACGCCCGGGGAGCTTCTTCATCAAGCGCCACATCGACACCCTCGCGCCCAGGTGTCCCGGGAAGTAGGACGCAGTCTGGCCGGAAGGGTCGGTACCGAAATTGGTTTCCCGGACGGCCGGGGAGCGGGATCAGGTGATCTCCACGCGCAGTAGCTGCTGTCCGATGAAGACGTAGTCCCCGTGGTGGAGCTCGCACTCGCTCTTGACCCGGTAGAAAGTGCCGTTCTTGGAGCCCAGATCGGTCAGGGAGAAGCCGTCGGCTGTGGCAGCGAGCTCGGCGTGGGCGCCCGAGATGAAGTGATCGTCGGGGAAGTTCAAGTCGTTGCCGTCCCGGCCGATTCGGATGGATGCCTTGGGCGAGCTGAAGATGGCGCCCTCGGCGCCGCCGTGCAGGAGCTGGACGATGACGAACTGACAGGGCGTCCGCGGACTGGCGTAGAAGTAGGTGCCCTCTTCGTCGTGCACCTGCGCTTCGTCGAGCATGCTTCGCTCGACGCGCAGGAGCTGCTCGCCCACCAGGAAGGTGTCGCCCGAGCCCAGGGGAACCGGTGCCCTGGCGCGTAGGAAGACGCCGTTGGTGCTGTCGAGGTCCTGCACGAAAAGCTGATTGTCTCGGTAGCTGAAGTTCGCGTGCCGGGGGGAGAGCAGGGGGTCGAGCTCGTTGAACTGGATCGGCCCTTCCGAGCGGCCCGCGATGTGCTCGGTGGACTGGAGGTAGTAGGTCATCCCGTCCATGCCCTGGCCTTTGATCAGGATCAGCTTGGCACGCCCGGGGGTCTGCATTGCCCCGAAGAACATCGTTTTGGCGGCGGCTCCGGCTCCCGGCGGCGGAGTGGCGGCGGCGCCGTCGGTCTTGGATCCGCAAGAACCGCAGAACTTGTTGCCCGCGGGAACCATCGCGCCGCAGCTCGGGCAGGGATTCGCTGTCATTTGAGACTCCTGGCGTCTAGGGGCAGCCGGGGCAGGCGCACCGGCGGCAGCGCCTGCAGCAGCCGAGAGAGGGGCGCCGCAGGCTGAACACACTGCCGCGTCCAGGCTGTTGTAGGTTTCACATCGATCGCAAATCAACCCAACGTCCATCGGCCGAGATGTTAGAGCAACATGGGGAAATGTCAAGGGTAACAGTTCACGTGGTAGACGGCACAGCGCCCCCGCGCAGCGCGGGCTCCCCTTGAGGGGACGGGAGGGGTGTCTTCCGCCGCGGAGCGGCGGATCTGTCGGTCTGGTATCGGCACCGAGCAATGGGGCACCCTCCCGGAGATCGATCCGCCACTTCGTGGCTCATTGGTGCCTCTCCGCCCCCTCCGGGGGTGGCCCTCGCTACGCTCTGGGTGCCGCAAATAGCACCGCCCCGTGAACACATACTGTCAAGGAACAGACTGTGTGCCTGGACTTTGATTCGCAGGCTGCCTACACTGCCGCCAGGTCGCGGCCCACCACGGATCCGCGGGCAGAACAGCGCGACTTGGAGCGGACAGATGGACGCGGCGAACGACATTCCTGCCTTTGACACAGCACTGTTCGACGCCGGGCTGACGCTGATTCATCCCGTGAGCACCGTGGAGAAGATCTACGCGCAGTACGCCGCGCGGAGCGGGATCCCACTGCCGCGGCTCGTGTCGGAGATTCGGCGTCATTTCCGGGATCTCTTCGGCGCCGAGCGGCGGGAAATGGCCGAAGGGCGTGACGGATTCGTCTGGTCCGACGAGCTGGATCGGCAGATGTGGCGCCGCGTCTGCTGTTCCGTGGCCGAGCGAATACCGGGACTGACAGACGAGCCGGAGCAGTGGTTCGAGCAGCTCTACGAACACTTCGGCCGGGCCGAGACCTGGAAGCTCTTCGAGGACGCGAGCGCGACCCTCGAGGGATTGCGACGGGCGGGGCTCAGGGTCGGCGTGGTGTCCAACTGGGACAGCCGCCTGCTCGGGATCCTCGACGGGCTCGAGCTGACGCCGCTGCTGGACACCGCGGTGGTTTCCGGGCGGGACGGCACGAGAAAGCCCGGCGCGCAGATCTTCCAGCTTGCCCTGGAGCGACTCGGAGCGGATCCGGCGGCTGTCATCATGGTGGGGGACAGCGTCACCGACGACGTGGAAGGAGCGGCGCGGGCAGGCCTGACCGGTGTCTTGATCCATCGCGGCCAGGATCCCCCTCCCGCGGGAGTCCCGGTGATCCGGTCACTCCGGGAGCTTCTGCCCCGAGCGTAGGCACCCGAGTCGCAGAATCGGATAAACCCGAGCGGGGTCTGGAGGCTCTACATCGATGCAAGGAGGAGCACCCGACCGTGCTTTCGATGCAGAGCACCAGCGCGCCGACAGTGATTCGCGTGCGGATCACGCCGAGGCGGATCGTGGATAGAGCCGAGCGTGAGCAGGCGTTCGAATCCCTGGCGCGGGACGTCGGTGGACGGGCGCTCTCGGTGGCGCTGGGGCTGCTGGGCAGCCCGGCGGCGGCCGAGGACGCGGTGCAAGAGGCCTTCGAACGTGCTTTCCGGGGTCTCGATGGGTATCGCGGCGAAGCCGAGCTTTCCACCTGGTTTCTGCGCATCGTCGTGAATACGGCTCACCGGCACGGACGCCGCGGTCGGCGGTTCCTGCTCCGCCCGGAGGACGTGTCGAACCGCGAGCGGCCGACCGCGTCGGGGGCGGAGTCTCCCCAGGCGCGCACCGAAGCGGCCGAGATCCAGAGGCGGCTCACCGCAGCGCTGCAGGGGCTGCCTCGCCGGCAGCGTGTCGCTTTTGTCCTTCGGTACGTGGAGGGAATGAGCACCGACGAGACCGCCGCTGTCATGGACTGCGCCTCGGGCACCGTCAAGGCGACTCTGCACAAGGCCGTGGGCAAGCTGCGGCGAGAGCTCGAGGACCTGCACGAGGAGGAACCCGGATGAAGAGCTCGGCGAAAGAGTGTCGGATGGCGAGGCGAGAGCTCTCGGCGGGGGCCGGCGCGGCGAAGGGGAGGCCGGCCGTAGACAGGGCGGTCCAGTCCCATGTGGACGGCTGCGCCGAGTGTCGCGCCTTTGCCGAGGACTGTGTCAGGCTGGCGGCCCTGGGCCGGGCCGTCGGCGCGGAGAATCGGGCCGATGAGGCGCTCGTGATGCGGTTGGCGAACAGCGGCCGTGCCCGCGCCAGGGAGCGGCGCTCGCGCTGGGACTCCGTCCCGCGCTGGACCCTCCCGGCGCTCTCGGCGTCGCTGAGCGCCGCCGCGGTCATTCTCGTCCTCGGGCTGCAGGGGTCTGCGGCGCCGTCGCGGCCGCGAACCGTCAGCGAGCCCGCGGATGCGCCACGCGCCGGCGTGCCCCCCGAGGGGCCGCCGGTCCGGGCGCTGGATCGGCTCGCCACGCTGCTGGTGATCCGGAGCACCACCGCCGTCGAGACAACGATTCCGGTGGACCTCGTGGCGCTTCGGGAGCGCGCGTTGGTGCAGCGATTGCGAGGTGACGGGGCGGACGGCTCGTCGCCTGGCTCCGACCGCCCCGGAACGAGGCGACCGCGGAGCAGAGAGGTGATCCATGAGCAACGGTAAACACGGCTGGGCGATCCTCGTGGCCACATTCACGTTTCCCGTGGCCGCCATTGCACTGGTGCTGGCGTTGCGCGGTGGTGGCCCCGGCTCCCGAGGGACGCCGAGCGTTGGGCCGTCGCCCAATGTCCCGCCACGACACCAGGGCCCCCCCGCCCCTCCGGCACCGCCGCAGTGGGCTCCGCTTGCGCCGCACGGCCCTGGACCTGGCCCGGGCTTCGGTCCAGGCTCGGGTCCCGGCCCGCGCGGGGCTTGGCGTCACGATCTGGGCATTGCCATCGAGCAGTTGGCGAAGGTGCTCAAGCTCACTGAGTCCCAGCTCAAGGCGGTGCGTTCCCAGGCGGACGCGGCCAACAACAAGCTCGAGGAGCTGTCACTCCACATCCGGCGGGCCGAGCAGAAGCTGCGCCGACTGCTCGAAGAGCCGAAGACCGGAGACAAGGAGCTCGTGGCTGCCGTGGACGCCTTGACCAAGCTGTCCGGTGAGCGGCACAAGCTGTCGATATTGGCGCCTTGGCGTCTCCGGGCGCTCCTGACTCCTGCCCAGCGGGCGCAGCTCGGGAAGCTCGGGGCGCCCGATCCTCGCCGCCACTGGGGCATGGGGCCGCGCTGGCACGTACGGCCTGGCCCGGGTGGGCCGTGGGGCATGGGCCCACCTCCGTGGAGCGGTGGAGGCATGGCGCGGGGACCGCGGGGCGGCCCCTTCGGTATGGGACCACCCTGGGGCGGGCCTCCCCGGCCCGGGCCGGGGGCGATCGCGCCTCCGCCCCCCTGAGGCGAGTCCTGCCGCAGCGGGCAGACCCGAGCCTCTGGGTGTGATCCGGCCCCCTTGGCAAACAAGCTCAGATTGGGCCACAGGTTTCGTGACCGCCACGAAATCACGCCGAAGCAACCGGAAACGGGCCCTTAGGGGTAGCGATCACACCCCGGACTTCTCCCCACCTTGCGCTCCGGCCTGGAGCGCTGCACAATCACAAGCCATGACGGTGTTGTTCGCGTTTGTGATGCTGGCGACCGCGGGTGATGCGCCGATGGGGCGTCCTGCGGCGGTGTGCCCGCTGGCGGTGAGCTGCCGCTTCGAGTGCGTCTGCCACCGCTCGAACGGGTATCGCTGTTTCCGGTACTACACCGAGTCCTGCGACGGAAAGGCCTGCTGGCAGTGTCAGCGGCGGGTCACCGCGCGCGCCCGGAAGAGCTGCTCCATCGGCAGCCTGGTGCGCCAGTGCTGGTGCAAGTTCACGAAGCTCTGACGGAAACACGTCCTGCCGAGGTCCCCCATTCGGGCCTCACTTTTCGAGCGCTTCGTCAATGGCGGCCGCGAGGGTGCGCGTGGGCGTCAAACCGCGCCAGACCTTGCGGATGTTTCCGTCCTTGCCGATGAGCACAATCGTGGGGAGCACGCGCACGGTGTACTTGTCGCTGATGCGATCCGTGTCCAGGAGCACCGGCATCCGGAGCTTGAGCTCGGCCGCGGCCTGCTGCGCCCGCTGTCGCGCCCGGCGGTTGCCCTGGACGTGCACGGCGAGCAGGGAGACGGGCTTGTTCGCGTACCGCGTCTGCAGCTCGTTCAAGTGCCCCAGCCCGTCCCAGCAGGGCGCGCAGGTCACGGACCAGAAGTCGATCAGCACCACGCGCCCGCGCAGCGCCTTGAGGTGCACCCGGTCCCCGGCGAGCGTGGGCAGTGCGAAGTCCGGTGCGGCGCTCCCCGGCCCGACGGATCGCAGCCCGTCACAGTTCCGGATCACCCACACCAGGTTGGCGGCGAACAGCACGAGCACGAGGCCGAGCAGGGCGACGCCGGTGGCGCGGGCGCGGGGCGACACGGATTGGGGCTGCTCAGTCATGGCTCTCCCGGTGAAAGAGGTGCAACCCAGACAGGGTGACCATGAGGAGCAGCCAAAGCAAGCCCAGGACCCACTCCGGTGACGCGGTCACCTCGGCCACCGAGCGCAGCGGCTGCTCGGGGGGGAAGCCCAGCACGAACCGGAGTCCGTGGCCCGCCAGCCGAATCAGCAGCAGCGGCATCCAGCACACCCCTGCCAGGGCGAGACTTCGATCAAAAGAAAGCCGCCGGGTGATGCGTAACGGCGCCACCAGGCCCACGGCGACGATGAGCAGCACCAGCAGATCGCTTCCCAGCCGGCGCTGGGACAGGCGCGCGAGCTCGAACACGCCCTCGCGGATTCCGAGATCCCAGCCGATCAGGATCGCCTGGGCGAGGTCGGCGGTGTAGACCGTCACTCCACCCAGCAGCACCAGGATCAGCGCGTCCCGCAGCCCGCTCCACCGTCCGGCGATCACCTCCCGAACCGCGTCCCGGGGCGCGACGAACACGCTCATCAGCCTCCCGAAATAGTCCGGAATTGCTGTTACAGGCATAGGCGCGTGAGCCGGTCAGCCCTTTTTCGAGAGCATGTTCTTGGCCGCGCTGCGCAGCGTGTTGGAGATGTTCCGCGAGCGGGCCAGGTTCTTCAGCTCGAGCAGCCGGAGGTGGGGAAGCAGGCGCATGGCCGTGGGCAGCGGGCACTTGGGGTTGCTCACCAGGGCCACCTTGACGGCGTGCATCTTCAGCCAGTCCCGGTTCAGGGCGATGTGCCGGATGACGTCGTCGTTGGCCGACTTGGACTGCGCCACGCGGATCACCTCGGTTTCCTTGACCAGCGGCGACTTGATGGCCGCGATGGCCACGATCCGGTTCGGATCTCGCAGCAGCAGCGCGCGCTGGTAGCCGGAGCCGATCGTCGCCAGCCGGATCCGCTGGGAGATGGAGAGCCCCAGCAGGCTGGTGATCTTCTTCAGGTCCTGGTCGTTGGTTTCGAGCTCCCGATCGCCGGGGATTTCTTCGACCCCGGCGGTTTGATCCACGGCGTGCTGAAACGACGCGTCCGTGGCGTCGTCGGCCAGGGCCTGATCCATGGGGTCGTCGTAGGTCCGCTCGTGGCCGATGCCCGCGGCGATCTCCCGATAGGCCGGGATGTCGATCACGATCTCGTTGCGTACGGCGAGCTCGACGCACCGGTTGGCGGTGGACATGCGCGTCGCCGGGTTTAGGTAGAGCTCCTTGATGATGTCCGGGTGACGGAGTAACCGCTCCTCGTTCTTGGCGATGATTTCCACCAGCGCGTCTTGCTTGAGCGTGCGGGCCAGGTGCTCGAAGGTCTCGTCCGCGGTGGCTCGATTGAGCAGGATGGTCTGGATCTGCTGCGGCTTTTGGCGACAGAGCTCCGCGTAGAAGTCGAGCACCTGGGGGGCGAGTGCGGCCGCCAGCGCGCCGCTCAGGATGGAGTCAGGCAGGTCCCGCGCGGACGCAACGGCCGCTGCGGCGATTTTGTCGTTTTCGTGACAGGAAGCCTGGAACAGGCCGGTGGCCAGCTCGAGCGGCCCGAGGCCTGGGGCCAGGCCGCGGGCCAGCAGCAGCACTTTCCCGGACGCGGCACCCTCGACGAAGTAGGGCGCGATGGAGTCCGGCAGCTGCTCCGCGGTCAGCGGTGTTCGCTCCATCGGCATCGCAGACCTCGTCCCGGTTGGGGTTACTCCTCGTCCTCCTCGACCTGCGAGGCGGAGATGATCTTCTCGGCCAGGTTCGCCGGCACTTCTTCGTAGCGATCGAAATAGAGGGTGAAGCTGCCGCGACCCGAGGTCATGGACTCGAGGTCCGCGGAGTAGCGCTGTATCTCGGCCAAGGGTGCCTGGGCCCTGACCGTGACGTTGTGACCCTTGCTCTCGGAGCCGAGCGGTCGGCCGCGCTTGGAGGTGATGTCCCCCATGATGTCGCCCATGCAGTCCTCGGGCACGGTGATCTCCAGCGAGTAGATGGGCTCGAGCAGCACCGGGCTGGCGTTCTTGAGCGCCTGCTGGAAGCCCTTGGAGCCCGCCAGCTGGAAGGCGAAGTCAGAGGAGTCCACGTCGTGGTATTTACCGTCCACCAGTGACACCTGGATGTTCATCACGGGATAGCCGGCGATGACGCCCTTGCGCATCCGCTCCCGGATGCCCTTCTCCACCGACGGGATCCACTGGCGGGGGATCGAACCGCCGAAGATGGCGTTCTTGAAGTGGAACTTGCCGCCCCACTCGAGGGCCTGGATGTCGTCCCCCTCAGTGTTTTGATCCAGCGGCTGCATCTCGATGTAGCAGACGCCGAACTGGCCGCGACCTCCGGTCTGTTTCTTGTGTTTCCCTTCGGTGCGGCCCACCGGCTTGCGGATGGTCTCCCGGTAGGGGATGCGCGGCAGGGCCATCTCCACCTCCACCCCGGCGCGGCGCAGCCGCTCCACGGTGGTATCGATGTGGATCTGCCCGGTGCCGCCCACCACGATCTCACCGAAGTCCGGATCCCGTTCCACGACCAAGGTGGGATCCTCGTCGAGCAGCTCGTTGAGCCGGGTGCCCAGCTTGTCCTCGTCCGCCTTGGACTTGGGACGTACCGCGAAGCGCGTGACCGACTGCGGCGTTTCGAGCCGCTGGATGATCAGCTCGTGCTTGTCGTCGCAGATCGTGTCCCCGGTGTGGGTGGCCTTGAGCTTGCCGACGGCCACCAGGTCTCCGGCGGAGGCCTTGTCCACGTTGTCCCGCCGCTTGCCGGTCAAGGCGTAGAGCTGGCCGAAGCGCTCCTTGTTGCGTGAGCCGGCGTTGATGAGCACGGAGTCCGAGCTCAGCGTGCCTTGCATCACCCGCATCAGCGTCATCTTGCCGATGTCTGCCGAGGAGGTCTTGTAGACGAATGCGACCACGGGCGCGCTGTCGTCGGTGATGGCCAGCTGGACCTCCTCCTCGCCCTTCTTGGCGTAGAGCGGGGCGCCGTCCGCCGGGGAAGGGAAGTGATTGGCGATGAGATCCATCAGCAGCTGCGTGCCGAAATTCTTCTTGCCGGAGCCGCAGAGCACCGGGACGATCCGACCCTCGAAGATCGCTGTGGCGAGCCCCGCCTTCATGTCCTCGTCGGACAGGGTTTCCTCGGCGAAGAACTTCTCCATGAGCGCGTCGTCGCTCTCGGCGATAATCTCCACCAGCGTCTCCCGGTGCGACTCCACGTCGTCCTTGAGGTCCGCCGGGACCTCCTGCTCAGTGATCTCCTTGCCGTCCGCGGAGAATACGTAGGCCTTCCGGCTCACCAGGTCCACCACGCCCTCGAAGGACTGCTCGGTGCCGATGGGCACCTGCAACGGCGCCGCCTGACGCGACAGGTTGGTCTTCACGCTCTCCAAGGCATCGTCGAAGTTGGCCCGCTCGCGGTCCATCTGACTCACGTAGACCGCGGCGGGAATGCCGCGGTCCTGGAGCGCCGCCCAAGCCTTCTCCGTGCCCACCTGCACGCCGTCGGTGGCGCCCACCACCACCACACCGGCGCCCGCCACCTTGACGGCCATCCTCATGTCGTAACCGAAATCCGCCGCACCCGGCGTGTCGAGGATGTTGATCTTTCTCTTTTTCCACTCCGCCCAGGCGACGGCGGTGTGGATCGTCGAGCTCCGCTTGGTTTCCTCGGGCTCGGTGTCAAATGTGGACGTGTTGTCGTCCACGCTTCCCAGCCGCGTCGTGCGCCCGGCGGTGAAGAGCATCGCCTCGGACAGGGACGTCTTGCCGGAGCCGCGTTGTCCCACGATGACGACGTTGCGGATGTCTTTGGTGTCGTAGCGTTTCATCATCTCCTCGTGATCACGTCAACCCGCCCGGGCCGCATCGGCCGGATGCGTCGGTTGTCTCGCAGGACGGCGGGAGCTCGCTGCGGGAAACCTGGGTGTTCTGCCGGTGTACGGGTACTCCGCGGCAGCGCTGGATCCAGTGGTCGCGCCCCGGGATCTGAAACCTGGGACAAGGCCTTAACCTTAGACCAGGCAGCTATAGAACAACGGTCCGGTCGGGTCAAGCACTTTGGCCGATCCGGCTCAAGTCTAGGACACGCCACGGGAATCCGAGCCTGGGGTTTATGAGCTGGCGCCCCCGTTGCGGCGACCAATTCTGGTCCTTGAACAGTGTTTTTGGTTGTGCTCCGGAGGGGGCGGTCGGTGTCGAGCGCGCGCTGATCCGCACGTCTGCGGCTCCCGGCTCGCTCGTCTGACGTGTGTCCCTCCGGCCCTCGCTACCGGTTCAGCTCGTACAGGATCCGCAGCCCTTCCAGGGTGAGGTTCGGCGCCACTACATCGATGTGCTCGCACTCCCCGGCGATGATCAGCGCCTGCCCTCCGGTGGCGAAGACCTTGACCGGGAAGTTCAGCTCTGCGCGCATCCGCTGCACCAGGCCGTCCACCAGGCCCACGTAGCCGAAGACGAGGCCGGACTGCATGGACTCCACGGTGGCCTTGCCGACCACGCGGTCGGGGATGTCCAGGGGCACCCGGGGGAGCTTGGCTGCGGCGTGGTAGAGGGCGTTGGCGCTGATCACGAGGCCGGGGCAGATGGCGCCGCCGAGATACTCGCCCGCCTGGGAGATGACGTCGAAGGTTGTCGCAGTGCCGAAGTCGACCACGATGCAGCCGCCGCCGGTTTCGCTCCAGGCCGCCAGCGCGTTGACGATGCGATCCGCGCCCACCTCCCGCGGGTTGTCGACCAGGATCGGCATGCCCGTACGGATCCCGGGGCCCACGATGAGCGGCTCCACGCGGAAGGTCTTCTGCATGGCGAGCTCCATGGCGGCCTGTGCCGGAGGGACCACGCAGGCGAGCACGCCGGCGTGCACCAGATCCGGGCTGAGATTCCGCACGGAGATGAGCTGGCGCAGGAGCATCCCGTGCTCGTCGGCGGTCCGCCCGGCTCGGGTCTCGATCCGCCAGTCCGCGAGCAGCGTCTCGCCGTCGTACATGCCGATGACGGTGTTGGAGTTGCCGATGTCCACGACCAGTAGCATTCTCAGGCGCTCCTAGGCTTCGCCGGTGACCTTCTCACCCAGCCACGCCCCAAGGTAGGCCATCCCTCCGTCGATCGCCAGCATCATCAGAAAGGCCGTGGCGGGCAGGGACTCGATGATCTCGCCGGCCAGCAGGAAGATTGTCTGCGCGGCGAAGGCGAGCATGGCCGCGTACATGGGCTCGCGGGTCGTCTTGCCCGGTGACAGCACGGCCACGGCGAATCCGCCGATGAAATAGCCCAGACCGGTGCCGAGCTCGAAGACCCAGAACTGAGCCCGAGGATCCGACACGCGGGCCATGATTCCCGTTTCCCGGGCGAGGTAGACCGCGCCCAGGGCGATGCCGCCCATGAGCACTGCGCCGAGGAACACCCACAGCCAGCGCGTGGGGTGATGCTCGTGTTTCGGCGTGTCTTGGGGTGCCATGGTTCCGCGAATGGTGCCGGTGTTTGACCGAGGGGCAGAATACTACCCGGAGGGTGGGTGATTTTCAAACGCCGAGATCGACGAGCGCCCGCGGCTGTACCCCTGGCGAAACCGCTCGCCGAGCTCCCGGGCCGCAGCGCCCGGGTTCTCGGCGGTGAGAACGGCGCCGATGACTGCGGCGGCCGCGGCACCGGCCTCGGCCACCGAGGCGACGTGCTCCAGCGTGAGCCCGCCGATGGCGACCACGGGCAGCCCGGCCCGGCGGCAGACCTCCCGCAGCGCCGCCACACCCTGGGCCGGGGCGGCTCCAACCTTGGTCGCCGTCGGGAAGATGGGGCCGAACCCGATGTAGTCTGCCCCTCGGGCCCGGGCCTCTTCCGCCTGGGACAGCTCGTGGGTGGACAGGCCGATCCGCTGTCCCGCGCGCAGCAGCCGCTTGGCGTCCTCGAGGGGAGTGTCAGACTGACCGAGGTGCAAGGCGTCGGCCTCTGCGGCCGCCGCCAGCTCGGGGTCGTCGTTGATCACGAGGGGCACGCCGTGGGTCTGCGTGAGCGCCCGAAGCTTCCGTGCGAGGGGCAGCAGCTCCCCGGTCGTCCGGTCCTTCGCGCGGAGCTGCAGCGCTACGCACCCGGCCTCGAGCAGCGCCCGTCCGGTGAGGAGCGGATCACGGCCGCCGAGGGAGCCCAGGTCGAGGATGGCGTAGAGGCCGGGAGAGAATATCGTCACCGGCGTCGTCACCGGCGCCGCCGTCGTTTCCGGCGGAGGTAGTCGAGGATTTGCTTCCGATGCTGGTCGTAGTCCAGCACCTCTTCGGTGAAGCGCGAGAAGCCTTTTGGCCGCATCAGCGCGCGTCGGACTTTGTAGGGTGTGTTCCAGAAGTCCTGCATCATATGATGGATGCGGCGGTAGCGCCCCAGGCCGAGCCGGCGCAGATAGTCGCTGCCAAAGGGTTGCACGTTGTAGTGCCAGCGGTCTGACTTCATGGGGTACTTGTCGCCTCGGACCGTGCGCACCAGCTGCGTCTTGGCGTCCCAGGGAACCGCCTTCATGTTGGCGAGGAACGACTTGGAGTAGGGCAGGTACATCTCCGCGTTCGACAGGTAGACGATGCGAATCTTGATCCCCAGCCGCTGGGCGGCGGCGCAGATCCCCTGGAACACGTTGGCGCCGTGCAGGTCGCCGGCGAGGGGTTGGAAGCGCCCCTCCTGCCACATCGTGCGTACGCGCTTGTACAGCGTCTCGTTGGACAGCCACGTGACGCCCACGCCCTTTCGTTTTCGCTTGAGTGACCACCGCAGGTACGGCTTCAAGAAGGTGCGATAGCGCTTGTAGATCCACAGCAGCTCCTTGAGCTTGGCGGGATAAGCGCCGTAGTACTTCGCGATCAGGGCCTGGACCTGGTTGCGCTGGGGCCACAGCTTGACAAATCCCCCCGGCGTGTCGGTTTCCAGGATTAGCGCGCGGTAGATGTTGTGCAGGCGTACCACCCAGGGGTCGTAGTCCATCAGCCAGACATGGCTGGACTGCGCCATGGCGGCCAGCGTGTAGTTCTGATCGGCGCCGACGCCCAGGTAGCCGCCGCCGAGGTCGTTGATGTACGGCCCGAAGAGCTGCAGCTCGGTTTCGTTGGAGCGCAGATAGCGGTCCCCCTTGAGGGCCTGGAGGCGATCCGTGGTCTCGACGGTGAAGGCCTTCTGCTGGGTTGCGGTCAAGGGAGCAGCTGTCGCGTCCCGGTGCCCGACCGTAGGAGCAACGATAACAACCAGTAATATCAGCCTTTTATGCATGTCATTCCGCTCTGTTCGACGGGTCGGGCGTGCTGTCCGATCCGTCCGGTCCGATGGGTTCTTTCGATTACCACGGGGCCCCGCGTTTTCGCCACTTTTATTATCATGCCCTTGACGCTGCCCCGGTGGCTTATATAGGTAGTCTTTCCGGCCCCGGAAGGGTCGCAGACGAAAGGAACCGCCATGAGTGAATCCAAGACACCCGCTGACGAGCTCGGTCCGAACACGGTGCTGAGCCAAGACGACCTGTTCCGATTCACTTGCCACGGTGGGCTGGACTGCTTCACAAACTGCTGCCGGGACGTCACCATTTTCCTCACGCCGTACGATGTTCTGCGGTTGAAGGGCCACCTCGGCATCTCTTCCCGTGAGCTGCTGGACAAATACACGCTCACCTCCCAGGCCAGCGTAATACCGCTGGTGCTGCTCAAGATGGACGAGACGCGCGAGAAGCGGTGTCACTTCGTCACCGAGGAGGGTTGCTCCGTCTACGAGGACCGCCCCTGGGCCTGCCGCATGTACCCCCTCGACCTCGCCGAGGAGGGCGGCTACAAGCTGGCGGTGGACCCGGCCCGGTGCAAAGGCCTCGGCCAGGGTGAGCCGCGTCGCGTCCGGCAGTACCTCAAGGACCAGGACACGGCCCCCTACGTCGCTGCGGAGAAGGAGTATCTCCAGCTCACGGGGGACCCGCGAATTGGTCAGATGGACGTGGACAATCCGGCGATCTTCAAAATGGTGTTCATGGCCACCTACAACCTCGACGCCTTTCGGGAGTTCGTATTCGAGTCCAGCTTCCTGGAGCGGTTCCAGCTCGAGCCGGGGCGGGTCGAGGCGGCCCGGGAGGACGAAGAGGCGCTGCTGCGCCTGGGCTACGACTGGCTCGCGTTCGGACTCTTCGGCCAGATGAACTTCCAGATCTACGAGCACGCCGCCCAGGCGTTGGAGGCGAAGCGGCAGGGAGAGGGAGGTGGCGGTCGCGGCGGCCGCCGCGACCGCATCGAAAGCGGCGAAAGCGGCGAAAGCGACAAGAACTGATGCTGCTCCGCGGCCCCTCCGCCAAGATCGTACCTCTCGAGGGGGACTCGTTCCGGTTCGACTGTCAGCCCGGCCTCACGTGCTTCGGCCGGTGCTGCTCGGACCTCACCCTGCTGCTCATGCCCTACGACGTGCTGCGCCTGCGCGCGCACCTGAAGCTCGGTTCCGCGGAGCTCCTGGAGCGGTTCACGGAGACCCTGGTGGATTCGGACACGGGCGTGCCCCGGGTCCAGTTGAAGATGCTGGAGGAGGAGGAGAAGCGCTGCCCCTTCCTCGGCAGGGCGGGATGCACCGTGTACGACCACCGCCCCGGGGCGTGTAGGATCTTTCCCATCGGACGAGCCGCGGCGGCCGGGGGCGCGGCGGCCCTCGGCCGGGCCCGGATCGCCGAGTCGGGCGTTCGGGAGCAGTTCTTCCTGGTGCAAGAGGAGGTCTGCACCGGGTTTGCCGAAGAGCGGGAGTGGTCCATCGACCGGTGGCTCGACGATCAGGGAATGCGGCTCTACAACGCCCAGAACGACCGCTGGCTCGGCGTCTTCACGCGCCTGCCCACCCTGGCCGACGATCCCAACGCCGAGGCCCGGTTCAGCATGTTCCGCACGGCCGGCTACGACCTGGACCGCTTCCGGGTGCTCATTACCGGGGAGGCCTTCACGAGCCGGTTCGAGATCCAACCCGAGCGGGTGGCCCGCCTCCGGGAGAGCGACGAGGCGCTCCTGGACTTTGCGGTGGACTGGCTGGGATTCGCGCTCTTCGGGGATCAGACCATCGCCCCCTCCGCCCCCTCCGAGGGAACCTCGCTACGCTCTGGGTGCCGCAAATAGCGACCCCCGTGAACACATCCGCCTACTCGAACGGTGGGAGCAGATCCTCCACGAGGAGATCGTAGTCCGTCTCGGTCTGACCTCGGACGAGGGTGAAGGGGATGCGGTCGCCCTCGGTGGACTGGGAGATCACGGTGTCGACGGCGGCGCTGCCCGTCTGTACGATGTCGAAGCCCCCTGCCATCAGGATTCGATCCCCGATGGCCACGCCTTGGACGTCGGCGTCGGTGTCGGGGATCACCGCGTCGATCACCACGTCGCCCGGGGCTTCCTCCTCATAGGTGAAGCCGACGGTGACGTACTCGGTTTCAGAGACGTGGTCGGGGGTCTGATACGGCTCCAGCGTCACCCGGCGCGCCGGGTAGTCCACGGTGAGCCGGTAGTACCGCAGATAGGAGGCGCCCAGCAGCACGTCGACCGTTTGTCCGGTTTCGTAGGAGAGGGCCGCGAGGGCTCCCGAGCCGTGGACCACCATGGCGGGGACCGAGATTTGTGCGGCGGTCTGGGTGTCGTCTCCCTGCAGTGCCACGCGGGCCACCCGGGTCAGCTCCATGTCGTGCGCCGCCTCCACGGTGAGCACCTGGAAGCCGGTGGCCACGGGCCGATCCGGGCGCTCGTCCAGGAGTGTTGTGTACAGCTCCTCCGACAGCACCAGGGCCGACGCGCCGGTGTCGAGCACTGCGTACAGGACGTGTTCCTCCAGGGTCAGCTCGATCACCACGCGGGTAGCGGCGACCCGCAGGTCGTCCTCACCCGCGGGCATCAGCCCTCCGCCGAGGAGCCGGAACGGCAGCGACACGGCCTCGTCGACCTCGACTCCGCCGGGCGGTGGGGCGCCGTTCAGCGCGTCATGGATCGTCACCATGGCCTCGCGGTAATCGACGGTGAGGGCGAAGTGCCGGAAGATGTCACCTCCCAGGATGCCGCCCACGGTCAGCGCCCCGCCAAAGAGAGCGTACACGGCGCAGGGCTGGTCGAGCACCGTGATGCCCAGGCATTCGAGGGTTTCCGGAGTCCACACCCCGGGCTCCCGGTCGTACACCGTGGAGTCCAGCAGCGTGGCCGGTGCGCCGGTGTCCACCAGGAACTGGCGGGGGGCGTCACTGTTCATGACTACCTCCACCAGCGGCACGTCCGAGTAGAACTCCGCCGGAACGGATCTTCCCGGCTCGCCGGAAAAGACGAAGGGAATTTCCGGCTCACCGGGGCAGGCCCCGAGCAGCAGCAGCCCCAGGAGCGCCCACAGCGAGTGTCTCGTGGGTTGTTCCATTCCCTTCAATATGGCACGTAAAACTAGCGCCGGTCGAGATATTGGTTATGGTGAAGGGCAGGTCTTGGAGATGATGCACCACCTTTTCAATCGTGGTATCGCGCTGGCGATGGGCGGCTTCGTCGCGGCGTGCACCACCCCGGGAACCGGCGGCGACGCCCCCCAGGCCAGGCGCGGCATGCGGCTCCCCCCGAGGGGACGAACGCCTGCTCCGACCAGGAGCGTTGAGCCCATGGCGTCGGATTCCATGACTCCGGCCCGGCCGGCACCGAAGCGACCCGCTCTGTCCCCGGAGGAAGCCCTCCGGGCGAAGCTCCGGGCGAATCCCAAGGACCATGCCAGCCGGCGCAGGCTCGCGGAGCTGCTGCTCGGCAGTGGTGCTATTGCCAACGCAGAGGTGGAGCTGATGGAGCTGCTCCGGGTGCCGGCCGAGGCGCAGCGCGCCCGGGTGCTGCTCTGCCGGCTGACGCGCGCGGTGACACGCCTCGACGATGCCAAGCGCTGGGGTCGGCTCGCGGTGGCCAGCGACGCCAAGGACGTGGACGCGAGGCTGCACCTGGGGTTGACCCTGCTGGCGTTGCGGGAGCGCTCCGCGGCGACCGCTCAGCTCGAGCTGGCGGTCAAGCTGGCTCCCCAGCGCGCCGAGCTCCGGCGCGTCCTGGGAGAGGCGTACCTGCGGCATCACAAGCACCGGCTGGCAGTGGCGCAGCTCAAGGAGGCGGCCCGGCTGGCTCCGCGGGATCCCTGGCCGCTCACGCTGCTCGGAGACACGTACTGGGCCATGAGCCTGCTCAAGCTCGCGGACGCGACCTATCGCCGGGCCGCCACCCTCGAAGGAGGCCCCCCGGTGTTCCGTGCCGTGGCCCTGGACAAGCTCGGCACGCTCCTGGCCCATCGCGGCCTTCGCGACAAGGCCAGGGCCGTGCTCGACGCCTGCCGCAAGTCCTTCCCACACCTCGGCTGTCCGTACACCTACGCCGCCCTCCTTCCCGCGAACCCCGTCAAAGTTCCAGGCACCAAGCCCCCCCGACGGTACTAAATGCCGTTGTGGGGTCAGACCCCCTACGGCATTTCGCTACATCTGAACGAAGGGGTTGCCGCGCTTTTCCTCGGCGACCGTGGTGGCGGGGCCGTGCCCGGTGAGGATGCGGGTCGCGTCATCGAGGGTGTAGATCTTTTCGCGGATGGAACGCGTGAGCTGCGCCATGGAGCCGCCGGGTAAATCGGTGCGGCCGATGGATCGGCAGAAGATGGTGTCTCCCGCCACCAGGAGCTGCTCCTGCGCGCAGTGTAGGCACACGCCACCCGGGCTGTGACCGGGCGTGTGCAGGACCTTGAGCTCGTACTTGCCGAAGGTGATGGTGTCACCCTCCTTCATGAAGTGATCCGGGGGCGGTGGCTCCGGGGTCGACAGACCGAAGTACTGCCCGAGCAGAGGAGCCGACTTGTAGAGCTCCTCGTCGGCTTGGTGGATGTACACCGGGGCGTTGGTGGCGTCTTTTATGGCCGCCACTGCTGCGACGTGGTCCACGTGGCCGTGGGTTAACAGGATCGCAGAGACTTCGATCCCGACCCGCTGCAACCGGCCGAGGATGACCTTCTCCTCGAACCCGGGGTCGATCACCACGCCGACCTTTTCGGTTTCGCAGCCCAGGATGATGGTGTTGGTTTGAAAAGGGCCGAGGGCCAGGGAGTGCTCGATCATCTGTCCGTTCCTAGGGTGAGAGCGGTTACTGCTGGGGCGCTCCGCAGTCGGGGCACTTACGTTCGGTGTTGTCCATCAGGGAGCCGCAGAACTTACAGGGAATTCGCACGATCTCCTTCATGATCACCTCTCTTACCACGGCCGGCGGGGGCGTGCCAGGCGTGTCCACCATTTTCGGGAGCGCGGCGGCTTGTTCTTCGTAGCGGCGGATCTCGGCGGCGTAGGCGGACCTGGCCCCCTCGTTGGCGGCCTTGCCCCAGCCCGAGATCTCGATGGTCAGGGCTGCGCGCTCGTCGCTGATGCGCCTGACATTCGCCCGGAGCCAGACCCGTCGGAAGGAGAGGGGGCCGCCGAACAACGACCCGAGCAGATTGCCCCGATCCATCACCAGCTTGAAGTTCATGCGGTCCGCCTCCTCCAGGCGAAAACCCAACCCGCGGAAATGGCTGACCAGCAGGTCGAAGGCCTGCTGCCGACGAACCGGAACCTCACTTTCAAATCGGAGGATTGCCATGTGTGCTCTCGGGTCGAGCCTGCCCAAGGCCCCCCGATGTGTCAAGGAGGACCACCGCGGCGGGGTCCAGGGCTCTCCGCCGCTCCGCTTGACTTTTGCGGTGGCGGGCGAACAATATCGTCCGTGCCTAGGCGAACAGTATTCTGCGTCCTGCTCACGCTGCTGGCCTACGCAGCGGGGTTCTTCTCGCTGTATATCCAGGTGGATCCTTTTGCCGGCGGGGGGGCTGCGCTGCCCGTGGTGAGCGCGGGCTCGGGGCTGGCCTTCGCGGTGGCAGCGCACAGCCTGGCCGGACCGCTTCCGCCCCGGGGCTTCGCGTTGATCGCCGTGGGCTTGAACGCCGCTGCGGTGGCGCTGGCCGGCATCGTGATCGCCTACGCCTGATCAGCTCCCGGCCCTGTCAATTCACTGACGATCATCCTGGGTATGGATCTTGCTCACGTTGGCACTGCGCGCGGAAGCGAGGCCGAAGCCTTGTGGTCATGGTGGGTTGGGCGCGTTCAACGGTTGACGCTGCCTTGGCCTGCGTGTTCTCCTGGATCTTCAACGAGGTGTATGATGATCGTCTTTGGGCTGGTTCGGAAGGGCTGGATTGCCGTGGCGTTGGTCGTGGCGGTGGGGGGCTGCGGCCGAAGTGTGAACAGCAACGTGGAGTCGGAGTGCGGGGACAATGCATGTACCGGGGTGGAAACCTGTCTCACCTGCCCTGCGGACTGCGGCGAGTGTCCGGAGGGCTGCGGGGACGGCGTGTGTGTCGCCAGTGAGGGCGAGAGCTGCCTGAGCTGCCCTGCGGACTGCGGCTCCTGCCCGGGCTGCGGCAATGCGATCTGCGGCGTCGAGGAGAGCTGCGAGAGTTGCCCGGAGGACTGCGGGGTGTGTCCCGACATGTGTGGCGACGGAGTCTGCGGCCCGTCCGAAACCTGCACCGGCTGTCCGGCGGATTGTGGCTACTGCCCCGGCTGCGGGGACGGAGGGTGCGCGGGCGACGAGAGCTGCGTGAGCTGCCCGGTGGACTGCGGGACCTGCCCCGATGTGTGCGGGGACGGCACCTGCGGTGCCACCGAGAGCTGCGCGAGCTGCTCCTCGGACTGCGGGACCTGTCCCGACGTATGCGGGGATGGAGCCTGTGGAGCCACCGAGAGCTGCCTGGTGTGCCCCACGGACTGCGGCTTCTGTCCGACGTGCGGAGACGGCAATTGCCTTGCCCCTGAGAGCTGCGCCAACTGCCCCGCGGACTGCGGCGGCTGCCCTGCCGTGTGCGGTGACAACATCTGCTCGGTCACCGAAACCTGCGCCGGCTGTCCCGCCGACTGCGGCCCCTGTCCGGATCTGTGTGGCGACGGAAACTGCGGCCTCACGGAGAGCTGCGTCACCTGCTTGGCGGACTGCGGCGTCTGCCCTGGATGTGGGGACGGGGTCTGTGGTGTGGGCGAATTCTGCACCAGTTGCCCGGCGGATTGCGGGGTGTGTCCCGACCTGTGTGGCGACGGGATCTGCGGAACCACTGAGGGCTGCGCCGACTGCCCGACGGACTGTGGCAGCTGTCCGGACATCTGCGGCGACGCGGTGTGTGGACTGACCGAAACCTGTGACAGCTGCCCGACCGACTGCGGCCTGTGCCCCGGGTGCGGTGACGGGGTGTGCGTCGGGGACGAGGACTGCCTGAGCTGTCCCGGGGACTGCGGCCCCTGCGTGGACGTGTGCGGGGACAACACCTGCGGCCTCACGGAGAGCTGCGCGAGCTGCCCGGCGGACTGCGGGACCTGCCCCGACCTGTGCGGGGACTCCCTCTGCGGCACCAATGAGAGCTGCCTGAGCTGCCCGGTGGACTGCGGGACCTGCGCCGACGTTTGCGGCGATGCCGTCTGCGGGCCGTCGGAGAACTGCCTGAGCTGCGCCGCCGATTGCGGCGTTTGCCCGGGGTGCGGGGACTCCCTCTGCGGCACCAACGAGAGCTGCGCCACCTGTCCCGCCGATTGTGGCGTGTGTCCGTCCACCTGCGGGGACGGGGTGTGCGAGGCCACCGAGACGTGCAGCCAGTGCCCGGCGGACTGCGGGATCTGCCCCGGCCTCTGTGGGGACGGCACGTGCGATCCGGGGGAGAGCTGCGCGAGCTGCCCCTGGGACTGTGACGCCTGTCTCGACGTGTGCGGGGACGGGAACTGCTCCCAGACCGAGTCTTGCGGCGGCTGCCCCGCGGACTGCGGCGCCTGCCCGGGGGTGTGCGGGGACAACGTCTGCGGGCCCACCGAGTCGTGCGAGGGCTGTCCCGGGGACTGCGGGGCGTGCCCGGACCGCTGCGGCAACCAGGAGTGCGAGCCGTCGGAGAGCTGCCTGAGCTGTCCCTGGGACTGCGGGCTCTGCCCCGGCTGTGGCAACGGCATGTGCGAGCCGAACGAGGCGTGCGAGAGCTGCCCATGGGACTGCGGCACCTGTCCGCCCTGGTGTGGGGACGGGGTTTGCTCGTGGAACGAGGGGTGTCAGGACTGTCCGGCGGACTGCGGCCCCTGCGGGGACTGGTGCGGGGACAACCTCTGCGGCAGCAGCGAGACCTGCGAGACCTGCGCAGCGGACTGCGGCGCCTGCCCCACCCTGTGCGGCGACTGGGTGTGTGAGGGCGCCGAGACGTGCTCCACGTGTCAGCACGACTGCGGTTACTGTCAGCCCGTGTGCGGGGACGGTACGTGCCTGTGGAACGAGAGCTGCAGCGACTGTCCGGCGGACTGCGGCGCTTGTCCGCCCCTGTGCGGGGACGGCACCTGCGACGTGTACGAAACCTGCGCGAGCTGCTCCGACGACTGCGGGGTCTGTGTGGGGTGCGGAGACGGCATCTGCGACGCGCCCGAAACCTGCGTCACCTGTCCGAACGACTGCGGGAGCTGCCCGGACCAGTGCGGGGACGGCGTCTGCGGCGTCACCGAGGACTGCTCCACCTGCTGGTACGACTGCGGGCATTGCGACGTGTGCGGAGACGGGATGTGCTGGATCACCGAGTCTTGCGCCTCTTGCCCAGCGGACTGTGGGAGCTGCCCGGCGGACTGTGGGGACGGCATCTGCAGCACGGCGGAGATCTGTTACACCTGCCCGGCAGACTGCGGCGTGTGCCCCGGCATGTGCGGCGACGGCGTGTGCTCCCAGGGGGAGACGTGCTCCTCCTGCGCCTGGGACTGCGGCACCTGTCCGGACTGCGGGGACCAGCAGTGCACCGGCACGGAGACCTGCCAGGACTGCCCCACGGACTGCGGGTACTGCCCGTCGGTGTGCGGGGACGGCATCTGCAACTGGGGCGAGAACTGCTTCAACTGCGGCGATGACTGCGGGGCCTGCCCGGGGAGCTGCGGGGACGGCGTCTGCGGCCCGACCGAGTCGTGCTGGCGTTGCAGCCAGGACTGCGGGGCGTGCCCGGACCTCTGTGGGGACAGCCAGTGCGGCCCGACGGAGTCATGCGTGAGCTGCCAGTGGGACTGCGGATTCTGTCCCCCCGAGTGCGGGGACGGCGTCTGCGACGGCGGAGAGAACTGCGTGAGCTGCCTCGCCGACTGCGGCACCTGCTACTGGTGCGGGGACGGCGTCTGCGAGTCCTACGAGTCGTGCATCACCTGCCCGGACGACTGCGGCACCTGCCCCGATGTGTGCGGCGACGCCACCTGCGGCCTCACCGAGTCCTGCTCGACCTGCGTCCCGGACTGCGGGCCCTGCGGTGACACCTGCGGCGACAGCCATTGCGGTCCCACAGAGTCCTGCGTGAGCTGCCCCACAGACTGCGGCGTCTGCCCCGATGTGTGCGGCGACGGGGTGTGCGGAACCACCGAAGACTGCGCCATGTGCGCCGCCGACTGCGGAGCCTGTTAATTGGATTGGGGAGGCAATTTTTTCTGACCTAGTTTGTCCCTAGTAGCTCGCCGTGGACTAGCTTTCCGACCGGGCGGGAGAGGACGCGAAAGCGCACCTTGATGGACTTGGTGGTGATGCGGAGCTGGGGCAGGAGCGTGCGCTGGGCGGTGGGGATCCGGAGCACCACCATCTCCTGACCCGGGCCCTCGAGCACGAGTCGCGTGTCAGTGACCGACGTGACGATGAGGCCGGGGATCTCCGCCACCTGACCAATTGCTTGCTGCCCAGCCTGCAGCAGGCTCTGGAAGCTCTTGAGCGCCTTGGGTCCGCTGCGTGGGTCGGGGGTGCTGGGCGCGCCCGGGGTGCCGGGGTTCGCGCCCGGGGGGGCGACATTCCACCCGGGGGTCTGGCCGAACCGGTGCTGGAAGAAATTCTGGAGGAGCTTGGGGCTGATGTTGGAGAAGAGTCGGATCAGCGCCATGGGATTGCGCAGGATGTTCTTGTCCAGCACCACGCACCGGGTGCCGACGCACACCTTCATCTTCGGCTGGCTGGCTCCGTGTCCCCCGGTGAGGCCGCTCATGAGGAGCTTTTGGAACATGTCGAACATGGCCATCATGTCCCGGGTGCCGCTGGTCGATCCTCCGCTGAGGTTGACGCACTTGGCGCCGATACAGACGCGCACGTCGCTGGGGCTTGCGCCCCCGGGGGGAGGCGCGTTCGGTGGAGTGAGGCTCGAGCCGGGAGGGGGTGTCGCGCCGGGCCCGGACGGCGTCGCGCCCGGCGCCGTCGGTTTGAGCGCCACCGCAGCGGAGCCCTGCTTGTCGCCCTGGGCCTTCTGCGGAGGCACGCAGCTGCCCTTGTAGCAGACGCGTTCCCCTTTGCAGTCGGTGTCTTTGGCGCAGCCGTCCCGCGCCGCGGGCTTCGACTTGCCGCAGCCCGCTGCCGTGAGGGCCAGGGTCGTGAGCGCCGCGGCCAGTAGGGTGGCGGAATGTTGACGTTTCATCGCAGGTGCTCCTTGGGTGTCCACTAGTGACAACCGGGGTGATGGAGCATCTATTCCGCAGACTTGAGCGTCTTCACCCAGGAGGCCGCGAAGGCGTGCTCCAAGACCTCGTCATAGGTGTCGACGAAGTGAAAGGTCAAGCCTTTCCGAACCCGGTCCGGCAGCTCGAGGGTGTCGGGCTCGTTTTCCCGGCTCATGATGAGGGTGCGCAGCCCCGCGGCTTTGGCCGCCACGGTCTTCTCCCGGATTCCGCCCACGGGGAGCACGGCGCCCCGCAGGGTGAGCTCTCCTGTCATGCCCACGTGGGCCTTCACCTGCTGTCCGGCGCCCCCCCGCGCGGCGGCTGAGACAATGGCCGTGGCGAGGGTAATGCCCGCGGAGGGGCCGTCTTTGGGCACCGCCCCCTCGGGCACATGGATGTGCAGGTCGTGGGTCTCGAAGAAGTCCGGCGCGACGCCGAGGCGCTCGGCGTTGGCGCGCACGACGCTGGCGGCGATTTGGGCCGACTCGCTCATCACCTGGCCGAGGTTCCCGGTGAGCTTGATCGCCCCCTTGCCCGGCATGGAGGCGACCTCGATGAACAGCACCTCTCCGCCCACGGGAGTCCAGGCGAGGCCGATGGCAATGCCCGGTCGCGTGACGCGCGCCTCGGTCTTGCGCCCGAAGCGGGGGGTCCTCAGATAGTCACTGACGTTCTCGGGCCCGACCGTGGTCCGGGCGTCCGCGGCGGTCTTGCCGGTGGCGATGGAGGCGGCCACCTTGCGGCAGATCTGGCCGATGCGCCGCTCGAGCTCCCGCACGCCGGACTCCCGGGTCCAGCCCCTGATGATCGCCGAGAGGGCTCGGCTCGTGATGTTGAGCTGCTTCGCGCCGAGGCCGTGGGCGGTGCGCTGGCGCTCCACCAGGTAGCGGCTGGCGATCATGCGCTTCTCGTCCGGGATGTAGCCCGGCAGCTGGATGACCTCCATGCGGTCCATGAGCGGCTGCGGGATCTGTCCCGCGTAGTTGGCCGTGGCGATGAACATCACGTCCGAGAGGTCGAACGGGAGGTCCAGATAGTGGTCCTCGAAGGTGTTGTTCTGGGCGGGGTCCAGCACCTCCAGCATTGCGCTCGATGGATCTCCTCGCCAGTCCGAGCCCAGCTTGTCGATCTCGTCCAGCATGAACACGGGGTTTCGCGTCCCCACCCGGCGCAGCCCCTGAAGGATTCGCCCCGGCATGGCGCCCACGTAGGTGCGCCGATGGCCCTTGATCTCCGCCTCGTCCCGCATGCCCCCCAGGGAGATGCGATGAAACTCCCGGTTCATGGCCCGGGCCACGGACTGCCCGAGAGAGGTCTTGCCGACGCCCGGTGGCCCCACCAGGCACAGGATGGCGCCCTGCTTCTTGGGCTTGAGCTTCCGCACCGCCAAGAACTCCACGATGCGCTGCTTCACCTCCTCCAGCCCGTAGTGGTCCGCCTCGAGGATCGACGCCGCTCGGGCCACGTCCTCGTTGTCCTCGGACTGCTTGGACCAGGGGAGGTCCACCACCCAGTCGAGGTAGGTGCGGATCACGTGGTACTCGGCCGCCTCCTGGGGCAGCACCGAGAGGCGCTTGAGCTCGTATCGCGCCCGCTTCTCCGCCTCCTCGGGCAGGGCAGCTTCGGCGATGCGGCGGTCGTAATTCTCGGTTTCCAGGGACTTCTCGTCCATCTCCTCGCCCAGCTCGCGCTTGATGGTCTTGAGCTGCTCACGGAGATAGAACTCCCGCTGGTGTTGCTCCATCTTTTCGCGCAGCTCAGCCCGGGCCTGCTCGCCCAGGCGGGCCAGGTCGATCTGTCGGTCCAGCAGGGCGAAGACCTGCTCGATCCGGGTGTCCACCTCCAGCGCCGCCAGGAGGGACTGGCGCTCGCCGAGCTCCAGATCGATGTTGGTGGCGATGAAGTCTGTCAGGCGCGCGGGGTCGTCGAGGCGATTCGCCATGGCGACCATCTCGCCGGGAACATCGGGCCGCAGCCGCACCAGCTCGGAGAAGGACTGTCGGAGGTGCGGCAGGAGCCCCTGCACGGCGCGGGCGTCGCGGACGATCTCGTCGGGGTACTCGACCTCCACGATGAACACCGGATCCGTCTTGACGTACTTCTTGATCCACATGCGGCTGACGCCGGCTACCATCAGCCCTCGGCTGCCGTCGGGCAGCTCCATCTGCTGCACCACCTGGCCCACGCACCCGATGTTGTACAGCGACTCCGGTCCACCCAGAGCGTCGTCGGCCGCGCGACCCGGTCGGCGGGTGACGATCCCGACGAACTCGCCCCTGCCTCGCACCTGCTCCAGCGTGGCGAGCTCCCGCGCCCCGCTGACACCCAACGGCAGGATCATGCTCGGAAAGAGCACCTGATCCACCACCGGCAGCACGAACAGGACGGTGGGGAGCTGGTCCCCGACTCTCGCCAGCGCCTTGGGCGCAGGCGCGACGAAAACTTCCCCTGCGACGTGCTCGAGCCCATTGGGGTCCGGCTGTTTCTTTTTCTTCCTGGACATCTCGATTGCCTCCGCTCGCGTCCCCCGCTGATGGTGAACAACATAATAATGGCGCCGAGGCCGGTGGCAAGGAGCTTAGGGGTCGCGAATGGACAACTCGATCGTTCAGGACGCCGATCCATCCCGGCTCGCTTTGTTGCCAGGCGGTCGAATATTCCCGATATGCTCCCTTCTGGCGCCTCGCGAGCCGGGCGCCTCGGCGCCCTGATTCGAGG
>JBDRSE010000217.1:0-9863 GCA_043825095.1 bacterium
GCCTGGCGGGCGCCTCGTGGCCACTGTGACGCTGTTTGACTCAGGGTCCAGGAGACCCTGGTTGGTCCTAGCCTTAGCGGTACTCTTTGCGGTCCGGGGTGACTCCGCCCATCTTCTGGATCATGCCGCGGAGCTCGTCCGGCTCGGAGCTGCGTCCCAGGCACTCCTCCAGGCTGATCTGCCCGTGGAAGAAGAGGTTGGACAGGGACTGGTTCAACGTCATCATGCCGTGCTGGGACTGGCCGATCTGCATCTGGGAGTAGATCTGGTGGATCTTGTCCTCGCGGATGAGATTCCGGATGGCTGCGTTGGGGACCATGATCTCCATGGCCAACGCCCTCCCGGTGCCCGTGGCCTTGGGGATGAGCTGTTGGCACATCACGCCCTCCAGGACGAAGGAGAGCTGGGCCCGGACCTGAGACTGCTGGTGCGGCGGAAACACGTCGATGATGCGGTTGATGGTCTGCGCGGCGCTGTTGGTGTGAAGGGTCGCGAAGGCCAAGTGGCCGGTTTCGGCCGTGGTCAAGGCCGCCTCGATGGTCTCCAGGTCGCGCATCTCACCGATGAGCACCACGTCCGGGTCCTGTCGCAGGATGTACTTCAGCGCCAACTTGAAGGACGCGGTGTCCGCGCCCACCTCCCGCTGGTTGACCACACAGCCCTTGTGCGGGTGCAGGTACTCGATGGGATCCTCGACGGTGATGATGTGGCCGCGGGTTTCGGTGTTGATCAGATCGATCATCGCCGCGAGGGTGGTCGACTTCCCCGATCCCGTCGGCCCGGTGACCAGCACCAGCCCACGGGGCTTGCGACAGAGCTCGGCACACACCGCCGGCAGCCCCAGCTCCTGAAAACTGCGGATGCGGAACGGGATCTGCCGGATGGCGCAGGCCACCGCCCCGCGCTGCATGAAGACGTTGGCGCGAAAGCGCGCCAGGTTCTTCACGCCGAAGGAGAAGTCGAGCTCCTGCTCCTCCTCGAAGCGCACCTTCTGGGCGTCGTTGAGCACGCTGTAGATGTGCTGCTTGGTGTCGGTGGGCGTGAGCGGCGGCAGCTTCAGCGGGATGAGGTGACCGTCGATGCGCAGCTGCGGCGGGCTCCCCGCCGTGATGTGTAGATCCGAAGCGTCCTTGTCGATCACCGCCTTGAGTAGCTGATGCAGGTTCGCCATGTCTGATTCACTTCTCTGGGCATCGCCGCGTCACGGCGCCCGGGGAGGTTCCCAGGTTACCCGCTCGATCAGTCCGCCGCCGTGACCCGCAGGACCTCTTGGATGGTGGTGACACCCTCGGTCAGCTTGGTGATCCCGGCCATGCGCAACGTATTCATGCCCAGCCGCATGGCGTCCGCCTTGAGCTCCGCCGCCGAGGCGCCCTGGAGCACCAGGTCCTTGAGCACATCGTTCATCACCATCACCTCGTACAGCGCGATCCGGCCCTTGTACCCGGTGTTGCTGCAGGTGCGGCAGCCGACGCCCTTGTAGAGCTTGATCTGCTTCGCGTCCTCCGGGGACACCCCGAGATCGATCAGCGCCTGCGGCGCGGATTCGGTCTCCGTGCGGCAGTCGAAGCACACCTTCCGCGCGAGCCGTTGCGCCACGATGAGGTTGACCGAGGCCGTGACCAGGAACGGCTCCACGCCCATGTTCAGCAGCCGGTTGATGGTGGACGGCGCGTCGTTGGTGTGCAGCGTCGAGAGCACCATGTGCCCCGTCAAAGCAGCCTTGACCGCGATCTCCGCCGTCTCGTAGTCCCGGATCTCACCGACCATGATGATGTCCGGGTCCTGCCGGAGGAAGGAGCGGAGCGCCGCCGCGAAATTCAACCCGATCTCCTCGTGCATCTGCACCTGGTTGATGCCGGGCAGGTTGAACTCCACCGGATCCTCCGCCGTGGAGATGTTGTCCTGGATCTTGTTCAACTCGAAGAGGGCCGAGTACAGCGTCGTGGTCTTTCCCGAGCCCGTGGGCCCGGTCACGAGCACCATGCCGTAGGGCTGGTGGATGGCGAGCTTGAAGTCGTCCAGGGGCTTCTGCTCGAAGCCGAGCTTGGTCATGTCGAGCTGCAGGTTCGACTTGTCCAGCAGCCGGAGAACCACCTTCTCGCCGTACAGCGTCGGCAGCACCGAGACGCGGAAGTCCATCTCCTTGCCCTTGCCGAGCTTGAGCTTGATGCGGCCGTCCTGGGGAAGCCGCCGCTCCGCGATGTCGAGGTTGCTCATGATCTTGAGCCGGGACACGATGGCGTTCTTCAGCTTGAGCGGCGGATTGTGCTCCTCGTAGAGCACGCCGTCGATCCGGAACCGCACCCGGAACGTCTTCTCGTAGGGCTCGATGTGAATGTCCGAGGCGCCTTTCTTGATGGCGGCCAGCAGGATGTAGTTCACCAGCCGCACCACCGGCGCTTCCCCGGACTCCTTTTCGAGGTCGACGATGTTGACGTCCTCTTCGTCGTCACCGAACTCGATCTCCGACTCGTCGAAGTCCTCGAGCACATCGTCGTAGCTGACCTTGGCCTGGTAGTTGTTCTCCAGCGCCTCCTCGATGGCCACCTCCGACGCCACGACGATCTCGATGTTGTACCCGGTGAGGAACTTGAGGTCATCGATGGCGAGGATGTTCGAGGGGTCGCTCATCGCGACGATGAGTGACGCGCCGGCGCGGTTCACCGGAATCACCGTGTGCTTGCGCGCCACCTCCTCCGGCACGAGCTTGATCACGTCGGGATCGATCTCGAAGTCGGCGAGGTCGATCGGCGGCACGCCATACTGCTTGGACAGAAACTGGGTGAGATCGCTCTCCTTGATGTAGCCGAGCTTGGTGAGGCTGTAGCCGAGTCGATGTCCGCTCTTGCGCTGTTCCTGCTGTGCCCGCCGGAGCTGGTTGACATTGATCATGCTCTCCCGGACGAGCAGCTCGCCCAGCCGGGAGGCAGCACTTCCCTTGGGACCGTTTGGATTGCTGTTATCCATGCAAAGACCAGCTCACGGACGCGCTACGGATTCGCCATCCCAGAGGCGTTGAGGGTGAAGCTCACGGTGTAGTAGTTCAGATCGTCGTAGGTGGCGCCGCGCACCTCGAGGTAGTACCAACCCTGGGGATTGCCGCTCGCGGTGGAGGTGGAGAGCGTCAAGGTTTCGTTGTCGTTGGTCGAGCTCCCCATCGGCACCACGTTGCACTGCCACCCGGCCGGACACTCCGGCCCGACGTAGAACTCGTCCCGTCGCCAGATGTACGCATCCAGATTCCGGGGAATTCCAGCGGAGGGATTGAACTGGTGCAGCACCTGGAAGGTCACCACCTCGTTGGGGAGCATGAAGATGGCGTAGAAGTCTCGATCCCCGCTCGGGCAGGTGAGCAGGTTCATGAACCCGTTGGTGTAGCCGGCGCGGGACGGGCACCGAGCGATGTACTCGGCGGGACTGCTGATCACCTTGTCGTCACCGCAAGGCAGAACCACGGCCATGTCCGGGTGGTCATTCGGCTCCAGGTCCGAGTCGTCCGGCCAGCCGAGGAACAACGGATTGGCCGGGTTCATGCACTCCGGCAGCTTGTCCATGCAGGTGCCGCCGTAGCAGGAGTAGCCGTCGGGGCACTTGCCGCCCGGGCCGCACAGGAAGGGCGCCTCCGGCAGCAGGGGATCGTAGGGACATCCCGCCAGGCCGAGGGTCATCACAGAGCACAGAATCAACGCCAAGTATTTCATCAGTCGATCTCCAGTTTCCAGATGCGAAGCCGGACCGCTAGAACCTGAATCCGCCCGTGACGCCCGCGCCGCGCGGGCCGAAGGTCGGAGCGATGTGCAAGGTATCGGTGATCTTGGTGGGGCTTTCCGTCTTCTTCTTCGAGAAGAGGAACACGTCCAGGCCCAGGTAGATCGCTCCCGCGGCCGCGATGGACCCCAGCACGAAGCTGACGGCCATGCCGGTCTGGAGCGCCTTCCCCTGCTTCTCGATGGTTTCGACGTTGCCGTCGTAGAACAAGAGATCCTGCGGCGGGCGGTTGCCGGCGTTGGCCATCTCCTGCGCCTTGTCCCGGGCGAACTTCGCCAGCAGACCGCCGGTGACGAAGGCCGCCACCGCGGCCGCGGCCGTGGCGATGAAGCCGATGAGCTTCAGCTTCCGCTTGCTTTGGGGCTGCTCCCCGCCGGGGAGCGGGGTCACGCCGCCCGGGGTGACCCCACCGGGAGTCGTGCCGCCGGGCCGATCGGGCTCCACTGCGCCGCCGCCGACGACCTCGTCCGGGCAGCCCTTGAGCCGGCCCCCGGGCTGCAGGGGATTCGACTCGGACAGCCCGACGATGTTGGGGCTGGCCGAGGTGCCCGAGCCCGCCTTTCGCTTTCCGGTGCGTCCCACGGCCTCGATGAAGTACTGGATCGACGACCCGATCATGTGCCGCCGGGGAATGCACCCGTGGTAGATGGAGCGGCGATCCGCCTTCATCATCTTCTTGATGAACTTCTCGGACCCCTTGGGCCGGTAGTACAGGTACAGACGCGCCCAGTCACCGAAGTCCTCCGGCAGCTCGGCCTCCATGGTCAACGGCCGCGAAGGCCGCGCGTCCTCAATGGGCTCGTGGATGATCTCACCGGGCTTCACGCGCGGTCGCCGACGTCCCACCGCGGCGGGGACCTCCCGCGGTCGCTCCCGGGGCCTGACGTCCGGAGTGCCGGCGCCACCCGGTTCGCCGATCCCCGCCGCCTCGGCCTGGCAGGTCTTGTTCATCTGCTTGAGGGAGGCGGTGGCCTGAGCGCGCTTGTTGTTGTTCAAGGTCGACTCGTCGAGGAACTTGCAGAACGCCCGGACCGCTTCATCGTTCAGCCCGGCGCCCTGGAACGTCTTCCCGATGTAGAACAGAACCACCGGCACGGGTCGAATCTTGTAGGCGATCCGCAGCTCCCGCACCGCCTTGAGAAACTCGCCGTTCTGATAGTAGGCGAACCCCTTGGCAAAGTGCTTTCGCGCCTGATCCTTGGCGCTGGTCTGCGCCTGCGCAGAACTATGAAATCCTGCAACAAGCAGCAAAACAGAAAGTGCCACTCCCAGCTTGCTCATGATTCCTCTCGCAGTCCTTCCGGTGCATTGGCCAAAGACGGCGACCGGGGCGCCGACCTTTGCCTCACTTCGGCTCTCCACCTCGAGAGCCCATTGTCGTCAGATATCGTTCACCGTCCTGGTCGCGATGCCCGCCGTGGGAAACGCGCCTAGCCGAACGGATTCTCCCACATTCCTCTGCGCATGCCCGGCTCGCGCTGGCGTCTCATTGGCGGACGGCGTCGCGGCTGGATCCGACGCCGCATGCCCGGCACCGTGGGTGTCTGGCGCATCGGAGCGGCGCGCATGGGCTCGGTCATGGCCGGTACGCTCATCACCGGCTCGGTCATGGCCGGCTCGGTCATCGCCGGCTCGGTCATCGCCGGCTCGGTCATCACCGGCTGCGTCATCACCGGCTCGGTCATCACCGGCTGCGTCATCACCGGCTCAGTCATCACCGGTTGTGTGCCAGGCTGATTCTGCGCGGGGCTGTTCTGCTTCACCACGGTCCGGCTCTTGCCCATCTGCGTGCCGAAGTAGACCAGACCGCCGGTAATGGCGAGCGCGCCGATGAGGATGTACAGCCCCACCTGGTTCTTTTTCTCACCGGCCGGAGAAGGGATCGCCGTCGCTGCCGGCGCCGGGACCGCCGCTGCGGCCGGCTGCGCCTTGGCGCTCGCGGCGGTGGCCTTGGCCGACGCCTTGGCCGACGCCTTGGCCTTTACGACCTCGGCCTCGGCTTTTTCACGCGCCTTCCGCTCCTGGCCGAGTTGGACGGACAGCTCGGCCTCAACCTTTTCCCGAGTTTCCTTCTCAAGCCTCGCCTTGAGCTCAGCTTCCGCCTTGGCCCGGGCGTCCTCCACCTCTTTCTCTTTGTCCAGCTTCTGCTGAAGGACCTCTTCCTCGAACCAGGAGTGAGCGTCTTTCACAAAGCCCTCGAGAGCCTCCTCGCCAGACTCCTCCGGCGCCAGGTCGGCAGCTTTCTCAGGAGTCTTGCTCACCAAAGGTGGCGGACTACTTTGATTTTTTTCCTTTGATGCCTCTGGCACGACTTACCTCCGCAGGGCCATCGGACCGTCCCCTGAACCCGTGCGGCTTCACACCATTCGATCAGCCGCACTCGGCACGGACGGTTCTCAGGTGACGCCGTTTATACCGCAGCTTGTTTCCGATCCATATGAAAAATATACTCTATTATGCTTCACGGACCACTTATTCCGCAAACCACCCTGCAAGGGGCCGACTTGTCGCCCTTTTATCACGAAGGGTATGGACATTTCGAGCAAAATCTAAAGGAGGAACCGTTCACGTTGTAGACGGCACAGCGCCCCCGCGCGCAGCGCGGGCTCCCCCTTGAGGGGACGGGAGGGGTGTCATGAGCCGCGGAGCGGCGGATCTGTCGCTCAGCGGCACCGAGCAATGGGGCCCCGGAGATCGATCCGCCACTTCGTGGCTCAGCTCCCCCCCCTCCGCTCTCTCCGGGGGTGGCCCTCGCTACGCTCTGGGTGCCGCAAACAGCGGGGTCCCGTGAACACATACCGAAAAGACAAGTGGACGACCACCCGTGTTCTGTGATCTGACTGCTCAGGTCACAAGACTCGCGAGGCACCGTCGCGGATCGAACTTACCCTTGGAGCGTGAATGTCACCCAGGAACCGAGACAAGCCATCCGAGCCGGCACCACGACCACAGCGACGTCGGGGGGTCGTGCGGATCCGGGCGGAGGCCACGACGCGGATTCTTTCCGGCCACCCGTGGGTCTTCCGCGACGCGCTGCGGACCCGGGGAGATCTCCCAGCCGAGGAAGGCGAGATTGTCACCCTTCAGGATCCCGACGGGCGCTTCGTGGCTGCGGGCTTCTTTGAGCGAGAGGGCGCCGTGGCGATCCGCGTGCTGTCCGTGGATCCTGATCAGCCCCCCGGGCCGGATCTCTATCGCCGACGCGCGCACCAGGCGGTGGATCTTCGGCAGGCATTGATCCCCGACTCCACCACTGCCTATCGGGTGATCAACGGAGAAGGCGACGGCCTCCCCGGCGTGACCGTGGACCGCTATGGTGACTACCTGGTGGCGCAGCTGTTCTCCCTGGCAGCCGAACCCCTCGCCGAGGCCGTGTACCCGGTGTTGATGGAGCGCTACGGGGCACGCGGGCTGTACGAGCAGCTCCGCCTCCGTCCCACGGCCGGGGAGCGGCGGCCGGCGGCGTCACTCAAGCTCGGAAAAGTGGCCCCGGTGGAGGTCTGTGTGACCGAGCACGGACGACAGTTTCTGGTGGACGTCTCCGCGCCCATGGGGGTGGGGCTGTTTCCCGATCTCCGGGAGGCCCGCCACTGGGTGGGTCGACACGCCAAGGGTCGGCGGGTGCTGAACACCTTCTCGTATACCGGCGCCTTCACCGTGCACACGGCCGCCGGCGGGGCCGACAGCGTCACCGCAGTGGACCAATCCGCCAAGGTCCATGCGTGGTCCCGCAAAAACCTCCGCCAGAACGGGCTGGACCCCGAAACCGCCTGCGAGCATCTGACCGGCGACGTGACCGGCGCGTTGACCAAGCTGGCCCGCGACAACGCCCGGTTCGACCTCGCGATTGTGGATCCGCCGAGCTTCTCCCGCAGTCGCAAGGGCAGCTTCTCTTCGGCCCGGGACTACGCAGAGCTCGTCTCACAGACGCTCACGCTGCTGGCACCGGCGGCGCTGCTGCTGGCGGTGAGCAACACCGCCCGCCTCTCGGAGGACGAGTTTGCCCGCGCCCTCGGCCGCGGTGCGAACCAGGCCGGCCGCGAGCTGCGACTGGTCCGGCGCTTCCCTCTGCCGCCGGACTTTCCCGTGCCCCCGGCCTTCTCCGAAGGGAGCTACCTGAAGGCCTACCTCTGCACTGTCTGAATTCGACCGCGGCTCGGTTACCGGAAGGTGAGCGACTTGATCAGGGTCGACAGGGGTGGATCGCTGGGCCCCTCGTTGCTCACCGTGAGCCGGCGGATGAGTTTGCCTTGGGAGGCTGAGATCGTCCAGCGCTGGTAGGGGTACACCTCCGGCTCCAGCCCAACCGCCACGCTCGAGCTCTCCGAATAAAAGGGAGGCGCCTCGCCGGACTCGGTGTCGTGCAGCTCCACCTGCAGGCCAAACTCGGTCTGATCCAGCACCAGCTCCACCTCCACCGCGCCGCAGGGGGGGGCGATGGTCATCCGCGCGTCGAGCAGCAGCAAGACCCTGGCCGTGCCGTCGACGAAACCGCGCACGTATCCCGCCTCCACGGAAAACACAACCTCGCTGATGGTGAATCCGGACTGCTCGGTTTCGGACACGCTCTGAAACTGCAAGAGCACGTCAGCACTGCAGCGGGGAGAGTCCTCGTCACCACAGGAGCCGCAGGCCAGCAATGCTGCGGTCAATCCACAGAGCAGCGGCCTCACACCCCGACCTCCCCGTCCAGCCGCCCCAGGGCGCGCTGGGCGAGCAGCGCGTCGGCCAGACAGAACGCGAGCATGGCCTCGGCCACGGGCACGATGCGGGGACACAGGCACGGGTCGTGCCGCCCGTCGATCTCGATCGTCTGCTCCTGCCCATGTCTGTCCACGGTTTGTTGGGGCCGGCCGATGGACGAGGTGGGTTTGACGGTCAGCGTGACCACGACGCGCTCTCCGTTGGTGATGCCCCCTTGGATTCCGCCCGCGTGGTTGCTCAAATATCCGCCCGAGCGGCGCTGATCGTTGGCCGCCGAGCCCCGCATTCGGGCCACGTCGCATCCGGCGCCGATCTCCACCGCCTTCACCCCGCCGATGGACATCATGGCCCCGGCGAGCACCCCGTCCAGCTTGGCAAACACGGGGTCGCCCAACCCTGGGGGCACACCGTCCGCCGTGACCCGAACCCGGCCGCCCACCGAGTCGCGATCCGCCTTGGCGGCTTCGATGCGCTCCACCATCGCCCGGGCCGCCACGGGATCCGGACAGCGGACCGGGTTCTCACAGATGGCCGCCGGATCGAAGGTCTGGGCCACCACGTCCTCCACCTGCGCCACCCAGCCCCGCACGGTCACCCCCCAGGGCGCCAACAGCTGCAGGGCCACTGCCCCGGCGGCCACCCGCGCCACGGTTTCCCGTCCTGAGCTGCGTCCCCCCCCGCGGGGATCCCGCAGCCCGTACTTGGCCAGGTACGCGCCGTCCGCATGGCCCGGCCGAAACACGTCCGCGAGGGCCTCGTAGGCCGCGCTGTCGGCGTCACGATTCCGGAAGAGCATGGCCAGCGGCGCCCCGGTGGTGACCCCTTGGTACAGGCCCGAGAGCAGCTCCACCCGGTCGGCCTCGACGCGTGGGGTGGTCACACCGGACTGTCCCGGTCGCCGGCGGTCGAGGGCCCGCTGTACGGCCTCGACATCCAGGCGCAGCCCGGGCGGCACACCGTCGATCACCACGCCCAACCCGGGGCCGTGGGACTCACCAAAGGTGGTCATGCTGAGGAACCGACCGAAGCTGTTCGCGCCCACGAATCTTCCTCCTTCCGACAGACGTCGCGCCGCAGAATAACACGATCGCCGCAGATTCAGGCGCGCGAAGGCCGGGGCTACGGCCAATGCCGATCAGATAAGAAGATGTCGGCAAAAAACTGCCAAATCTTCGGATCTCCGATCTCCGATCTCCGACCTTCAATCTCAGATTTCATTAACGAGAAGCGGTAATCCGAGAGCGGAGAGCGGAGAGCGGAGAGCGGAAATCGGAGAGCGGAGAGCGGAGAGCGGAGAGCGGAGAGCGGAGAGCGGAGAGCGGAGAACGGAGAGCGGAGAGCGGAGAGCGGAGAGCGGAGAGCGGAGAGCGGAGAGCGGAGAGCGGAGA
>JBDRSE010000218.1:0-14717 GCA_043825095.1 bacterium
GGTGGTGGCCAGCAGGAAGTCCGGCTCGGGCATGAGCCCCTGCTGCATTGCTCCGAGCACCGAGCGGTGGTAGCTGCATCCGTCCGTGGAGTAGCCCGCCTGCTCTGCCGTCTCGAGCATCGATTCCACGGTGCCGGTGGAGGCGAGCATGGCGCCCACGAACTCCACGTAACAGGAGCTGACGCCCATGGCGTGCAGCAGATCGAAGGGCGCGACCACCCCGCACCAGGCCACCTTGGCGCCCGGCGTGAACAGGGTCTTGCCGAGCCGGGACACCTCCAGCGCGAAGCGCTTGCGGGCCCTGTACGGCGATGTGTCTTCAGCCAGCTTGGCCTCGAGGCCGTTCACCAGGTTGTCAAAATACGGCAGCATCATTGTTCCACCTCGTGCAGCATCTCCACAAAGGCCTCGATCCGGGTCCGGTGCTGGCCCAGGGATCGAAGCGTGCAGTCGCCCTCCAGCGCCAGCATGGGGATTCCCGCCTCGCGCAGCTCCTCCCGGACCTTGGGCAGCCGCGACAGGTAGGGGTCGCAGAACTTCAGCACATGGGCGATGACGCCCCGGGCGCCGCTCGCTCTTACGGCGTCCACGACGTCGGCGGCAAAGCCCATGGGCTTGGCGCAGTCGAGGGTGCGGGCGCAGGGAGGGCGCTCCAGAGTCGCCCGCGCCAGCCGGTGCAGCAGCGCCCCCGTGCCGGAGAGCTCCATTGGTACGAGTTGCTTGGAGCCGGTGCACAGGTCGTCGGCCACGACGCGCGCGCCGCAGGATTCGATGAGCTCCAGCGCTGCGGGGTCGGGCAGCACGTTGCCGAACAGAAAGACCGGTAGGCCGGATTGGGCAGGGGAGGGCGCCTTGGCCTCCAGGAGGTCCAGGGCCGCCAGCGTGTCCTCCACGGGCTGCGCGACCGAGTCCGTGAGCAGCCCTTGATAGACCGCCCGGCCACCGGGGAGGGTGCCGGAGCCGGCCCGGGCCTCGAGCGCTGCGAGCCGATGAGCCAGGCCGTTGTACCGATCGATGCTCTGGAGCAGCGCTTCGTCGTCGGCCGCGACGCCTCCCCAGGCGGTCAGGGCGCCCCTGAGCTTTTGCAGCTCGGCGGCGAGGAAGGTCACCGCGGGCTCGTTCCGCGCGCTCGGCAGGTCGACCAGAAGCACGCGATCCTTGGGCCGCGCCGCGGGCCAGGCGTCGGCCAGCCGGCGCATGGCGTCGCAGCTCGCCATGAACACGACGCCCGCCAGCTCCGGCAGGTCCCGGCCGTCCAGGGCGCGATCGAGCACCCGTTTGACATGGGGACAGAGATTGTCGTGGAGCAGCGTTCCCGCCTCGTCGGGGGCGTCGCCCATGGGCAGGATCCGGTGCGGGACAAACCCTGCGGCATCCAGGAGCTGCACCGGTGTGTAGGCGCAGGTGTAGCCAATTCTTGGCTTCGGGCCGTGCGTCATGGGTCCCTCGTGTTCGCGTTGGCGAGCATTTGGCGCAGGGTGGTCTTGAGCTGCCGAAGGTCTTTGTCCGGAACGTTCCCCAGGACACGCTCCACGGTGGAGTCGACGACCTCGTTCACCGGCCCTTCGACCTCCCGGCCGTGATCGGTCAGGAAGATGCGCTGAGCCCTTCGGTCATCAGGGTCTGCCTCCCGGCGCACGAGCCCGTCCCGGGCCATGCGGTCGAGCAGCCCGGTCATGGTCGACGGCTCCAGGCCGGCCCGGTGCGCGAGGTCCACGCTTCGCACCCCGTCGCCACCCCACAGCACCAGGAGCACGCCGAGATAGGCGGGCCGAATCTGCTCCACCCCCGCGGACGCCAGCTCTCTGCGGAGCGTGGAGGTCACGAGTAGGCTGGCCCGGGTGATCAGGTAGAAATGGCAATCAAAGGGATCGGTGATCGTCATGCGCATGCCTTCAGCTATCTACCGATGCATATAATACGCATACGAACAATATGGATGCAAGCATTATGTATGCACTGCGATCGAGCTGCTGCCGAGGTGTTTAGGAATCGGTCTAGCGGAGCCGTGGGCGCGGCGGAGCCCATCGCGGTTTCGGTCGATTGTGCCGCAGGGGAGCGCGGGGGTCGAGGATGCTGCCCTTGGACACCCGACCCGGTTTCACTTGGATCCTCGGCGCCGCTAGCGGGAGGCCGAGTCGGAACCGGACCTGGGCGTCGATGCCGGTGTAGCTCTGCACCGTACCCAAGCGATCGAAGTTGAAGATGGCCAGCTTCTGCCTGCCGGTCTGGGCCACGAGGGTGTTCCCGCGAGGACTGAACGCCAGGCCGCGAACCTTGAGATCGTGCTGCCGCCGTGGGGAGAGCTGAATGCGACGCACCGGCGCCCCTCCCGGCAGCTCTACGAGCTCGAGGGCTCCGTGCCGTGCGCAAGCCATGAGCTTTGCGTCCTGGCGGATGGCGCAGGGGCCTGTTTGCCCGGTCAGACGGGGGATTCGAATCCTCCTGAGCAGGGCGCCGGTTTCGGCGTCGAAATACCTGAGGAAGCCGGTCTTGTGGAACGTGACGAGCTCGTGGTTCTTGGGTGTGAATCCCATGCCGACGACCTCGAACTCGGGCAAGGGTCCCGACTCGCGCTCCCATTTCAACCGCCCTGTGGGCAGCTCGAAGGCCGTGATGCGGTCCCAGCCCTGCACCTCGATGAGCGTGCGTGCCCACGGCGAAACACCGACCCAGTAGGGATTCCGGACGCCGTTGAACCGGAAGCTAAGGCGCCCCTGAAGGCTCCAGCCAAGCACGTTTCGACCTGCACCCACGGTGATCAGTCGGCGGCTGTCGTGGGTGGGAAGCAGCGAGCGCAGGATGGGTTTTTCCCGATACTGGCGCGGCCGGTAGCGTCCCGAGATGAGCGAGTACCGATCGAGATAAAAGCTGCCGCCCTGGACGACGAGCCAGCTCCGGTTCGGAGTGATTGCCACCCGCAACGTCTGTCGCGTCTTCCCGCCCTTGACGGGCCTGGCAGGCAGTCTCCGGTAGAGTCGCTTGGCATAGGGGTAGCGCCGCTTCCGCGGATGGATGACGAGGTAGTACACCGACACCTGGCTCGGCATCCCGCCGACGGCCAGGAACCGTCCGCGCTTCCCCAGGGAAAAGCTGCTGATGTTCACCCCCGGTGTCTCGAGCTCGATCCGCACCGGCTCCTCTAGCCGCAGCGTAGCCTTGGGTTTCGGCTCGGGTGCATGCGTAAATTGTTTGGGTAACCCGAGCCGACTCCCGGCGTCCTCGCTCTGCCAGAGCTCCACCGCGCCGCTCCGGGCCACGGCCGCGAGCAGCCGACCGTCCCGGGACACGGAAAAGTCGTCCAGGGATCCGGCGCTCGACTGCTGACGGTACAGCAGCTTGCTCCGCTCGGTGTCTACGTGGGCGATCTCGCCGGAGGCTTCGGCGACCACGATCCTTTCCTTGTTGCGTGAAAGCCGGACGTGTACCGGGCGGCTCCGGGTAGCCCAGGAAAAGCCGCGCATGCGTCGCACTGGCGTGGTGTGCGCCAGCCGCACCAGACCGCTTTCGTAGGCCACCACGAACACGCTGCCGTCGTCAGCCAGGTCGAGTGCCGCCAGGCGCGAGCCGGGGGAGCTGAGACGACCGCGCCGATTTCCGTTCCGGGGGTTGAACACCAGCACGTTGCCCGCCCGATCGCCTGCCAGGGCGAGGCCGGAGGGGGACGTTGCGACCCGAGTGACCGGGAGGTTGTAGCGCATCTTGAAGATTCGCTCGAGCTTGCCCGTTTTCCCGTTCCAGACCTCGACTCCGGCGCCCGTAGCCAGCAACACCCGGTCCCGATGAGTCACGGACATGTCGCGGATTGGGTAGCGGGTGGCAGTCAGCTCCCGCGTGATCTGTCCGGTCTGCAGGTCCCAGATCCGCACCCGGGTCAGGCGGTGTCGGGCCGAGAGCAGCTGCTTGCCCG
The DNA here is from genome assembly GCA_043825095.1 of bacterium. Taxonomy (GTDB): domain Bacteria; phylum Myxococcota_A; class Polyangia; order HGW-17; family JAJRWW01; genus JBDRSE01. The sequence goes on from JBDRSE010000218.1 coordinate 3,911, forward strand.
AGGGGGAGAACCGAACCAGCAGCCCCTGCACCAGCTCGTCCTGGTTCCCCAGGGAGTGCAGCGCGCGGCCATTCGTTGTGTTCACGACCTGAAGCCGGCCCCAGCGACCTCCCAGGGCGATTGCGGCGCCGTCGGGGCTGAAGGCCACCGATCTCGGCGAGCGGATCGTCGTCGGGATCGCATAGGCGCGGGGTGAATCGAAGCGGTAGCCGCCCTTGGGCGCCGGGCGGACGCGGGCCTGGTGCGCGGCGCGGCGCTGTCCGTGAAGCTTGCACGATCGCGAGGTTGGGCAGCGATGCACCACTGTCGGTCTGCAGGCAGACTGCGTCGAACCGACCAGTCCCAGCGCGACCAGAAGAACGACTGTTCGCGCGCCGCTCACGGCTTCGGCCTTGCTGCGGGACGCGGGCGCAGCGGGGAGAGGTCGAGCGCCCAGTGACGACGGGTACCGATGTCCCTGATCTCGATGCGGTTGATTCTGCTCAGATAGGGCAGGCGGATTCGAACCGCGGTGCGCAGGTTGGCCTCCATCCGTTGGGCGATGCGTCGGCCGGTGGGAGTGAAGTTCTCCGCCGGTGCCAGGAGCGGAAAGTTGAACGGCACCACGTCGACGAGCTGTTTGCCGGCGTAGAGACGGGCTAGGAATCGGCCCACGATGCGTTTGATCTTTCGTGGTTTGGAGAACCGTCGCTTGCGAAGCGAGCGCTGCAGCAGCTTGCCTCGGTCATACCCCAGGGTCACCTCAAGGTATTCGCGAGTTGTCAACGCTTTCGGCCACTTGGGGGCACTTCGGGGGCCTACGGTCCCGGAGCGGGGCTGGTGTCGGCCCCGCGCTGACGCTTCGCCCACCGGCAAAAGCAACCCCATGGCCACGAGCGGAGCCGACATGACGGAGGGACACACCAATGTTAGGCCAACGGAGCTCATCGTTCGTTCAGATCACCTGATGTGCCGGATCCACGATTGCTATCCCGCTATCGATCACAGGAGAGGATGAGGTTGACAATGTACGTCTATCCCGATCGCGGACAGCCAGCTTTAGGACTATAGCATCTGTCGCCTGAGTTGTCCGCTCTTGTACGAGGTGGTACCATTCCAAGGGTTTCAAAAAAGATGAAGATCTGTCCGAGCTGCCATAACCGTTACGACGATGCGGTGAAATTCTGTCCGCACGACGGGACAGTGCTGCCGGACCCGGTGGATGAGTTCCTGGGCAAGCAGCTCATGGGGCAATTCAACATCCAGGAGCGGTGTGGCCAGGGCGCCATGGGCACGGTCTACAAGGCCCACCAGATCAATATGGACCGGCTGGTTGCCATCAAGATCCTGCGCCAGGACCTGGTGCGGGACCGGACGGTGGTCAAGCGGTTCTATCGCGAGGCCAAGGCGGCTGCTCGGCTCTCACACCCCAATATCATTACGGTCCACCTCGTGGCTGAAACAGAGGAGGGGCTGCCCTACATCGTCATGGAGCACCTCGAGGGCACCGACCTCGACACTCTCTGCAAGGCCGAGGCGCCGGTGTCCATCGAGCGCGGGATCAACATCGCCACGCAGATCGCCAGCGCCTTGGCCGAAGCGCATCACAACGGTGTGATCCACCGGGACCTCAAGCCGGCGAATATCATCGTGTTCGAAAAGCACCGGAGTCCGGATTTCATCAAGGTGCTCGACTTCGGAATCGCGAAAATCCTCGAACGGGGGGTCTCCGACGAGAGTCGGATCACCCGGAGCGGGGCGATTTTCGGCACTCCCTACTACCTCAGCCCTGAGCAGGCCACGGGGGGGGAGCTGGATCCCCGCGCCGACCTCTACTCCCTGGGGGTCATTCTGTATCGTCTGGTCACCGGGCACCTCCCTTTCGAGTCCGGATCCGGCCTGGATATCCTGGTGCGTCATGTGAAGGAGCCGCCGCCGCCGCCACGACTCCACAATCCGTCGATTCCGGCGTCACTCGAGTCGGCGATCCTCAAGGCCCTCAACAAGGACCGCGAGAAACGATTCGCCACGGCCGAGGAGATGCGGGCCGCACTCGGCGCGGTGCTGGGTGCGGGTCTCCAGGACGCACCCGCGCCGCGGGATCTCGCGGCCGGCTGGGCGACCCCTGAGGAGGGTGCCGAGCCGGGCACGACCAAGCGGACCGTGTTCGGGTTTAGCTCGGGAGCCGGTGACCCGGCCGTGGTCGGGCCTGTGGCGCCGGAGCGGGATCCGCTCGTTCGGGCCGCGGAGAAGGCGATCCGCTCTGAGAAGCAGATGGCGTTTTCCCGAACGGTGCCCGCGGATGGCGGCTTGGTGGTGCCCGTTGCGGCCCTGCCGAACGAGCGAGGGGCGGACGCCGGTCGGCCGGCGAAGCGCCCCACCGTGCGACCGACGGGTGCCTGGGAGGCTCCCGGTGGATCCGAGCCGGCGACGGACGACCTGCCCGGCTCTGCCGGCTATCATACAGCGGCCGCGCCCCCGCCGCCGGTCAAGGCACCGGCGTTCGATTCCGACGCGGGCCGAAGGCTTGCGCCCACGCCCGCAGGGCTACCTCAAGAGCGTGCCTCCACGCAGCATTCCCCGTCGGTCGAGCCGGACGCGGCCCGTGGGCCCCGGCCCCCAGACTCCAGCCCTTCGGTGGTGACCGGCCAGCACGCTGCTCCCGGGAGCGCGACGCTCGCCTCCATCGCCGCCGGCCCGGATCGCGGCAAGTGGATTACGGTCGGCACCATGATCCTGGCCGTCGTCGCGGTGGCGGTCGGGATCTTTTTCATCGTCCAGGATCGACGGGAGGCGCGGCGTCGTGCGGCCGAGAAATCGCAGCTCGCGACGGGGAGCAAGCCGGACGCGGACGTGGAGAGCAATCCGCGGCTCGGCATCACACCGGACGCCGGGCCGACGCGCCAAGAACCGCCGGTGGCGCCCGGAACGGCTTTGGTCAAGCTGGTCAAGCAAGGGTATGCAATTCGGGTGAGCTGCGAGGACCAGCTCAAACCGAGGGTCCGGCTGGCCTTTGTCCTGGATGTCTGGAAAGATGGCAGTGCCCAGCCGGTGGTGGGTGCCCGAATCCGGGTGACCGTCGGCGGGAGCGGTGACCCGCGTCGCACGCTGGCCGCCCGGGCCACAAACGTCCCGGGTCGCTACGTCCTCGCGCTGAAGTTCCGGAGTCCCGGGGAGAAGCGTGCGCACCTCCGGTTACGCGCCGCGGAGGGCCTCGTGATCGCGGCGTCTTTCCCGCTCGCCCTTCAGTCGACACGTCCTGATCCACGGCCGGGTCAGATGACCAAGCCCTTTCCGATGCTCCCTGAGATGCACCCGGTCATGACCGGTGTGCTGCCGCGGCTGCCACCGGACACGCCCATGGACCGTCCCATGGATCGCCCCATGGACCGTCCCATGAATGTGCTGCCGCGCCTCCCGCGTGATCCGCCCACCCCACCGGAAGACCCGGACTGACCCGCACAGCCCTGGGTGATTGACCCGTCGCGGTCGGCAGAGTACAAGATTGGAGGCGTGGAGTGGCTGTCGTGCTGTCACCGGACATCAAGGTCATGATGATGACCGGACACTCCGTGCAGGAGCTCCTCGAGCGCGCGATGGACGAGGGCGCACTCGGCGTCGTGCGCAAGCCGATCGATATCCAAAAAGCTTCGGGACCTGCTCACAGGGCTGCGTTGACGTGGTCCGGGGGGCGGCGAATGGGTCGGGTCAGGTCGTCGGCGGGAGATGGCCGATGGCGGCGCGGAAGCGGGTGTACCTCGCCTCGGGCGGCTTCGGGTACTTGTACTTGGGCGTAATTTTGTACAGCGCCTTCAGCCGGGACATGGGGGTGGGGTGAGTTTTGTACATCCCCTTGGCGTGTCCGGCGCCCTGCTGGTCCATGGCCTTGATCATGTTGTACAGCGCCCACGGGTTGTAGCCGGTCACCGCGAGGAGGCGCATGGCTGACGCATCGGCCTCGAACTCTGCCTTCTGGCTGTAACCCTCCTGCACCATCCGGTTCAGGATGTCGCCCACCGCGGCGTTCAAGAAGTCGGTGGCAGCGGCCTGGTCTCCGAAGACACCGCTGGCGGCCTCCGAGAAGAAGATCTTCCCCACGCTGTTCCAGCGCGCCTTTTTGATGGCGTTGACGCCGTGCCCCCGGATGACGTGGGACATCTCATGGGCGAGGATGGCGGCCACCTCGTCCTCGTTCCGAGCCAACCGGAGGATCCCGGTGGTCAGGAAGATGTAGCCCCCCGGCGCGGCGAAGGCGTTGATCTCCGGGGAGTTGAGCACGATGAAGTGGTATCCCGCGAGCGGGGTGCGGCGATCGCCCTTCAAGGGCTTGCGCTGGGCCGCGGTCACCAGCAGCTTGCCGATGTGGAAGAGGTAGTTGGTCAGACCCGGGCCCACCTGGCCCTGCTGAAAGCTGCTGTACTCGAGGTATCGGTAGCTGTACTGATTGAGCACCGACACGGCAACCGCGCGACCGAGGTAGTACTCGTCCTCCTCTGTGATGGCCTGGTTCGCCTTGGAGAGCGCTTTGCCCAGGGCCTTGATGCCCTTGATGTCTTTGTCGATGTCCTCTACGTCCAAGTCCCCGGACAACAGGCCCATGATGGTCCGGCAGCCCACCAGCGAGCCGAAGCCGACCGTGGCCGCAAGCAGAAACGCCAGAAACTTGCTGGAAGCGCGCCGTTTCATTTGGCACCGCCCTTCTGCGGGCCGGTGACTTGGCCCTCCTGGTGGAACCGCGCCACCGAGTCCGGTTCGACGTCGAAGCCCTGGATCTTATCCACGTGGCTGTAATCCAGGTTGGGATTCTTGTCCTTGAACGCCTTTTCCGTCGTGGGGCTGAAGCCACGGCCGGCCAGCTCGGCCTCACCGCGGGTGGTGCCGCCCTCGGTTCCGCCGGCGGAGAGCTTGATGAGATTCTCGGTCACGCGGTTCTTGTGCACCCAGCCGCGGGTGGCGCCGTGGCTTACCTGATACCAGGAGCCCTTGGCGCTGATCATTTTCACCCGAGCGCCCCGCTGCAGCGTCGCTACGGACGAGCCGAGGAACTCCGGCGAGGCCATGAGTCGCGCCTTGAGAGAGCGCACCGACAGTGTGGTTCCTGACGAGGGCGCCGACTGGACCAGCCCCATGGACAGCGCCACCAGGGTGCCGGCACACACACCGGCCAAGATGGTCTTCTTCACTTTCGACCTCCTTGCCCTAGGGGTTTCGCTCCCAAGGGCTGTTCTTTTGATCGGTGTCACTATAATCCGAATTTACTTCGTCGTCATCCGATACACGCCGTCCCAATCCAGCGGCGGCGGGCTCCGCAGATACTCGCGGCAGCGACCGACATAGAGCTTGCTCGGGCCGTCCCCGTCGTAGTCATCCATGATCGAGTGGAAGAGGTCCAACGCCTCCTTGAACTTTGTCTGGCGATACACGTCCAGCGCCTCGGTGAATCGCTCGACCAGGGCGTCGGTTTTCTCGTTCGAATCCTCCCGCTGGCAGATGAGCTCGAATACCCGGACCGGCTGCTCCTTGCCCTTGACCGCCATGAAGTCCAGCTCCCGGGTCACCATCTGGTCTTTCACCACGGTGCGGGTGTTCTCGCCGATCATGACGAGCGTAGAGTAGGGCTTGTTCGCGCCCTCGAACCGCGACGCGAGGTTCACCGTGTCGCCCATCAGGGTGTAGTTGAACTTGTGCTTCGACCCCATGTTGCCGGCCACCGCCTGGCCGGTGTTCAGGCCGCAGCGGGCGAGGATGTTCTCGTTGTACTCCTCGAGCCACTTCTCCTTGAGCTCCTTGATCCGCGCCTGCATCTTCAGGGTCGCCCGGCAGGCATTCATGGCGTGGTCAGGGTCGTCGTAGGGGGCGCCCCAGAAGGCCATGATGGCGTCGCCGATGTACTTGTCCACGATCCCGCCAGACTCCAGGATGATGTCCGTCATCTCGGTCAGATAGTCGTTGAGCAGGTGCACGAGCTGCTCCGCGGTGAGGCGCTCCGAGATGGAGGTGAAGTTCTGCAGGTCGGAGAAGAACACGGTCAGCTCCCGCTTTGCGCCCCATCCCAGGGTCAGTGCCTTGGGATTGGACATCAGCTCCTTTACCAGGGCGGGGGCGGTGTAGCGCCCCAGGGCGTCCTGCACGAAGCGCCGGCTTTTGCCTTCCAGGTAGAAGTTGGCGCCCAGGGCTGCCGCCCAGGCCAGCAGGCCGGAGAGGGACGGCAGCACCACGTCCAGCCACGCTCCGGAGGTGTCGTAGAACTGGTAGGCGGCATAACCGAACACGCTCACCACTAACAGGCTGATTGCCATGGACAGCACGGCGACCCACGCCGCTGACCGGGTCACCGCGGTCACCAGGAAGGTGCCGAGACCGAGCAGCAGGCACAGCAGCATGGCCGTGAAGGCCGAGATCCACTTCGGGCTCCGGCGGATGAAGTCGCCGTGCAGCAGATTGTCCAGGAAGCTGGCGTTGATCTCGCCCCCCAGATGTTGGGGATCCACAGGGGAGGGTTTGAGGTCCCGCAGTGCGGCGGCAAAGGCATGCACGATGAAGATCCGACCCTTGACGGACCCGGGTCTGAGGCCCGGGTAGCCCTTGAACCGGGCGAGCAGCTTCTTGTCCGACTCCAGCAGCCGCTTGCTGAGAGTGTCGTCGATGACCGGCTCGCACGCCTTGGATTCGGTGATCTTCCCCCACGCCTGGAAGGTCTCAAGCGCCCGCTTGGGAGCGGACTTCTTCTCGTTCATGACGGCCTTTAGCGTGGCCAGGGCGGGCATGGCAGCGGCGCAACCCGAGGGGTATTTCAACGTCTCGGCCTCGGTGATGTGCGCCTTCACGTGCTTGTAGTTTGTGCTCCACTTCTGTCGATAGGCCTTGATCTTCGCCAACGCGCCCAGGGCGTCCACACCGCAGGACTCGTGCTTCGCCTTGGCCTTGGACAGCTCTTCCGCCGCCCACTGGACGCGGAGCGTGTGCCAAGTGTCCTGGGCCGACAGGTCCTGCAGGATCGCGAGCCGCTTCCCCCTGAGGGCGATGCCGCAGCCCGCTTTCTGCAGCCGCTGCCAGAGCGCCGCCAGGGTGGAGCGGATCACCGTCGGCAGCCTCCCTTCGTCCCGGACCCGAGCTCCCAGCTTGTTGCGCACCTCGACGATCCGCTTCTTGAATGTCTCGGCCTGTTTCTGCTGGACCACCACGTTGAGGATGTGCCGGATGCCCACCCGGGAGTAGGCGTCCCCTGAGCCGTGGTAGCGGATGGACGCCCTTCCTTGGTCGTCGGTGGGGATGCGTTTGGTGCCGAAGTGGACGTGGCCATCCTTGATGGAGACCTTCTGTTTCGGGAACGCCACCATGGCCGCGGCGAGGCCGAGGGAGGGATACAGCTTGCCGGCGTATCGCGCCACCGGCGCGTACCGGCGGAAGATGCCGTCGGTGTCCTCTTTCTGGGTGACCACCCCCAGGCGCGTGTTCTGGGTGACGGGTATGAGCGGCGGCCAGAGGTGGGGGTAGAAGTTCGTATGAAAGTCGGTGCCCGCCTTGAGCTCGAGGGCGCCGCGCCTGGCGGCGAGCTTCAGCGCGGTCAGCTCCTGGGCCAGCTCGGACGGGGTCAGCGCGCGAAAGGTCGTCATTGCGGCGACCTGCTTTTCGAACTGCTCTACGTCCTTGAGCTGCCCGAGATTGAACTTGAGGGCCGCCAGGGTGTCTTCACCCCCTATCCAGAGATCACAGCGCTGATCCGGCCTCGGGAGCGAAAAGGCCCGGCGCCCCCAGTGCATGACCTCGTAGGCGCGCCTCCGCGCTGCCTCGCAATCGATCTTGCCTGCGAGGAGGCCGGCAAAGGTTCCGCCCAGGGGTCGCTCCAATGAGAACTTGGAGAGCTTCAGGCCCACCACGGTCCGCGGCATCGCCCCCAGCGACTTGCCGAACTTCTCCGGGTCGTCTCGGCCCCAGTTTCCCGGACTGTTGAACAGGAAGTCGAACACCACGGCCCGTGCTCCGCGCTTTAGCAGGTGCTCTGTGGCCATGCCGAAGAGCTGCCGGGGCCACGGCCAGTCCATGGTGGCCCCTCCTTGGCCGCGGAGGGCCCAGGCCAGATCGAGATCGTCGACGTCCACCATCACGATCCGCGGGTCGGCACGCTTGGGGTCCATGGACCAGCGGGCGCGCATGTCGTAGGTGACGCGTTCCAGCCCCTCGACGGCTTGGGGCCGACAGTAGCTGAGGATCGCACCTACGAGGCCGACAATGGCGCCGACGATGAGTCCGTTGCGTAGCTTGTCTCTGAGCATGTCGTCTCCCTAGCGGCCCTCAGGGCGCGGGACTCGGTTTCGGGCGAACCGGGGGGAAGCTCCGATCCAGCCACTCCAGGTCCGCCCGCCCGGGTTGAATCTGCTCCGCGTACCCGAACCCCAGCTCGTCGGTGGCTCCCGCCTTGAGGAGCCCATCAGGGAGGCGGAGCACATAAGCGCGCCAAGGCAGCGGTTGCCCGGCGCCGGATTCCAGCCGGAAGTCCACCCAGCGGCCCGTTGCGCCCACCGGGCGCGGCGGCTGGATGCCGCGTAGCCGGTCCTGCTCCCGGCGGATGCACGCCTCGGTGGTGGGATGCAGCTCCCGGGAACGAAACGATTGCAGCAGGGGACGGCTTTGGGATCCGTAGATTCTTGCCAGCGCTCGGGCCGCGGCACAGCGCACGGTGCCGGAGGGATCCCGGAGGGCGAGTCGGGTGAGCCGGGCGCGGGCGCCGCGGTACCCCAGGCGCGCGAGGGCGCCGGCCACGTTGACGCGCACGTGGGGCGACGGATGGAACAGCCGCCGTGCGATGCGGCGACCCAGGCTCGGCAGCCCGAGGCGGCGTAGCGCCGCCGCGGCGTTTTCGGCCACCGGAAAGGTTCGCTCGTCCAGGGCGGCGACAAGCGGCTCGACGGCGAAGTGAGAGCCGATGGTCCCCAGGGACCAGGCGGCCATGCCACGCGCGATGGGGTCGGGGTCCTGCTTCAGCACTGCGATGAGCGGAGTCACGGCGTCCCAGCTCCGGAATTGCCCGACCGCCTCGGCCGCGACGCGTCTCGTCCGCGGATCCTTGCTGCGCAGCAGCTCGAGCGCGACCGGCAAGCCGCTGTCGTGGCGGATCCGCCCGAGGGCCACGAGCGCTGCGCGCGCCAGCGGAGCGTTGTGCCCGCGCGAGAGGGCTGCCAGCTCGCGGACGGCCCGGTCCACCCGTTTCCGCAGGGGCGCCGGAAGCCCGGTGTGGTCGCGGAGCAGAGATCCCAGGGCCAGGGCTGCGTAGGGCGCGAGCGGGCCGCCGTTGCGGGCGACCCGGCGCAGCACCGTCGCTGCGCCGGGGCTGCGGGTGTGCTGCAGGGCGAGCAGCGCCGCGACGCGGATCGAGCGTTCACCGTGCTGCACCAGCCAAGTCAGTGGCCGCACGGCGTCGTCGCGCCCGACGCGACCCAGGGTAAACACCGCGGCGCGCCTGTCAGTGGCCTTCTTGCTGCCGAGGATCGTCAGCAGGGGGCTGACCGGCTGCTTCACGGCAAGGGCCCCCAGCAGACGCAGGGCCGAATCCTGCAATCGATCATCCCCACTCACCGCCAGGAGCGCGCCGGCCGCCCGGGGGCCGGCGCACCGCCCCAACGCACTCAGCGCGGCGCTGCGGGTGTCTGCATCCCTGCTGAACAGGTAGGGAACGAGGGTCTGATGCGACCGCCGATCTCCCAGGAGGCTCAGGGCCTCCAGCGCCAGCGGGGTCGAGATCCACTGTTGCGCGAGGGCTCGGTGGAGCAGGGCCGCGGCTCCCGGGGCCCGCAGACGAGCGAGGGCCAGTGCCGCGTGGGGCGCCGCAGCGCCCCGCTGGCGAAGCAGGGCGCCCAGTGGGTTCGCCATCTGCGGTCCCAGCCGCTCGAGCGCCGCAACCGCCGCGGCGGGTTGCTGACCGGTGCGCGCCAGCCGAAGGAGCGCGGGGAGCGCACGGTGATCGCCGAGGCGGCCGAGGGCCTCGATGGCGGCCAGGCTCAGCACGCGGTGCCGGGTGGATCGGGCCAGACGAATGAGCTGGGGCAGAAAGGCTCGACAGCGAAGCGCTCCCAGCGCCCGCGTGAAGGCCGGACGAAGGTCGGCCCCCGGGGATTCGTCCCGGTAGAGCTGGTAGAGCGGCTCGCAGAGGTCCGCCCCCCCCGTCCGGAGCAGGGTCTCCAGCGCCTCCGGGCGGTTCGCCGAGCCCGGGTTCTCCAGCTTGGCCCACGGGCTTCGGCCGCTGAGCTGATCCAGCAGGCCCTGCGCGCGCGCCGACGGAGCCCTCCCGACGCCAGAGAAAGCGCTGAGCCATCCCGTCAGGAAGACCACGGACGCGGCACCCAGCCGAGTCGCGCGAGGGGAGGGCAATGGTAAACCCTGTGCCATCAGCAGCGACAATAGGGGGTGGCGCTCGCGGGTGTCAACGGCCATCCCGAAGGTGTCGACCGGCCGTGTCGAAGAGCCTGTCGAGGCTTGGCTCGTCTCTGCTCTGCGCGCGTCGCAGACCACCCATGCACCGGTCCACCCGCGGCCCAGTATTTCCCTCCTCCGAACTCCCCCCGGGGAGCCATATCCAACTTCAGCTTCGCTTCGAGGGGATCCAGGGATCCAGGGGGGCCTACCGGGCCAGCGAACCGGCGCAGGAATCACCGGCCGTGGAGCCGAAGGTCACGGGGGGGGGCGTGATGGCCGCCCGGAGGGGGGGGCGTGATGGCCGCCCGGAGGGGGGGCACACCGCCCTCAACAATCACTGGCAGTCCGAGTCCTGGGCGTCTATCAGGCAGTCTCCGTCGTTGTCCAGGCCGTCATCACAGAACCGCTCCGTCCG
>JBDRSE010000219.1:0-38712 GCA_043825095.1 bacterium
CCGACCGCCCCGAGCTGGTTAAAATCAGCGCCCCGGGATACCGGCCGCACAACCTGGTCGTCGTACCTGTGGCCAGCGACCGCCTGTCGGTCCGGCTGGTGCCCCTTCGAAGACGGGTGCGAGCGCGAAGTCGCTCCAGAGCCCGCAAGCACGACCGCAAACCGAGACGAAGGAGAGCCATGCTATGGGACCTGCCAAACTGAGCGTCGGGTCGCTGTGTCCCCGGAGCTTGGGTCCGGAAGCGCCGGGGTACCAGTGACATGGCGCTGACAACAACGCCGCGTGACCCTCCCATCCAACCCGCTGCCTCCGGGCTGCCACGATGCGGCCCGGAGGACAGCCCCTCCCCGGTCCACCCGAGACGAGGCCTCAACAGAGCACGCCGGGAATTTCACTCAGCCTGTATTCCTTTAGAACTCCTGGTTTTTTTGGAAATCCGTGCCTATCTTCCCTATTGAAGGAACCGGCTGACTGCCATACACTGTTCGTCCCCGCGGGATTTGGGGCGGAGTGAGAGGGACAATGGATGAAGCAGGGAAGAAACGGCGAAAACGCGACCTGATCGCGCAGTGGGCATTCGACACGCGCCCCATCCTGGGACGCCTCCATCTGTGGCTCGAGGACGTCGAGGTCAAATGGCTCCGGGGTGAGCCCCGGGAGGAGTTCGCCTCGAACATCTCGTTCCTGGACGGACGTATGGAGCGGCTCATGGCGATGACCGCGGCGGTGACCGCCCTGGGCACGCAGCTCTTCGGGCGCTACGGCGAGGGAGTCGACCAGACCGGCTCGGAGCTCAACCGCGTCAAGAAGGACGCCGACGCCGTCTCAGCCTACGCCATGAGCGAGAGCCTCTGGTACGCCTCTCGTTCCCTGCCCGAAAACCACGCCATCATGGTGTGCATGGGCGAGGGGCTCATGCCGAAGTCCGGGGAAACCCAGGAGATGGGGTCGAATCCACAGCTCGGATTCGGCCGCGTCTACGCGCGCCCCGAGGTGGCCAAGTGGCTGGACCAGCGGGTGACCAGGCTGCTCAACGACGACCGCTACGGCTGGAGTGAGTTCTGGAGGGAGGTGAAGCGCTCGAACCTGACCATCTGGGGCATGGCCATCGACACCCTCGAAAACACCACCCGCTTTGCCAAGGGCGAGCTCACCGGCCCCATGACCATCATGCACCTGTTCAGTCAGCCCGTGCAGATCACCCGGCCCTACGAGGGATACATGGGCAACCTCTTTCTTCCCAAGGAGGTGGCGAAGACCGCGGCCGACCAGTCCGTGCTGATGGACTTCCGGACGCCGCGGGCCAAGGTCGTGGAGGCCATCGACGCGACCTACCCCGAGATCCGACGGGAGAACATCCATGTCTGGACCCTGCAAGGGAAGAACCGCATGGGGCGCCTGGGCAAGCTGTGGCAGGAGTGGCGGTCGCTGGGGGCTCACCTGGTGGACGACGGCTGGATCCTGCCCTCGGGTCTCGGGGCGTTCACCGAGTCCGGAACCTACGCGCCGGTCTACCGGGTCGGCACGTGGCTGGACGCCGAGCGTCAGATCCACATGTTCATCGTGGACGGCTACGCCGCCTCCGCAGAGGCAATCCAGGCCGTCAGCCTCGCGCCGATACTCGGGCTGGACGGCTCCCTGGTCGTGTTCACCTCGAAGCTCTCGCTCCCCTTGGATCTCGAGCAAAACGTCATGGGCCTGGACACCGATTCCCCGGACTTCGCCAAGCAGCTGGAGGCGGTGGTGGGCCTCGAAGTGGATCACGACATGGTGGAGGAGTACAAGATGATGATCCGGCAGAGCCGCGACGCCGGCCTGCCGCACTGCGAACGTGTGCTCCGCGCCGACGACTTCTTCCCGGAGAAGCAGTGGGACGTGGTCGCCATCTCCGGGTACATGTGCCCCGATCCCTACTCCGGCATCCCGGGCATCGATCACGTCACCGGGACGGTGTACCGCTCCACGGTCCGGCTCGCCACGCGCAGCGGGGACAAGCAGGTCACCTTCACCCTACGGCTCCAGGAGAAGCCCGAGGAGAGCCGCCTCGTGTTCAACCCCCTGCTCACCCGATTCATCTACGGCGAGGACTTCCGCTCCCGCCCCGTGAAGATCTCCGACTCCGGGCGCATCCGCAACGAGCTGCAGACGCTCTGCTCCGAGGCGCTGGAGTACCGGGAGGATCAGTCCATCGAGATCCACTTCGCGCGTATTCCACCCGAGGTGATCTCCCCGGAGGATCAGGTGGTGCTACTCGAGGTGCTGCATTGGTACAAGGAGCACCACCCCCTGTGGTTCCATTGGTTGAAGGTCGTGCCCCGTGGAGGCGAGCGAGGGGGCGAAGGGTCCTAGCCTCAATGCCAGTCAGTTAAGAAACTGCCGGACTATGTCGATCCCTTGGTGCAGGCTTGGACCGGATATTTTCCGCTCTCCGCTCTCCGCTCTCCGATTTCGGATTATGGAAGGGTCCTAGCCTGGGAGGGTCCTCGGTGCCGTTCCCGAACGGCCTACCACTTATCTTTCTTTTTCTTGTGCTTCTTGCCCTTCTTCCACTTCTTCTGCGTTTTTCCGTACTTCTTCCAGTAGTCGCGACGCATCTCGTAGTACTTGATGTTGCGCTGGCGGTACTCCGCCTCCAGCGCCTGAACGTTCTTGTTTCGGTGGGGCCGCTTGCCCTCTTTGAGCTGCCCCTTGAACTCCTTGAAGATGTCCTTGATGGCATGGAGGATCTTCAGGTCGTTCTCCTTGAACTTCTCCAGCTCTTTGTTGGGGGCCTTGACTGCCTTCATCCGATCGATGAGCCCCTTGTAGTCTTCGAGCCGGCCGCCGATCTTCTTTTCGAACTTGGCGTGCTCTTTCTTCTGGTAGCTCGACAGCCACCAGCCCAGCTTTCCGTATGACTCGAATCCCTTCCGGACGATCGGCCCGGACTCCTTGTCATACTCCTTCAGCTGTTTCATCTTCTTCTCTTTGCTCGCTCCGCAACCGGGCGCGAAGCCGCCCACGGCCAGGGCGAGAAGAAGAAGGATCGGTTTCGATAGACGGGTCATGCGGCCTCCTTTCGTATGGGTGTGCACGGGTTCGTGTGCGCACTATTGGGACCACGAACCGGGCGGAAGGTCAAGGGCCAAGCCAAGGGCTTCGGAGCGGCTCCTACAGACCGGCCGCCGAGCCGGCGCCGCGCGGATCCGCCGCACCGCTGAGCCGCCCCAGGGCGCTGCGCCAGATCAGGTTCGCGTTTCCCCAGGCCTCTGACATTACAGGGCACGCCGGAGGTGTGGCAAAAAGACGAGGACCGCGATGACCACCGCGCCGACGGCCGTGATGAGCACGGCGCCGGCGGCCACGTCCTTGGCCTTGCCCACCACGGGATGGTAGTCCGGGCTCGCGACATCCGCCAGCAGCTCCAGCGCGGTGTTGAGCGCCTCGGCCGTCCACACCGCACCGATGGCCAGCACGATCCAGCACCACTCCCACCTGCTGAGCCCGACCCAGAACCCGGCGACACACACCGCCACGGTGGCGAGGGCATGCAGCCAGGCGTTGTGCTGGGTCCGGAGCATGGTCCACACCCCGGCGAGGGCGTGCTTCAAGCTCCGTACGCGGCCGGTGAATGTCAACCGATTCCCCGTCATCAGTGCGCCGCCAGCCAATCCCGGCCCATGCCCACGTCGACCTTCAGCGGCACATCGAGCTGCCAGGCGCCCTCCATCTCGTGGGTCATGGCCGACGCCAGGGGCTCCGCCTCCTCCTCCCGCACCTCGAAGACGAGCTCGTCGTGCACGGTCAGCAGCATCCGGGCGTCGGGAAAGTGCTTCTCCAGTCGCTCCTGACACCGCAGCATGGCCAGCTTGATGATGTCCGCGGCGCTCCCCTGGATGGGGGTGTTCCGCGCCATGCGCTCCGCTGCGTTGCGCAGGTTCTGGTTCCGGCTGTTCAGGTCCGGCAGGGGACGCCGGCGGCCCAACAGCGTGGTGGTGTAACCGGTCCGCCCGGCCTCCTCGATCACCCGGTCCATGTAGACCGCCACACCCCGGTATCGGGCGAAGTAGCTGTCGATGTATCCCTGGGCCACGCTGCGGCCGATCTTGAGCTGCCGGGCCAGGCCGAAGGCGCTCTGCCCGTAGATCATGCCGAAGTTCACCGCCTTGGCGACGCGGCGCTGCTCCCGGTCCACGGTGTCCGGAAACACGCCGAAGACCTCGGCGGCGGTGCGCGCATGCACATCCTCGTCCCGCAGAAACGCCTCGGCCAGCACCGCGTCCCCACTCAGGTGCGCCAGCACCCGCAGCTCGATCTGCGAGTAGTCCGCCGAGACCAGCAGGGACCCCTCGGGCGCCACGAAGGCGCGCCGGATCTCCCGGCCCAGCTCCGTGCGGACCGGGATGTTTTGCAGGTTGGGATCCGACGAGGAGAGCCGCCCCGTGGCTGCCACGGCCTGGTTATACGAGGTGTGGAGCCGTCCCCCGCGATCCACCAGGCGGGGCAGCGCATCGACATAGGTCCCCTTGAGCTTCTGGAGCTGGCGGTACTCGTGGATGAGCGCGGCCACCGGATGGGCGTCGGCGAGCTGCTCCAGCACCTCGGCGTCGGTGGAGTAGCCGGTCTTGGTCTTGCGCACCGGCTTCAGGCCCAGGTGGTCGAAGAGCAGGCCCTGCAGCTGCTTGGGGGAGTTGAGGTTCACCGCCAAGCCGACCGTCTTCTCGACCTCGGACTCCAGGTCCAGCAGCCGCGCCGTGAGCCGCCCGGAGAGCTCCCCCAGCCGGGGGATGTCGAGGGCGATCCCGTGGAGCTCCATCAGCGCCAGCACCCGGGCGAGCGGCACCTCCACCTCCCACATCAGGCGCTCCAGCTCCGCCCCTTTCAGCCGCGCCGTGAACCGCTCGGCGAGCAGGAACGTGGCCTCGGCGTCCTCGGCGGCGTACCGCGTGGCCAATGGGATCTCCACCTCGTCGAAGCTCCGCGCCAACTTGCCGGTGCCGCACACCTCCTTGAACGAGATCATCCGGTGCCCCAGCTC
The DNA here is from genome assembly GCA_043825095.1 of bacterium. GTDB lineage: Bacteria > Myxococcota_A > Polyangia > HGW-17 > JAJRWW01 > JBDRSE01. Next base: position 5,018 of record JBDRSE010000219.1, read on the forward strand.
ACGTTGCGCCAAGGCGTCCAAGCCGTGGCCGGACTCGGAGGGGTCGAGCAGATAGGACGCGATCATCGGGTCGCAGCCCACGCCGCGCAGGGTGATCCCGTGCCGCAGAAAAATGGCGTACTCGTACTTGTGGTTCTGCATGTACAGACGCGGTGACTCCGCTTCGAGCAAGGGGCGAAGGCGCTCCAGCACCATGTCCCGCCCGAGCTGCGGGTCCAGGCCGAGCCCCCGATGGGCCACCGGCACATAGCCGGCCTCACCAGGTCCCCAGCACAGCGCGACCCCGACGATCTCTGCCTCGAAAGTAGACAGGCTGGTGGTCTCGAGATCGATGGCAAAGGCCCCGCGCGACGCCGCGAGGGCCAGCACCGAGTCCAGCCGGTCCAGGGTGTCGATGGTTTCGTAGCGCGTCACGTCGAGGCCCGACACCGACACCGCCACGGGCGCGGTCGAAGCCGAAGCCGTAGCCGCAGCCGAAGCCGCAGTCGACGCCACGGCACCGCCGGCACCGCCGACACCGCTGACCCCGCCGACACCGCCGACACCGCCCTTCTTGTCGACATAGGCGCGCACGGTATCGAGCATCCGGTGAAAGTCCAGCTCCTCGAACAGCTCCTGGATGGGCACGAGGTCCAGGGGACGTCGCGCCAGGTCGTCGAGGGTCACGCCGAGCTCCACGTCCTCGTCCAAGGTCACGAGTCGCGCCGAGAGCCGGGCCAGCTCCGCCTGCTCCACCAAGGTCTTGCCCCGCTTCCCCTTGATCCCGGGTGCCGCGGCCAACACCCCCTCCAGGTCTCCGTGCTCGATCAGCAGCGCGGCCGCGCTCTTGGGGCCGATCCCGGCCACGCCGGGCACGTTGTCCGAGCTGTCTCCCGTGAGGGCCAGCAGGTCCCGCAGCTGCCCGGGGCCCACCCCGAACTTCTCGGTCACGGCGGCCGTGTCGAAGACCTTGTCCTTCATGGAGTCCAAGAGCAGCACCCTGGGGCCCACGAGCTGCATCAGGTCTTTGTCCGAGCTCACGATGGTCACCGCGAATCCCTCCCGCTCCCCCCACCGCGCCAGGGTGGCGATGATGTCGTCGGCCTCCACCCGGGCCTTCTCCAGCGCCGGAATGCTGAACGCCTCGGTCACCCGCCGGCACAGCTCGAACTGCGGCACCAGGTCCTCGGGCGCGGGCGGACGGTTCGCCTTGTACTCAGGATAAATGTCCACCCGCAAGGTGGGCGGCGGTCCGTCCATGGCCACGGCCAGGTGCGTCGGATCCTCCTTGTGCATCAGCTTCAGCAGCATCGACACGTACCCGAACACCGCGTTGGTGGGCACGCCCGCGCGGTTCGAGAGCGGTCGGATGGCGTGATACGCCCGATGGATGAATGAGCTGCCGTCCACGAGAAACAGCCGCTTGTCGTCTGCCATCGAATCCCTCCGAGCTGGTGCCCGAGGATAGACCGCCGCCCCGACGGCCGCAAGGACGGGGTGGTCCGCCCCCCCCGAAGGAAGCCCACACGATTATTTCGCAACCGGCCCCCGGTGCCGACGATAACTCCAATAGACCGCGCCAAACGCGGCAACCGAGGTGGCACACATGAACACCCGAAGACATGAGCACCGAGTCATCGCCCTGCTCCAGACACTCCTCGGCCCGACCGCGGTGCATTCCGAGGTCGCCGTACCTAGAGTCTCGCATGCCATCGATGCCCTCATTCAGGTGGACAACCCCACTGATCTCTGGGGCCCACTCGGCCTTCTCGTCGCCTGTCGCGCAGTCGTCCTGGAGCACGAATCCAGGCCGCCATCGAGCCGTACGCTCTACACCGCCCTGGCCAAGCTCGCTTGGACGGCTCGTGAACAATGGAACCAGCTCCGGCGAAAAAACGGTCGCTACCCAGTGCTCCTATTCCTTTCGGCCGGCTGTCCCCGCGGGGTCTCCACGAGCGCGCTGGGTGTCGCCCCCTGCGAATACTCAGGTGTCTACCAGCGGCGGTGGAGCCTGCCAATCGACGTCATCTTCGTAAATCTGCGCGGACTCCCCGAAATCCCAGGGTTCTCGCTGCTCCAGCTCATGCCGACGCCGCGAAGCGATGCCGAAGCGAAGCGCGGCATCGAGCGATTGAAGTGGGACCCAGCCGTGTTACAATCCACCAAGAGGCTTGTTCTGGAGGCCATCATGAACAACCAAATTCCTGCCACCGACACCGAGCAGCGACTCACAGTCGAAGGACTCCTTCGGGAAGGACGGAGGGAGGGACGAAGGGAGGGACGAAGGGAGGGCATCCTCAACCTCGCCCGACACGTCGCAGACCATCAAACCATCCGCGACCTCGAAGCGCTCGATGACCTCGACGAGCTGGAGCGCCGCGTACTCGAGCTCGTCAAGAATCACTGACAAACAACGCTATCAACCACATCCCCCGCGCCCTCAGGCAGCATTTTCTTTCCAACTTGCGCATGCCCCTGCCGGATGGACAGAGCCGGGTGCAATTGCTATAGACCTCGGGTTGGAGCGTTGGAATGACCTGAACCGAGCCGAGGCGCGGCAACGAACCCATGAGCTCACCTTCGACACAGCAAGATCAGCGGCTGGAGCGCGTCGTGGTGGACGGCGTGTCGAAGCGATATGGGCGGCGGCCGGCGCTGAGCAAGATCGAGGTGACCCTGATCCGCGGGCGGCCCTGCGTGGTGATGGGGGAAAACGGCGCGGGGAAGTCCACGCTGATCAACATGCTGGGGACGGCCTTGTCGCCCGACGAGGGGACGATCCGGTATGAGACCGCGGACGGCATGAGCCTGCGGGGGATCGCGCTGCGGAGCCGGCTCGGCTACGTGTCCCACAAGCCGATGGTGTACCCGGAGCTGAGCGCCCTGGAGAACGTGGTGTTCTTCGCCCGGATCGCAGGGGTCCGAGGGGCGACAGAGGCCGCGCGCCGGTTCATCAGCCGGCTGGGGCTGGATCCCGACTCGCCCCAGCCCGCGTCTCAGTTCTCGCGCGGGATGCAGGCGCGGCTGGCCGCGGCGCGCGCGCTGGTGACCGAGCCCGAGCTGCTCCTGCTCGACGAGGCCGCGTCAGGCCTGGACCGGGACGGCCGCCGGACGCTGCTCGCCCTGGTGAAGGAGGTGGCGCCCGAGCGGATCGTGGCCGTGGCCACCCACGAGCTCAACACGGCAGCAGAGCTGGCCCAGCAGTTCCTGCAGCTCCGTCGGGGGCGCGTGGTTCACGACGAGGATCTGTCCGCGCTGGAGCCGGACGCGCGCCGGGATCGGATCCGGGACCTGTTGGATGGCACGGCGGCCAAGATGGTGCCTGTTCCCTCTGACGATGTTTAGCCGGGGCTGCGGCCGGGAAGGCGGAGCTTCTTATTTCCGGGCTTCGTACTCGGACTTGTACTTGGACGGACACTTGGTGCGGATCTCGGCGGCCTGGAACCGGCCCTGGCCATCGAGCTTGCCGCGCACCACGAGCTGCCGCCCGGGCTGGGCGTTGCGCGGAAAGGCGCCGGTGAAATGCACCCGGATCCGCTCGCCCCGATGGCTCAGCTCGAAGCTGTGCTGCTCCCGGCTGCCCGCACCGACCCGAGTTTGGTGCGTTCCCGGCTCGAGGTTCCCGGCCATCCACAGCTCCCGATCCCTGAGCTCCTTGGACTGCGCCTTGACCTCGTGCACGAAGCGAAACATCCCAGAGCTCTGATTGGCGGTGTAGATGATGATGGCCACAGCCGCCACCGCGAGCCCTGCCGAAACGCCGACCTTGATCAATAGTGCGCGCGACATAAAATTGCATGTAGCATTTAAACCCCACGGTGACAATAGGATTTGATATGAACTCTCGCGAACGATTTCAAGCCGCCTGCGCCCTGGAGCCCGTTGACCGCCCACCCTGCTGGCTGATGCGCCAGGCGGGACGATATCTCCCTGAATATCAGGAGCTTAGGTCAAAACACGACTTCCTTGAAATGTGCCACGCACCCGCCTTGGCCGCCGAGGTGACGCTGCAGCCCATCCGGCGCTACGGCATGGACGCGGCGATCATTTTCTCGGACATCCTGGTGGTCCAGGAGGCCATGGGACAGGAGGTGTCCTACCCCACAGGGGGACCCCGGCTGACTCCGCCGATTCGGACGGCGGCAGATTTGGGCCGCCTTCGCGACTTCGAACCAGCCCAAGCCCTGGATTTCATGGCCGAAGCGCTCCAGCTTGTCCGAGCCGAGCTCGGCCCGGACCGCGCCCTGCTCGGCTTCGCGGGCGCGCCCTACACCCTGGCCACCTACATGATCGAAGGAGGCGGCTCCAAGCATCAGGCCGAAACCAAGCGTCTCGCCCTCAATGAGCCCGGATTGCTCGACGAGCTGCTCCTCCGCCTGGCCGACGGCGTCGCCGCCTTCCTGAAGCTGCAGATCGAGGCCGGCGCCGACGCGGTCCAGCTCTTCGACACCTGGGCCGGGGATCTCGCCCCGGCCGATTTCGAACGGCTCGCCCTGGCCCCGGCGAAGCGCGTGTTCGAGCAGCTCGCGCCCCTCGGTGTGCCGCTGATCTACTATATGAACGGCATCGCGCCTCACCTCGAGGCCGCCGCCACCGCCGGCGCATCGGTGCTCGGCATCGACTGGCGCCTGGATCTGGCTGAGGCCCGCCGACGCACCGGCGGGAAGTTCGCGTTGCAGGGCAACCTCGACCCGCTGGTGCTCACCGCGCCGCCCGAGCTCATCGCGGCCCGGGTCCGCGCCATTCACGACTCCCTGGAAGGGGCGCCGGGCCACATCTTCAACCTCGGCCACGGCGTGCTGCCCTTCATCCCGGTGGAGGGAGTCGGCGCCTTTGTCGAGGCCGTAAAAGGACTCGGCGGCTCTCGATGACAGGGGATCGCGCGACCGACTGGGGTGTCGTCGCCCTGGCCATGGGCAGCCCGACCACACCGGACGAGGTGCAACCCTTCCTGGAGCGGATGTTCTCCGATCCGGCGATCCTCCGCGCGCCCCTCGGGCCGCTGCGCGGCCCCCTCGCGCGCCGCATCGCCCGTCGACGCGCTCCCGGTGCCCGACACAAGTACGGGCTGATCGGCGGCTCCCCCCTGGCCGCGGAAACCCGCAAACAAGCCGATGCCCTCGCCGCGGCCCTGGCGCCCGACGGCGTGCCGGTCACCCACGCGATGACCTACACCAAGCCCAACGCGGCCGATGCCCTCGCCGAGCTGAGCCGCCGCGGCTCGCGCCGAGTCCTGGCGCTGCCCCTGTTCCCGCAGCGCTCGGAGACGACCACCGGCGCCGGACTGCGGGAGCTCCGCAGCGCCGCAGGCCAAGGGCTGGAGATCGTCGAGGCTCCCCCCTACCCTACCCTCGCCGGATTCGTCGAGCCCCTGGCCGAGGCCACCCGCGAGGCCGTCCGGGAAGCGCAGTCCGCGGGGCACGAAACCGCTGTCCTGCTCACGGCCCACGGCCTCCCCGAGCGCTACGTGAAGGCCGGCGATCCCTACGTGACCCAGGTCGAGGAGACCGCCGCGGCCCTGCGGCGCGCCGCGGACGTGTCGTGCGACGTGACGCTCGGCTACCAGAGCCGCCTGGGCCCGGTCCGCTGGGTCGGCCCCCAGGTCGAGCAGGAGGCCGCGCGCCTCGCCGCGGCCGGCTGCACGGCCCTGGTCGTGGTCCCCATCACCTTCGTCACCGAGCACCTGGAGACCCTCTACGACCTCGACCTCGACCTCAAGGCCCACGCCTGGTCCCTGGGCATCCAAGACTACCGTCGCGTCCCGGCCATCGGCTCCCACCCCGACTTCATCGCCGGCCTCGCCGCCCACGTCCGCGCGCAGCTCTGAGCAGCGTTCGTTTCGGCGCCTTTGGCGACGAAGAAGCCAGACGGCGTCCTCCGAGTTGCACGCGCAAGACACGATCCCTCAAGGCAGAGCGGATCTCGGAAAAGGCCGGTTAAGAGGTACACGACGCCCAAGGAACCGTTGATTCGAATCTTCATCACGCGCCCCAATGGGTCAGATCCGCAGGGTAGCCAAGCCCCCTCCCAGGGAGGGGGCTCGCCTGAACGCCTTGTGTGCGCAAATGTCTCGTGTTGTCAAGGGACTCGCGCCTGAGGTACTCTACCGGCCAGAGAGCCAATCCCGGAAGGCGGCATCCGACTTCGGAGATGTAGCCGTGGCGTAGGTCGTGGTCAATCATGCCACCTTGGCCTTCGGCGCGCGGCGATGCGACGCGGCGGGAGGCACGGTGGCGCCGCCCCGCCGTGGCTGAGACCGTTTTGCGGTGTGGTGCCAGGCCCCGTGACCGGGGGCGGTACCGGTCAGGAGCAGATGGACTCTTCCGACTCGACCTCGGGCGCGTCGCGCCCACCGGTTTCTGGCGACTTCGCGCCTGGTGACGGTCCAACCGGTGTGGGCCACGATGCGGCGGTCGGTGAGACGATGGCAGCGACCGACGATCCGGCGGACAAGGGCGGCACGTGGGACGCTGCGGACGTCATGGAAAACACGTTGGCGGCGCCGTCGAAGTTGGACGCGACGCTGGCCTCGGGCCTGAGTCACGCGGTCCAGTTCAACCGCGAGGAGGTCGCGCCGGCGCTCGGTCCCGAAGCGCTGGACCGGCGACTCTCCACGCCTGAGGCTCCGGATCGCTACGTGTTCCCGGGAGGGCGCGCGGCGGCCGAGGTGGGTCGAGGGGGGATCGGGCGCGTGCTCGTCGGCCTGGATCAGCACCTGGGCCGCGAGATCGCCATCAAAGAGCTCCTGGTCGACCATGGCTCGCTGTCCGGCCTGCGCTCGGGCAGCGGCTCGGGGGTCAGCGGCAGCGCGGGCCGTTCGTCGTCGCCGACGGTGGCGCGGTTCCTCCACGAGGCACGGGTCACCGGACAGCTCGAGCATCCGAACATCGTACCGGTCTACGAACTCGGCCACCGCGCTGACGGCACGCTGTACTACTCGATGAAGCTGGTGCGTGGCCGCACGCTGTCCACGGCGCTGCGGCAGTGCTCGGGCCTGAACGAGCGCCTGGCGCTCCTGTCCCACTACGTGGACTGTTGCCAGGCCATCGCCTACGCACACAGCCGCGGCGTGATCCACCGGGACATCAAGACCGACAACGTGATGGTGGGGGAGTTCGGCGAGACGGTGGTGCTGGACTGGGGGCTGGCCAAGGTAAAGGGGCGAAAGGATCTCGGGCGGCGCGCGTTGCGCGTGGCGAGCTCGTCGGAGCCGGTGAGCGGGGGCTACGCGAAGTCCGGGCATGCGGGCGGGCTGCCCCAGCCTTCGGTCGAGCTGGAGGCCAGCCGGACCCTGGACGGGGCGGCGCTCGGCACGCCGGCCTACATGAGCCCCGAGCAGGCCGCGGGGCGGCTGGACGACATCGACGAGCAGTCGGATGTGTGGTCCCTGGGCGTGGTGCTCTATGAGATCCTCACCGGGCACCCTCCCTTCAAGGGGCGCAAGGTGATGGAGGTGCTCCGCCAGGTGCGCGAGGAGCCGGTGCAGCCCGCACAGGAGCTGGAGCCGGACGTACCGCGCGAGCTGGCGGCCATTGCCGGCCGTGCGCTGCAGCGTGACAAGGCGGTCCGGTACCGCAGCGCGCAGGAGCTGGCGCGGGAGGTGGAGGCCTTCCAGTCAGGAGCGCGCGTGGGGGCTTACGCCTACACCTCCTTGGAGCTGTTGCGGCGTTTCGTGGCGCGCAACCGTACGCTGTCCGGGGTCCTGGGAGCGGCGGCGCTCGTGCTGATTGTGGGGGGCGTGCTGGTGTTTCGTGCCTGGCGCAGCGCGGAGCAGGCGCGTGTGGGACAGGCGGCGGCGCGACGTCGGGCCGAGGTGGCACGGCGGCACGCCGAGGTGGCGCAGCGGCGGACCGAGACGGCGCGGCAGCAGGAGCGCCGCGCGATGACGCTCGCCCAGAAACGCTCGCGCGACGCCCAGCGGAACCTTGCGAACGCCTATCAGGAGAAGGCCGATCGGCTCCTGGCGGCACGTGACTACTCTGGAGCGCGCGTCTTCGCGGCGGCGGCGCTGCTGCACCTGCCGGGCAATCCGCTAGGGCCCTACGCGACGCAAGCCGCCGCGGGCACGGGCGCACGGCTTCGGGACGCGGACATCGACTGGACCGGCATCGTGGCTGCGCAGTCGACGCTGTTCCTGGCGCGCGAGCGAGGCATACTGCGGCGGAAGACCTGGCTGGATGGTCACACCAACTCGGTGTGGGCGATCGTGTGGATCGATGGCCAGCTCCTGGCCACGGCCTCCAAGGACGGGACGGTGCGGCTCTGGCATGCGGCCGACGGCCGCGAGGTGGGACGCCTGGATGCCCACGCCGGACCTGCGCTGGGGCTGGCCGCGTCGCGCGACGGCCGCACGCTGGCCGCCGGCTACGGCGACGGGGCGACGCGGCTCTGGGACGTGGCGACGCAGCGGCTCGTGGCCACGCTGAAAGGTCACCGCGGGTCGGTGAGCGGGGTGGCCTTCTCGCCGGACGGTCGCACGCTCGCCACGGCGGGTCAGGACGGCATCTCTCAGCTGTGGGACGTAGCGCAACGGCGGAAGGTGGCCGCCTTCACCCAGGAGCGAGAGCGGCTCCTCGGGGTGGCCTATTCGCCCGACGGTCGCCTGTTGGCCACAAGCACCTTGAGCGGCAAAGTGACGCTGTACGACGTGGCCAAGCGCCACCGCGTGGCCGAGCTGGCGGGTCACCGCGGGCCGGTGTGGTCGGTAACCTTCTCGCCGGACGGCCGGACGTTGGCCTCCTCCGGTATGGACGAGTCGGTGCGGCTGTGGGACGTGGGCTCGAGGCGGCAGATCGAACGCCTGGTGCACCACCAAGGGGATGTGGCCTGTGCGGACTTCTCCCCGGACGGCAAGCTGCTCGCCTCGGTGGGAGTGGACGGCACCGTCGTGGTCTATCATCTACGCGCGCAGGCGGTGTTCGGCCGCACCCTCGCGCACAGCAACCACGCCTGGTCGGTGGCGTGGTCGCCCGACGGTCGATCCCTGGCCACGGCGAGCTGGGATCGCCGCGCCCAGATCTGGACGGTGACCCCCCATGGGCGGGTTTCTGTCCTGGTGACGCGGCCGCCCCTCAACCTGTATTTGCGCTACGCCCCTTCGGGGGCAGTGCTGTACGCGCGGGCCGGGCGGATCCTGCGGGAGTTCTCGCCGACGGCCCGGCGCCAGGTGGGCACCTTCCGGGGACACACGGGGCGCATCAGAAACTACGACGTGTCGCTGGATGGAAAGTACCTGGCCACGGCCTCGGCCGACGGGACCGCGCGGATCTGGAGCGCCTCGACGCGCCAGACGCTGGTCGTGCTGCGCGGGCACCGCGGCCCGGTCAAGGGGGTCGCGTTCGTGCCCGCGCAGGCGCTGGTGGCCACGGGGGGCCAGGACGGCGCCGTCCGCCTCTGGCACGTGCCCGACGGGCGCCCCGTGGGCGCACCCTGGGCAGCGGGCGCGGCGATCACGGCGATGGACTGCTCGGCCGATGGCAAGCACCTGGCCGTGGCCCGCGATGATCGTTCCGTCGGGGTGTACACGCTGCCCGACGGCAAACTCTGGCGCTCGTTGCCCGCGTCCAAGCGTGCCATGAAGCGGCTCGCCTTCGCCCTCGGAGGCGCGTGGCTGCTCGGGGCCAAGGACTCGAGCGTGATCACGGTGTGGGACGTCGCGAAGAGCCGCGTCGTGCACCGCCTGCGGGGACATGAGTCGCAGGTGTTCCTGATCCAGGCATCGCGGGACGGGAAGCGCTTGCTCTCCACCGGCCGCGACAAGCAGGTGATCGTGTGGGACGTGGAGCACGCGCGTCCGATCCTGCACATGCGCCTCGATCGGGTGCCCCTGGGCGTGGCCTTGCATCCGCGAGGGAAAGACTTCGCCGTGTCGCTGGGCATCCCCATCTACTTCTACCCGCTGGAGCCCGACCTGTGGCGCCGGGACCCGGCGCGCCTCCTGGACATCGCGCAGCGCGACGCCGGGTTGAGCCTGCAGGGGTTTCACCTCGAGGTGCCCCGGCCACGCGCGGCACGGAGCTCTTCTCGGAGAGCGGGAACCACCTCGAAGTCTTCCGCTGCTGCGAAACCAAGGCCGACTACAACGAGTAGACCGGCGGCGAGGCGGCCAAGCTCACCCACCAGGTCACCCGCCGACTGACCCCGTCCTGTGCGAAACAGCGCCGACGTAGATCCTGCTCGATTTCCCCCTCTGCATTGCCTCGGTTCAGAAGCCACCATCCAGACTTGAATCGACTTTCGGGAACGTGAACTTTCGGATCACCATTCGAGGGACACCGCAAGCAGTCGAAGACCAGGGACCAAGCGCACCCGCGCCTGTGACCGGCTGCTGCCTACGGTTGACCCAGCCGGCGAAGGTGAGCAGCAGAAACTGGAGGGCCGGTGGCAGCTTGATCATCCTCCCGGTCTCGCAAGCCCCAGACGAGCGTGCAAGCGGCCCGTTGTGGTCGATCTGGAAGTCGGCTGACCGACGCAGGAATGCTTCAGACGTCTTGGAGCCTGAGATGGTAATCGGTGGAAATTCGCGTGGATCCAATTTCCGCACACCACGGGAAGCGTTGATTCAGACAATCGGCCTTGAGCCGCTTCAGGCTGCGTGTTGGCGCAGGATCTGCGCCGACGCAGTTTTGGCAGAGGACGGGATAAAGCCTACGGAGGATCGAGGTAGCCGGGGGTCCGCCAGGCGTAGTGGCCGGCGAGGTCGATCATGTCCTGCATCATGATGAGCATGGCCTCGGCCCGCTCCACGTCTCGCCAGGCGAGGCTGGGCAGCGAGAACAGGCTGTCCCAGCCCTCGACATCGCAGTAGGCCGGGGTGTTGGCGCCCGTGTAGCAAGACATCACCTGGGCGCAGTCGCGGCCGAAGGTGCCGGGGAGGCCGATGGTGACCGGATCACCGGCGTCGCAGGCCTGGTACATGCGGATCCGGTTGGACACCCGGCGGGCCTTGTCCACCAGGGTGTAGCTGACGGACAAGCCGTCGAGGCTCTGCACGGCCTGGTAGGTCTTGGTGCCCGTGGTGTTGGTGAACTCGGCGACGTACTGGTCCCACTCCGGTGACCCCTCGGCGTAGGGGATGTCGAAGCGGTGGTTACCGCCCTTGACCTGGGAGTCCATGTAGTCCGACAGGTAGTTGTAGTACCACGGGTGCTGGGAGCCCGACAGGCCGTAGAAGATGGGGTAGATGGCGTAGAGGGCGTCCATGCCGGGCTGCACCGGGAAGTACCCGGCTTCGCACCGGGTCGGGGTCGTGGGCAGGTTGATGTCGATCAGGCCCGCGCCCGCGGCGCCCTCCAGCATCGAGAAGGGCATCGCCTGCAGATCGCCGGTCTCGTTCATGCACCAGGGGTTCTGGTCGTGGGAGAAGTCGTCGGTGATGAAGGCCCGGGTGATCTTCCAGAGCTGCTCGCCGTTGTTGTTCCACAGGTCGTTCCAGTAGGAGGCGCCGTTGGCCTTCTCGTGCCAGAGGTAGTCGTTGAACACGCAGGGAATCGACAGCAGCTCGTAGGCGATGACCTTGTCCACCTCCACGCCGATGCGGATCAGCTTGTCCTCGTAGATGGTGGTGTCGTACTGGCTGTCCCACTTGTCGTTCCAGCCCCATCCCGGGCCGGGATCGATGGTGGACGTGATGGAGTCGGCGTTGGTGTACTGGGGCTCGGTGGACTCCCAGTACCGGTTGCCCTGGGTGTCGTAGACGAGCTCGTGGAGGCCGTAGTCGGGCCGCTGCAGCACGTCGTGCAGCAGGTAGTAGTAGTAGATGAACGAGGCCCGCAGTAGATCCTCGCCGCCTTCCCGGTCGTAGCCAGGCAGCATGTCCCGCGCCTCCGGGCCGTCGTTGATGGCGTCGAGACCGGTCCACAGCGAGTCCCAGAACTCCTCGTACCACATCTGGTTGACCACGATCTGGGCGAAGGCCTTGGCGTACATCAGGTAGGTGTAGATCCACTTCCGGTAGTACCGGCCCGCGGAGTTCGAGAAGTTCACCTTGTCCCGCTTGAAGTTCCGGAAGAAGTAGCGCTGGTTCTCATCGATGATGAAGTTCCGCATGATCTCCGTGGCGTTGGTGCCCCGGTCCCAGAGCATGCAGAACATGTCGTCGAAGCGGCGCCGGCCGTCGCAGAACTGGTAGTACCGCACCACGCGTCCGGACTCGCTGGGCGCGGCCAGGTCGTTGAGGTCGTCCTTGCGGAAGTCACCGTCCTCGTACTCCCGCAGCACCCACTGGCCGTCCTCCCGGACCTCCACCTTGTCGCCGTAGGCGAACAGGATCGCGGCGCGGTCGTACTTCGGCAGCTCGGGGTTCCACTGATCCCACATCCCGCCGTAGTCCATGATGGAGGCGGTGCCGTACCGGTAGTGGTTGCTCGGAATGGCGTTGACGGCCTGGGTGTACGCCTTGTAGGCCGAGGCGTCCCCGCTGTCGATGGCGTCCTGGTACTGCTCCCGCAGCGTCTCGACCTGGTTCCAATACTCGTTGTAGGCCACGTGGAACTCGTTGGGGAAGTTCGCCTTGTCCACCGAGCCCTTGAAGTTGTGGGCCAAGCCCAGCGAGTGGCCGATCTCGTGCACCGTGGTCGTATAGATCATCCAGCGGAGGATCTCCTGCTTGATCTCCGCTCGCGGCCGGTCGCGGTTCTCCTGGACGAAGGCCATGACGGTGGGCTCGAAGAAGTCCGTCTCCAGCATGCAGTGGCCCGACTCCTTGCGATCGAGCTGGTCGCGGTACTGGAAGAGCCGCCCCTCGCTCAGGCGGGTGGACACGCCGAAGTCGCCGATGACGTCGTCCACGGTGCGCGCGCCCGGGAAGGTGGAGCCGAAGGACGCGCTCGGGATCATCATCCGCTCGAGCTGCGTGCCGGCGGCGATGGAGAACTTGCCCAGGTCCAGGGGACGCACGTCGCGACGGTTCTGCTCGAAGAGCTCCCGGGCGAGGGGCCGCTTCGCCTCGTGGGCCACGGGATCGATATGCTGGGTGGGCTGATTGATCCGCGCCTTGGGCCAGTAAGAGGTGGCCAGGGCCGGGGTAATGAAGTTCGTCCGGAACTGCTGCCGCGGGCCGTTCTTGGCCACGAGGCCCGGGTTGCCGCCGTCGCAGGCCTGGGTTTCCTCATCCCAGTAGTTGCCGGCCATGACGTCCTCGTAGGTGCAGTTTCCGGCCACCACATCGAAGTAGTCCATGGCGCTGGTGACGTACCGCTCGAAGGCCGCGCCGTAGACGTTGGAGGTGCCGTTGATGATCTCGCCGGTGTCCCCGTCCGTGGAGCTCGGGCCGTAGCCCAGCAGGCCGTAGCCCTGGGGCGCGCGCACGTAGTTGAGGAAGTTCCACCGAATGTCCCCGAACTCGTAGCGGTAGCGCTGCTTTCCGTACCGGTCGTAGACAGGGTTGCCGTCCGCGTCCACGAGGGGCTCGTTGTCCCGGAGCTCGAAGACCCGATCCGTCCGCCCGGTGGCCTCCTGGAACACGTCGTTCCAGGTGTCCACCGCGTCGTGCAGCCACTGATACAGGTCGGGATCCTCTTCCTGGGTGGGCGTGGTGGGAGACAGGTACCAGACCATGTTCTTGCAGTACTCTTCGCCGGTGTCGGGGTGCGTGTAGCAACCGACGTCCCACCGATTCACCAGGTACTGCTTCTGCGACTCGAGCACGCCCCGCTCCGGGTCGTACACCGGATATTCGTTGCGGAAGTAGCCGAAACGCCGATAGAACTCGTCCCGATACTGCTTGGGCTCGTACTGGGTCGGGGTGCGGCCCTCGGGGTTCTTCTTCTTCAGGGAGAAGCGGTAGGTGAGCTTGGTCGGCCCCTGGATGTCGTAATAAAAGAGGTACCACCAGTACCGGAGCTGCTGGTGGATCTGCTCCTGGATGTCGATGTTCATGGCGTAGATGTCGGGATCCTGCGTGGGCCGCCATGCCTTGGTGTTCACGAGCTGGTCGTCGACGTCGTAGAACTCGACGTTCTTCCACTGGGCCACCGGCTCGCGGACGATGTAGCCCGTCTCGGTGTCCAGTCCCATGGGCTGGAACCAGTCCGTGGCGAGGTTCTTCGACCAGTCGACGATGATGTACTCCCGCTCGTCCCACGGACGATCCGTGGTGTTCTCGACGATGACGTTGAGGTCTTCGCGGGTGGTGTTGTTCTGGAGGTACTTGATGTCGAAGTGCCGCTCGATGCGGAAGCTCAGCACCAGCTGCTGCTGACCGATGATGTTCTCCACCAGGACGCCGTCCTCATCGTAGTACTTCTGCGGCTGGAGGTACCCGTTCAGGTGGTCCTGGGTGATCTCCCAGCGGACGTTTCCACCGCTCTCCATCCAGTACCAGGACTGCTCGCCCACGAAGGTGAGCTCGTTCTGGAACTCGGTGTCGATCACCGTCATCTTGTAGTACCACTCGCCGTCGAAGGCGGACTTGTGGATGGATTCCGACTGGGTCTTGTCCAGCGGGTCCGGCTCGGTGACGCAGGTCGTCCCGAGGCCCCCCAGGGCCGTCACCACCAAACCGAGCAGTACCGGCCGAATCCTACGCATCAGTTGACGTCTCATCCTCACCTCCGGAGCGCGCCCGACGCACGCCCTGCGCCCGCTGTAAGGGCGCGTGAAATCCGCGATAATCGCTGATCAATAAATCATCATCAGGTCGAGGTAGACCTGTCCGTACTTGGCATCGAACGGGTTGTAGCTGACCTTCTTGCCCAGGTTCTGCAGCGCGGGCGCGAAGGCGGAGTACCCCAGCGCCACGAAGAACCCCTTGTAGACGCTGAAGGTGGCGTCGAAGATGCACGACCACTGGTGCTCCACGACGTCGCTCCGCCGCGCCTCGTCGTCATAGATGGACCCGGTCGTGTTCGTCGCCGACCCGGGCTGGTAGTCGAACATCTGGTACCACGTCCACAAAAAGCTCAGGGTCAGCCGCTTCCAGGGCGTGTAGGAGATGATGATCCGCTCGGCCAGCGTGGCCTGGGTGTTCGAAATGACCTGGTCCGGCGACATGTACACCGCGCTGCTGCCGTCCGTGGCGATGGACCCGTCGCTCGTCACCATGTCGGTGTCGGTGGTGGTGTACTTGGCGAAGTGGTAGTAGGCCATGAACTCGAAGCCGAAGTAGAGCTTCCAGACCGAGCGCGTGGCCTTGAGCAGGGCGCGCAGCATGCCCCGGCGGTCGTTGAAGCGTGACGCCTTGGACATGGGGATGTAGTAGCGGAGGTTCGCCGAGAGGGCGATCTTGGTGTACTTCTTGTCCACGAAGAAGTTGAGGGCCGAGAGCTGCACGGACCAGTCCATCAGGTCCCAGGGGTTTTCGGACCGCTTGAGGTAGTACCCGTACAGGCCCATGTTGAGCTGCAGCCGGTAGCGGACCTTGTACTTGAGCTGCGGCGCAAGGTAAACCAGGGTGGATACCTCGGGACGATCGGCGTTGATGCCAGCGGCGGTCTCCGCGATGCCCAGGAAGCCGAACTTGAAGTCCTTCCAGACCGACTTCTTCTGGAGCAGGAGCGCCTTCTTCCGCTCCTGGGACTTCTTCAGCTCGAGGTCTTCCAGGGACTGGGCGTGCGCCGCCCGGACCCCCACCGCCAACAACGCCGTGCACCCGAGCACAAGCACTACTTTTTTCATCAGTTGCCTCGATGAACCCGCTGGTCCGGACTTGGGTCTTGGACACTCTATTACTAACAAACAGTCAAAAAATCAATCAGTGCCCTTTCGCCTCCTCCGGAACACCCAAAAAACTCCCAGAAGGAGGGCAAGCGCCGTACCGACGACCACCAGCCGGACCGGCCACGGGCCGGACCGGCCCTTGACCGGCGCCGGGCCCTTTCGCCAAACCGACACCACCAGCTTACCCTGCGCGATCAGGCGGAGCTGCTTCGGGCTGATCCGGAGACGGTGAGGCAGCCCGTCGTAGCGCACGCCCACCCGGACCGGCCTGGACGAAGCCCCAGGCTTCAGCCCGTAGACATAGCGGTGTCGCGGGCGGTGGAAGTAGACCTTGACCCACTCGCCCTGCTCGAACCGGAGATGGGGGTGGCGATGGCGAAACGCACCGCGCCACAGCGCCCGGAACTCGGCGTCATAGCGGCCATACTTCTGCCCGAGGTCGAGGACCCCGGCGACGAGTACACGATACGTGTGGAGTCCGGACCAGGAGAGCGCGGGGCTCGCGACGGCCTCCCCGGTCACGGGAATCCGCGCCTCCCACACCTTGTGATATCCGGCCACACCGTCCGGCGTATCCGCCCCGAGGGCGGTCGCCGGGAAAAGCAGAAAAAAAGAAGCGAGCTGTAGAGGTGCCAAAATTCTCATTGTTCTGGAATGGGTCTTGCCAATCGGTGGACGGTATGCTCTCATGCTGGCCGTAAAGTCGCAACCAAAGACCTGGAGAATGTCTGAACACGCCGAGACGGGCGTACGCTGATATGGAACCCGAACTTCGAGGACCGTGAGGAGGAACCGATGAGACGTAGTAGTAAGTACTTTGGCCTGGTGGCCGGACTCGGCTTGGCCTTGGGGCTGGTCGCCTGTGGAGACGACGACAGCGGCCCCTGCGGCGACGACCTGATGCAGATCACCCAGGGTGAGGTGTGCGACGGTGTAGACCTGGGCGGCGCCACCTGCCAGAGCCAGGGCTACACCGGCGGCACGCTGGCGTGCAACGACACCTGCGACGCATTCGACACCACCGCCTGCACCGGCGGCGACTGCGGCAACGGCGTGGTCAACTCCGACGAACAGTGTGACGGCACGGACCTGGACGGCACGACCTGCGTCGACCTCGGCGAGCCCAACGGCAACCTCTCCTGCAACAACGACTGTACGTTTAATACGGCCGGCTGCAGCAGCGTCTGCGGCAACGGCGTGGTGGAGCCCGGCGAGGACTGCGACCTGTTCGAGCTCGACGGCAACGACTGCACCACCATCGGCCAGGGCTTCGCCGGGGGCGACCTCGCCTGCACGGTGAACTGCTCCTTCAACGTGGTGGACTGCTACATGACGGGCGTCATGGACGTGGGCGGCCCCTGCACACAGAACAGCGACTGCAACGGCGGCACCTGCCTCCAGGAGGCCGGTCCCAACCACTGGGGCCAGGCCGGCGGCTACTGCTACGAAAACTGCGACGCGAACGACAACTGCCCCCTCTCCGGCCCGGACGGCGTGTGCGTGCAGTTCCAGAACGGCGGGCTCTGCATGCTCGCCTGTGACCCGGCGAACCCCCAGTGCCGTCCCGGCCAGGCCTGTGAGAACACGCCCGGCGGCGACGTCTGCTTCTGGGCCCGCTGCACGGCCGACTCCGAGTGCGTGGTCACCGGTGACTGCGAAACCGACTCCAACGCCGAGAACTTCGGCTGGTGCGTGTCCCCGCTGGAGAACTGCACCAACGGCGTGGACGACGACTTCGACGGAAAAATCGACTGCGGCGACACCGAGTGCACCGGCGAGTCCGCCTGCCCCACCGGCGAGATCTGCGGCAACAACGCTGACGACGACTTCGACGGCTACACCGACTGCGACGACGCAGAGTGCGGCAACCTGGGCGTGTGCACGGGCGCGGTCTGCGTGGCTCCGGCCACCGCGACCCTCACCTGCGGCGCGTCCCTCACGGGCGAGGCCAACGACCAGACCGGCTCCACGGACCAGATCGAGGGCGCCGAGTGCGTAGACCCCGAAACCGGCAACCCCGGCGCCTACTTCGCCAACGAGTGGGGCCCGGAATACGCCTATTCCCTCACCGTGACCCAGCCCCAAGAGGTCACCGTCACGGTTTCGAACTACACCGGCGACCTGGACGTCTACATCATCAAGCAGTTCATCGGCGGCTGCGACCCGAACAACGGCTGCTTCGCCTGGGGCGGTGAGATGGCCGGCGTGGACGAGGTGATCAGCTTCACCGCCTATCCCAACATGACCTACTACGTCGTGGTGGACGGCTACGAGGGCAATGTCTCCACGTACGACATCTCCGTGGCCTGCTCGAGCTCCGGCTACGAGGACTGCGGCAACGGCATCGACGACGACGGTGACAACCTCGTCGACTGCGACGATCCCGAGTGCTGGGGCGTGGGCGCCTGCTCCACCGAGGTGGACTGCGGCAACGGCATCGACGACGACCTCGACGGCGGCACCGACTGCGCCGACCTCGACTGCGCCGCCGACCCCGAGTGCCTGCCCGGCAAGGGTTACTGGCAGCTGTGGAACCGTGACGGCAGTGACGGCGAGTTCGACCTGGTGGATCAGATCCTCAGATTCACCGTGAACGCAGGCAATGCCCGGGGCTACGACGCCACGCGGATCGCCGGCGGTGCTTGGATCGACGCGCCCGGGAGCAGTGGGGCCAGCTCCATTACGCTCGCCGTTGCGGACTATGACAACGAGCCCGTCGACCTGCCCTTCGCCTTCCCGTTCCAGGGCACGGACTACAACCGCATCTACGTGACCGACAACGGCTACGTCTCGTTCACCAACGAGGCGGGCTGGATGCCCGGCCCCAACGGCTGGAACGTGTACCAGTTCGCGCGCATCGCCCCGCTGTGGACGGAGCTGGATCCCAGTACCGGCACCATCACCTACGACGCCTGGGCCGACCGCGTGGCCATCACCTGGAACGGCCTCCAGACCAGCAACGGCACCGTGGGCAATCAGTTCCAGGTGGTCATGTACGCCAACGGGAACATCGAGATGACCTGGCTGACGGTGGAGGCGGTGGCGAACCAGCCGACCATGACGGAAGGCATGGTGACCATGGTCGGCGCCGACATCGGCACCCCGCCGGCCCCGTCCGACTTCTCCACGTTCTAGGGCCTCGGCTCCCGCCGTCGCCGACCCGCGACGGCGTCTCTCCCCCCCATTCTCCGGGCACCGAAAAGCTCTCCTGCCGCCCAATTAAAAAATGAGTGGGTATGTGTTCACGGGGGCGCTGGTACCTGCGACAAGCAGAGCGGCTGACCAGCCCGCCCGCGGCCGCGACCCGTCCAGCCCACGAACACAGCATTTGACGATCCCCGCCGCTGGCGTATGCTGAACACGTGAGCCATCGTCCGTCCATTTGCCGTGGGAGGCTCCCGCGCCTGCTGGCCGTCCTGGTCGTCCTGGTCGCCGGAAGCCTCGCAGCTGCCGGGTGCGCCAAGAAACAGCCGCACCGGACGACGAACCAGCGCCAGGGAGTGGTGGGCAAGGTCGTCGCGGTCCAAGGGGAGGTCACCTATACCTCACCCTCCGATTCCGCGCGCAAGCCGCTCACCGTGGGAATGGAGCTCCGGGCGGAGTGGACGGTCCACACCGGCCGGGACGCGAAGATCTCCGCGCGCCTGAGAAACGGCCACCTGTGGACCCTGAGCAGCGACCTGGCGAAAAAGGTGTCGACAATCAGTGCGCTGACCCTGCCTCCGACCAAGGACGGCGCCTACGACCGGCTGACCGCGCTCGGCACGCGCGACGGCAATGATCGCAGCGCCTCGGCCGGGCTCCATCAGGAACACACGGCCGCCACCAAGGCCGCGCCCAGCCGCCCGCCGGTGCCCGGTGACAGTGAGAAGGCCGCGCTGGACGAGATTCCGTCCAAGCCCGCGCCCAAACGCACGTCCAAGCCCGCGCCCGTCTTCAAAGCGGAACCGGGGTCCAAGCCCAAGGCAAAGCCCAGCCCTCAGAAGACAACGCGGCGTCACTACCGCAGCCCGTCTCGCGGCGGCGCCGCCAAGAGCGGCGGCTCCCGGGGCGCACCGGCCATGGGCAGCGGCTCCACGACCAGCTCGCTCCAGGGCCTGCTCAGGGCCGCCAGCCGGACGAGCTCGCCGAAGCCTCCCTCGTCCGGCGCGGCGAACCTGCCCGGCCGCTTGACGCGAACCCAGATCCAGGCGGCTCTCAGGCGGCTGCTCCCCCTGCTCAGAGGCTGCATGCGACAGCTCAAGGTGGCGGGCTTGCTTCGGGTGCACATCACCGTCAAGGGCAGCACGGGGCGCGTGTCGGCGGTGAGCGTCCAGGGACGCGGCGCCGCAGACCCGCTCACCCGGTGCATGCGCAGCAAGGCGGGCGCCGTGGGGTTCGCGAAGTTCGCCGCGGCGACGCAGTCGTTTGCCCTTCCCGTGAAATCGCAATAGCGCGATACTGTCCCCACGTCCGGAAGGGTCCCCCCCCTCCGCCCCCTCCGGGGCGCCTCGCTGCGCTCTGGGTGCCGCACATAGCACCCCCGTGAACACATACCCTCTGCTATAACTGTCCGGAACGAACTGCGGAGATCGCGTCATGCGACTGGTCAAAATCGGCGTAGGCTGCGTGTCTCCCAGGGTGGGCGACCTCAGCGGGAACCGGATCCTCCTCGAGCAGCTCATCGACCGGGCCCGGGAGGAGGGTGTCTCCCTCCTGTGCACCCCGGAGCTCTCCATCTCCGGGTACAGCCTCGGGGATCGCGTGCTCTGGGACGCCTTTCCGGATCGCTGCTTCGACGAGGTGCTCCGCCTCGCCGATCGGTGCCGGGACATCGACGTCTTCGTGGGGACTCCGGTCCACGACGGGGAGCGCATCTACAACGGCCTGGTGCTCCTGTCGGGCGGCATGCCCGTGGGCATCACCCTCAAACAGTACCTGCCGAACTACGGCATCTTCTACGAGGGCCGGCAGTGGACCGGTTGGTCCCACGGCGCCACCCGGATCCGCGGGCTGCCCGCCGGAGAGCTGCTCTTCGGGCTCCCCTACGGCATCGTGGGCGCCGAGATCTGCGAGGACGCCTGGTCGGCGCAGGCGCCCTCCCGCGCCCTCACGCTGCACGGCGCGGAGATTATCGTCAACGGCTCGGCCTCGCCCTTCACCGCGGGCAAGCACGGGCGCCGCCGCCGCATCGTCACCGGGGCCGCGGACAGCCTGCTCGCGGTGTACGCCTTCGCCAATCTGCTGGGGTGCGACTCCTCCCGTCTGGTCTTCGACGGGGGCGGAATGATCGCCGCGCCGGGGCAGCCGCTGGTGGAGGGGCCTCGACTCAGTCCGGCCCCGTGGACCCTCGCCACGTCGGTGGTGGATCTCGATTCCGTGGCCTCTCAGCGCACGGCGAACTCCACGTGGCGCTCCACCACCCAGCAGTCGGAGGCGTCTGCCATCGAGCTCGTGAAGGTGTCTCGAAGCTTCTCCCCGCCGCGAGTCCGGGAGGTTCCGGAGTCGGCGAGCGGCGCCTTCTGCCTGCCCGACACGACGCCCGAGGACACCCCCTCCACCGCTCAGGCCGCTGACGAAATCCTCGACGCCCTGAGCCTCGGCGTGCGAGACTACTTCGTGCGAGCGGGCGCCTTCGAGCGCATGCTGGTGGCCCTGTCGGGAGGGCGAGACAGCGCGCTCACGCTGCTGGTCGCCTGGCGCGCGGTGCTGTCGCTCCCCGGCGGCGCCGACCCGGCCACGGCCATCGCCTGCCGCTACCTTCCCACGAAGCAGTTCTCCAGCCCCGAAACCCGTCTCGCCGCCGTGGGCCTGGCGGGGGAGCTGGGCATCCCGGTGGACGTCATCTCCATCCAGGAGGAGTTCGAGCTGGCGCAGCAGGTGCTCGCCCGGATGGTGGGCGAAGACGGCAAGGTCGAGCCCATCGCCCTGGAAAACGCCCAGGCCCGCATCCGCGGGGCGATGATGCTCAACTGGGGCAACTGCGTGAAGGGCCTGGTGCTGGTCACCTCCAACATGAGCGAGTTCGCCGTGGGCTATTTCACCACCGGGGGCGACAACCAGGGCGGATTCGCCCCCATCTCGGGCATCCCCAAGACCCTGGTGAATCGACTGCTGGAGCGCGCGGCCCAGCGCTGGTCCCTTGGCAGCCTCGACGCGATCCTGGCCCTGCCCCCGAGCGCCGAGCTGAGCGAGGATCAGAGCGACGAGGACGAGCTCATGCCCTACCCGGTGCTCGACGACATCCTGTTCCTGTTCGCCGCCGACCGCCGCACTCCGGTGGATGTCTGGCGACTGCTGTGCGCCAAATACCCCGAGCGGGATCCGGAGCTGCTGCGAGGCTGGGTCCAGCAGTTCGTGCGCCGCTTCACGGGCAACCAGTGGAAACGCGACCAGTCCCCGGTGGGCCTGAAGATGCTCGAGCTGGACCTGGATCCCAAGTCCGGCTTCCGCTTCCCCATCCTCCAGTCCATCGACGACGATCTGAAGCGCCTGGAGGACGCAACGCCGGAGTGACTTAAAAACCGACCGTGAGCGTCGTTTCGGCGGCGGTGGGCGTGAAGGAAATCGTGGTGATGCCGTCCAGGGACACCGGGGTCGCGTCGGCGACCCCGGAGGCCTCCACCACCTGCACGGTGCGGCCCGCCTCGGCGACGAAGACCTCCAACGGGTCCCCGGCCACGGTGTCCAGCACGGCGCTGAGCTCGGCGGCGCCGTCGTCCCAGGCTTCGTTGTGCACTTCCACCGCGCCGCCCAGGAGGTGGCGTGACGTGAAGACAATGGCCGGGGTCGACGGCTCCTCACGCACCACCAGCACCCGGCTCGTGCGCGGATCGAGGGTTTCGGTCACCGTTCCCTCGGCGATCCAGTCCCAGGTGCGATTCCACGCATCGAAAACCAGGAACGTCAGCCCGATGTCCAGCCCCAGCTCGCCGAAATCCACCGTGTAGTCCCGCACGGATTCCGCCTCGAAGTCGGACGCGCCGATCTCCTTGTTGAGCCCCCAGTTGAACAGCCCCACCACCTGCCAGGACTCCCCGCCTCGGGTCACGGGCAGCTGCCAGATCTCCGGATACTCGCGCAGGAACAGATCCAGAGGGCGACCGGTGGCGGGGTAGACCGGCAGCAGGGGAGTGACCATGGCGCGCCACTCGGGATGATCGTGCAGGTCGAGGTAGTTCTCCCCTAGCTTGACGATCCCGCCGCTGAGGGCCACCGCCGAGGTCCACGCCCGCGCCTCTTCCGGGGTGAGCTCAAAGAGGTCGCGGTAGAACAGCAGGTCCGGGTGGTTGATCCAGAGCCGGTGGTTCAGGTAGTAGCGACGCGCGATGGTCTTGTAGGTGACCTTGACCCCCTGGTCCCCGATGAAGTTGGGATCCCCCCACCAGGGTTCGTTGTCGAGGGTGACGCGCCCCCCGTCCGCCACGTCGAGGCAGAGCCCGGTCGCGGCGATGGTGAGCAGGAACACGTCCGGGCCGATGGCCTCCCGGATCCGACCCAGCGCCGTGCGGTACGCCTCGGTGGGTGTCACGTCGGGATCGTAGAGGTTCGTGGTGAACAGCGCATAGTAGCTGAAGTCCATCTTGATCCACTCGTAGCCCCAGTCCTGCGTCACCCGGGAAAAGACCTCGGCGAGCCAGTCCAGCACCTCCGGATTGGACAGGTCGATCACGTGTTGGTCTTGGGGCACCACGCCGCCGCCGAGGGGCGACAGCTCGGCCATCCAGTCCGGGTGGTCCAGGGCGAGCTGCGAGTCCTGATCCACCGTGTAGGGCGATACCCAGATGCCGGGGATCATCCCCCGCGCCCGCACCTGGTCGGCAAACCAGGCCATGCCATTCTGCCCACCCTGGTCCGGAAAGCGCTGCTGGTTGGGCTGCCACTCCCCGTCCGATATCTGCCAGCCGTCGTCCAGCATGAAGTACTTCATGCCGTAGGGCAAAAAGTCGGTGGCCGCCGCGTCCAGGTTCGCCAGCATCAAGGTCGCGTCGATGGTGGTGCCGAGCCCCCCGCTCCCGCCGCCGCCGCCCCAGGAGTTCCACCCCGTGGGCACGTCGGTCCAGACCTGCTTGCCGAGGTGGGTCGCGTACCGCTCGGCGTAGCGCTCCAGGCCCAGCAGGGCCGAAGGGGGCTCGAAGTCGATGTACAGCAGCTCCGACGTGAGGTCGGCGACGGTCGAGCCCTGCTCCAGATCCCGCTCGATGGCCGCGCGGCCGTCCAGGTAGTGGGTCAGGGCCTCGAACCGGGTGAACCCAGCTCGACCGTTGTTCTCGACGGCCTGATCCGCCTGGAAGTCCACGCCGAAGATGCCGGCCCCCCGGGTCGCGCTGAAGAAACCCGCCACCAGGCTGCGCTCCGAGTCCGGGTCGTAGAGCGCCACGGTCCAGTTCGCGCTGGCGCCCGGACCGAACCCCAACGAGGCCCCCTCGCCCACCTGGATCACCCGCGCCTCGAAGTCGAAGTACAGGTCGTAGCCGCTGTCGAGCAGCCGGTGATTCGACGGATCCGCCCCGAGGTACAGCGCACCGCCGCCGACGGTGTCCGCCACCAGCGGAGAGATCCGGTGCAGCCGCGCGCCGTCCGGCGGCGCGGGCGTCCACTCAGCGGTGGTGGCAACAGTGACGTAGGTGGAGTCGGCGCGCAGCACCACCCGGGTCACGAGGGTCGGGGCGTCCGCCTGGTCGGGCTCGAAGCGGACGCTGAGCGCGACTCCGCTGCCCAGGGAGTCGTCCAGGCCCGCGGCCTCCCAGCTCCGGGTGCCGGGATCCGTGGTGCCCACCTCCTGGTCGGGCTCGTCCCCCACCTGGTACCAGGCCCGAGACTCGGCGCCCTCGAGGTGCAGCGTCCCCTCCACAGAGGCCGCGGAGAAGGCGCCGCGCTGGAGGTCGAACCCCACGGTGATCACGCCGTTGGACAGGCTGACCACGTCGCCCGACTGCGCAGCGGTCACCCCGCCGTGCTCGACGGGTTCGGGCACTTCAGTCCCCGTGTCGTCCCCACAGGCCGCCAGGAGCCCGCATAGCAACAAAGCAGTCCAGCGCATGAAACCCTCCTGCTGCTCAGCCGAGATGGGCCTATCTTCTCCCACCTGGACCACGATTGCCAGTCGCCAGCACAAAAAACCGTGTCCCCCGACGTCGCCTCGTTCCGATCACTCACGGCACGACGTTCACTCCCAGGGGCACGGTCCAAGATTTCTTGTCGTTGGCGTAGTACAGGTACGCAGAGGACGCCGGGCCCAGATAGCGCCCGGTCACCCGGGCCACCAGGTCGATGGGGAACGCCCAACGGGCGCCGGGGGGGAGGCCGCGGAAGTAGAGGATGATCTCCCGCGGCCGCGTCTCGTAGAAGGCCACGCGCCCCTTTTTCACGAGCGCCTTGAGCTGCCAGGTCTGGGGACGGAACGCGCCGGGATAGCCGATCCTCGCCAGGACCATGGGCAGGCCCTTCTGCGTGCGGTTGGTCACCGTGGCGGTCAGGCGGACGGTCTCTCCCAGCTTCACCCGGGTCCGGTCGAGGCGCGTGGACAGTCCCACCTTCACGCTCGGATCCGTGGCCGGTTGCCGCGTGTAGTAGCGTACCCCGAAGCTGAAGGGAACGTCCCGGGACGACGTGTATCTCACGTCAATCCGATTATGCCCCGGCCTCAGGGCCCTGGCGAACCCGCGCAGGTTGACTGCGCCGACCACCTGCCGGCTATAGCGGCGTGTCTCGATGACCCGTCCGTTGACCAGCACCACCACCCGGCCGGGCGCGATCTTGGGCGGGTACGCCCGCTCGAAGGCCACCAGCGCCCGCAGGGCCAGGACGGTGGACTGCGTGGGGCCGAAGCTGCCCCCGCGATTGCGCTGCCTGCGCAGCCAGAGCACGGCCTGCGTCGTCTTGTCCTTCGGCGCCCCTGCGCCAATCATCGCCAGGACGGCGAGACTGGTGGTTTCGATGTGCAGCGACCGGCCGCTGGAGCTGGTGATCGAGCCCGTTCGGCCGTGGAAGCTCCCGTCGCGCTGCTGCAGGGGAAGCAGCTGCCGCAACAGCCCGGCGGCCGTGACGGAGGATCGGCCCTCCACTGCAACCAGCGCGCTGATCGCCAGCGCCATCACATAAGGGTCGCGCTGGGTCCTGGCGAGCTGCGTCAAATAGCGCAGCTCCGGGGAGAGGTTCCGGTGCCCCGCCTCGGCCAGACTGTAGGTCACGTAGGCGGCCGTGATGTCCGGCGAGGCCCGACCAAAGCTATCCAACGCCCTACTGTTGAGGCGGTAGCGTCCCTTGCCGTCCCTGCGTTTCAAGAGCCACTTGCCGGTGCGCCGGATCATCGCCTCGCTCACGCCGGGGAAGACCCGCCGCATGTCGGTGAACTGCACGAGCCCATACGCCGTGAGCGCCTCATGCCCCGGCGACGCGCCGAACCATTCGTATCCCTTCGTCTTGGTTTCGTAGCCCGCGAGCTTGCGGTAGCCCCGGTCGAGGAGCGCCTGGGCTCTCTGTTTCAGGGTCGGCGCCGCAGCGCCTCGGGTCTCGAGCAGCTGCAGGATCATCACGTTGGGATAGTTCGCAGACGAGGCCTGCTCGAAGCAGCCGCAAGGCTCCTGCAGCATGGACTCCATGCCGCTGGTCAGGGTGGCCAAGGGGTTGGGATAGAGGTTCAGCCCGATGTCCGGTGAGGCCTGCTTCAGGTCGGTCGGCAGGGTGAGATGGAAGGTCCGGGTCTCGCCGCCCTGGAGCACGCCGGCCCAGCTCTTGTCCCGCGGCACGCCCCGTGGACGGATGGCCACGGTGTGCCAGAAGGCGTCCTGAAGCCCGTCGCTCACGGCGCGGAACACGAGCCGCCCGGCGCCGCTCCTGGCCGTCACGCGAATTGGAAGGAAATAGGTTCGGGACCGTCCGGCGGGCAGCGTGATGGTGCTCGGCAGTGGATTGCTCACCAGCTTGAAGTGGTCGGACAGGGTGGCTTGGACCCGCACCCGCAGCCGCCCCCTGCTCTCGTTTCGGAGGGTGAGGGGCAGCACCATCCCGTCGCCCGCCGAGACGGCGAGCGGGGCCTTGACCACCATGTGGAACGGCCGGGACGATTGGATGAGGCGCTCCGACAGCCCCAGGACGCCTCGCCCCCCACCCATCCCCAGCCCAACACCCATCCCCTGTCCCACTCCGCTCACGCGGATCCGGAAGCTGGTGATGCTGTCCGACAGGCCGAACTGAACGCTGGCCTCGCCTTTGTCATCGGTTACGATGTCCGGATCCCAGAACACGGTGTCGCGAAAATCTCGCCGAATGCCCCCCGGCGCCTCTCGCGATTGGTAGAACTCCGTGGGGAACGCCCGCGCAAAGCTCATGAAGCAGCTCCCCACCTTGCCGCCGTCATGGCGGACGATTCGAAACTCCGTCCTCCGGTTGCGGGACCGGTTATCGGCGGAGTCATTGGGGGCCACGGGCCGGGTGGAGCCCCAGCCGAAGACGCCCAGCTTATCCCGGGGCACACCCTTGCTCACCAGATACTTGTGGATAGACTCGGCGCGCTGCCGGGAGAGAATCTCGCGGCGCCTCTCGGTTTGACCCTCAAGGTTGTCGGTGTGGCCCTCCACACAGACCCTGAGGTTCGGCCAGCTCCGCAGCGTCACGGCCACGGCGTCCAGAATGGGGTAGGCGATACGACGGATGCGACGGAGTCGTGGACGGAAGTAGATCTTGTCCACAATAATCATCCGGTTCTGTTGAATGACGACGGGGGCTCGCCTGAACGGAGCGACGCCAGCCGGGGGATCGGACGCCCGGGGCCGCGGACGGGGACGGGGGGCAACCGCGGAGGGGCGCGGCTTGCGCCGCAGCACGCGAAGCTGCTCGGGCTTCCGCACCCCCTCACGCCCCGCCTTGCGCCGAGCCGTCGGCTGCGCTCGCGTCAAATCTGTCCAGCGAAAATCACGCCAGCCGTGGGTGCCCATGACGAGATCCAGGGCCCGGGGGGCGCGGCGCTCCCGGGGATCGAAGTAGAAATTCGCCCGGTGGATCTCACCCGTGAGCTGGCCGGTAAGAAAACGCTGCGCCAGCCAGTGGGGCTCGTGGTCGTCGGCAAAGCTGAGGGCGGTGTCGTCCACCACCGCGGCGCCGAGTATCGCTTTGGGGACGGGCTTACCATCGGGCGTGGTCGCTCGCAGCTTGAGCGTCACCGTGTCCCGGGGCTGGTACCGGCGCTTGTCCGGACGTACCGAAATGCGCAACCCCTGGCCGCGATTTCGAAAGACGAGCCGCTCGGCGAGCGGGCGATACCGGCCGTCGAACACCGTCACCCGGACGATCCCCCGCCACCTCTGGGCAAGGGGCAGCGTGAGGCGCTGTCGACCCGGTTGGAGCCAGACGGCCCGCTGAGCGATGAGGGTTTCGTACTGCATGGCCGTGATCACCACTCGCGCGCGCTGCTGTGCGTAGACGGCGAGCTGCAGGGCCGGCTGATCCGAACGATAGTCGTCTACCAGCTGCAGGGTCACCCCCCGGGACGCCGGCGCGGGGAGCCGGAAGGTCTGCTTGATCCCGCGGGGCTGGGTGACGTGCAAGGTATAGACCTGCGCTTTGCCGGCCACTTTTTTGGGGGTGAACAGAAAGCGGCCCATGCCGTCGTGGAAGGACCGCACCCTGGCCACCACCCGGCCGCCGCCGTCTCGCACCTCGCCCTCGAAGTCCACCGGCTTGCCGTCCCGCACCCGCCGGGCCGCAAAGTAGAGCCGGGACGGGAGCCCCCAGACCGCCCGGCCTCCCTCCGGGAAGAACCCGACCTTCAACCGGCGGAGAAGCAGCGGAATGGGCCGGGCGATGGACTCGGTCACGCCCCCCTCCTCCACCAGGACGTTCAGAAGTCCCTCGTCCGACAGGAGCCGGCCCGGTAGAGGCAGGGCCAGCAGCGCCTCCCCCTTGGCGTTGGTGCGCGCGGTCCAGCGCTTGATCACCTTGCCCCCCAGCCGGGCCACCAGGCGGATCTGGTGGTTCCCGACGGGCTGTCCCGTGGCTCGGTGAAGAGTCAGCACCGCCTCGGCCGTGTCGCCGGCGCCGTAGGCGCGACGGACAAAAGTCAGGCGCTTCTTGAGGCGCGGTGACTGGTAGACCCCCACCACCACCTTGCGCTGTCCCAGGTGCCCGGTCTTGCGATTCCGCACCCGGACGATGTACTCCCCGCCCGCCACGGATTTGTCGAGATCGAACTGGGTGCGGGAGTGGCCGCGCTCGGTCTCAAGCCGCTGGGCCTGGGCCACGGTTCCGCGGGGGCTGATCAGCTCGTAGGCGTGCCAGACCTTGGCCGCGCCCGGGCGATTGCCCTGCAGCCGCAGCTCCGCGGCCCGCACCCAGATGGTTTCCCCGGGGCGGTACAAGGGCTTGTCTGTTTCCACGAGCACGCGCACCGCGCGTCCGCCCTCGTGGAACCGGGCAACCTGCTTCGCAAAGGCCCGGTCCCGACCGGCCAGCCCGGCGGTCTTGGCCGCTGGGGCGGTCCCCACCGCAATCCCGTCCGGCGGAGGCATGGGCTTCATTTCGCGCTGCGGAGCCGTCCGTAGAGGAACCCGCGGCGCGGAAGAGGTCGCCTCTTCCCGGGGAGCGTACCTGGGCAGTGCGGTGGGCCGCCAGACACTTTCCGAGGGAGCGGACAACCGTCCCCGCGCGGACGGTGAAGCGCGCCGAGGTGGCGGCGGATCCGCCGGGCACCCGCTGCCGGCCACCGAAATCAGCAAGACCACAATTAGAGCAGGAGCTCTCCGCCGACCCATAGATTCCTCCACGTGGATGGTTTGCCTCACGCAGAGCATACCCTCCTGCTGCGCCACCGGCCACCCTCAGCGCAAAGGCCGGGCTGCGGCGCCCCCGAAAGTCGGGTAGCATGGGAGGCCATGGGTCGTGAACGGCAAAACGAGCGCGATGAGCTCCCGGGTCGGCGGATGTGCTGGCGGTGCCACCGGCCGGTGGGGAGCTGTGTGTGCCGGCACCTTCCCGACCGGCCGCCCGTGGACAACCGGACGGGGATCACCATCCTGCAGCACCCGCGGGAGCGGTTTCATCCGAAGGGCACCGTGCCCCTCGCCCTGCGCGGGCTGGCCAACGTGCGCCTCGTGGTGGCGCACTTCGACGAGCGCGAAGAGCCTGCCGCAACCCTCGCGCTGCCCCCGGGGACAGGGCTGCTCTACCCGCACGAAGGCTCCCGGCCCCTCGCGCAGGTGCCCCCCCCCGAGCGACCGACACACCTGCTCCTGCTCGACGGAACCTGGGGCAACGCGCACCGGCTCTACCGGTCGAACCCGTGGCTCGGCTCCTTGCCGCACTTCCACCTGGAGCCTCAGACACCGGAGCGCTACCGCATCCGGGGCGAGCCGGATCCCCTCGGGCGCTCCACCATCGAGGCCATCGTGGAGGCGCTGCGCATCCTGGAGCCCGAGTCCCGAGGGCTGGATCGGCTCCTGGAGGCCTTCGATGCCATGATCGACGCCCAGGTCGCGGTCATCGAGCGCGAGGCGGCGGGCTCGCGCCGACGCGTGCGCTTTGGCGAGCCGCACCCGGTGCACGCCCCGCTCCTGGAGCACTACGCCGATGTCGTGCTCGTCTACACCGAGTCGGTGGCCTGCGCGGACGGCAGTCGGCGGCCGGTGCACTGGGTCGCCCTGCGCCCGGCCAGCGGCCGGACCTTCGAGCGGCTCCTGCGCGACGGAGCGGCCCCCAACCCAAACCACCTCAGGCACCTGGAGCTCACCGCGGAGGAGCTCGCCGACGGCGTGACCGCCGCGGAGCTGCGGCGCGACTGGCGGCGGTTCCTGGGCTCGCAACCCCGCGTGGCCGCCTGGAACCAGTCCACCCTCGACCTCGTCGCCGGGCTCACCGACGCCGCATTCCATCCGGTGCTGCTCAAGGCCGCCTACTGCAACCTGCGCCGGGCCGGCTGCGGCTCCCTCGCGGCGGTCCTGCACAGCGAGGGGTTGCAGCCCATGGCCACACCCTTCCGCGGTCGATCCGCACGACGCATCGGCCAGGCCCTGTCAGTGCTCGCGCTGCTCGTGCGCGCGTCTGGCCATCGCGTGTCTCCGTTGGAACCGGAGCCCTGACGCCCCCCCCGGCACCACGGATCAGAAATTCTCGCGGAAGGCGTGGAAGGCGATGTCGGGCCAATTCTCCTGGGTGAACTCGAGGCGCCACTTGCTCGCGGCGAGATAGGCCAGGTTGCCCTCGGAATCCCGCGCCAGGTTGTTCTGATTTTTCTGGAGGAACCCCTCGAAAACCTTCGGAGCGTCGCAGGAAACCCAGCGCATGGCGGCGAAGTCGATGGACTCGGTCACGGCGTCCACGTGGTACTCGTTCTTGAGCCGGGCCATGGTGACCTCGAACTGGAGCGCGCCCACGGCCCCGAGGATCCACTCGTTCCCCTGGAGCAGACGGAACACCTGTATGGCCCCCTCCTCGGAGAGCTGCTTGAGGCCCTTGTCGAGCTGCTTGCTCTTGAGCGGCGACTTCAGGCGCACCCGTCGGAAGAGCTCCGGGGCGAAGCTGGGGATGCCAGTGAACTGCAGCGGCTCCTTCTCTGTGAAGGTGTCGCCGATCTTGATGTTGCCGTGGTTGTGCAGCCCGATGATGTCGCCGGGCCAGGCCTCCTCCACGTTGGTCCGATCCTGGGCCAT
This sequence comes from bacterium, assembly GCA_043825095.1. Classification (GTDB taxonomy): domain Bacteria; phylum Myxococcota_A; class Polyangia; order HGW-17; family JAJRWW01; genus JBDRSE01. Next base: position 36,277 of record JBDRSE010000219.1, read on the forward strand.
GAAGATGGTGGCGTTGGCCAGGGTCGCGACCTGCCCCAGGCGGTGGTGCAGGACCTTCATGCCCCGGTTGAAGCGCCCGGAACAGATGCGGAGGAAGGCGATACGATCGCGGTGGGCGGGGTTCATGTTGGCCTGGATCTTGAAGACGAATCCCGAGAACGCCTCCTCGGACGGGGAGATCCTACGGGTCAGTGTATCTCGCGGCCCCGGGGGCGGAGCCAGCTCGACAAAGGCGTCGAGGAGCTCCTGGACACCGAAGTTGTTGATGGCGCTGCCGAAGAACACCGGCGTCTGGTTGGCCTTCAGGTAGTCCTCCAGGGAAAAGGGGTTGGCGGCCCCCGAGAGGAGCTCGATGTCCTGCCTCAGCTCGTCGGCGACCCGGGCGCCGAGCTCGACGTCCAGGCGTGGGTCCGCCAGGTCGGTGATGGTGATCACGTCATGGTTGCGGGTATCGGAGCCGGGAGTAAACAGGTTCAGCTGCCTGCGGTAGAGGTTGTAGACCCCCTGGAAGGACTTGCCCATACCGATGGGCCACGCCAGCGGCGCACACTCGATCTGGAGCTTCTCCTCGATGTCCGAGAGCAGGTCCAGGGGTGTCATGCCTTCCCGGTCGAGCTTGTTGACAAAGGTCAGCACCGGCGTGTTGCGCATCCGGCAGACCTCCATCAGCTTCTCGGTCTGGGCCTCCACCCCCTTGACGCGGTCGATGACCATCAGCGCCGAGTCCACCGCCGTGAGCACGCGGTAGGTGTCCTCGGAGAAGTCCTGATGGCCCGGGGTGTCGAGGAGATTGACCTCATAGTCCCGGTAGTTGAACTTCATCACCGAGGTGGTGACGGAGATGCCCCGTTCCTGCTCCATTTGCATCCAGTCGCTCGTGGCGTGGCGGCTCGCCCGGCGGGCCTTCACGGCCCCCGCGGTCTGGATGGCCCCGCCGTAGAGCAGGAGCTTCTCGGTGAGGGTGGTCTTCCCGGCGTCCGGATGGCTGATGATGCCGAAGGTCCGGCGCCGGGCAATCTGCTGTTTCCGCTGCTTGCACACGTTGCGACTCGCCCGCTCCGCAGCCCCGAGGGCGCGGACTCGAGAGTGTCGCTATGTAATGTATGGCGGTTCGCCGGTCAAGCCTGGATTCAAGGGTTTCGGGGCCGGGCGCGAGCGCCCTGACCCCGGGTGCGCGAAACCCCTTTGATCAGGACCGCCCTTTTGGTACTCTCTAGGACCCAACTGCCTGAACAACAACCGGGTTTGGTAAAAGACATGAGTATGCGAAACGAGCTGATAGCGGATCTGCTGATGGGCGCTGCCTTTGCCGACAGCCGGCTGGATGGTCGGGAGTTTGCCGCGGTGAAGAAGCTGCTCGCCGAGGTCATGGGTGAGGACGAGGTCCCCACGGAGATGGAGACGCGCCTCAAGGGCTTCAACCACAAGACGTTCGACCCTGCCGAGGCGGCGAAATCGCTCGAGCTGACCGACGAGATCGAGAAGCGGAAGCTCATCGAGCTGGTCGCGGCCGTCACCGAGGCGGACGACGTGCTGGATTTCGATGAGGACGCCTATCTCAAGAAGGTCGCCGAGGCGCTGGATCTCCCCCGGGAGGCCTACGCCGACCTCAGCATCGAGATCCTGTCGGTGGAGAACCTGCAGGAGGCGGGGTCCAAGCTTCTGGAGCCTCCGCCTCCCCCTCCGGCCGCCAAGGGCTGACCGCAGCCGGTCGGCTACAGCGACACGATCAGCGTCACGCGGCCGAACCCGAGCCGGACTTTCACGGTCATCTTGGACGGTTTGCCCAGGGCCTGGAGCAGGGGGGCCAGATCCAGGCCGTACCCGGCGAGGTGCTTGGCCCCGGACCCGCTGCGCAGCCACCGGGTCAGGATCTTCCGCGGCAGGTATCCCCAGACACCCGTGGGGCGGGTGACGAGGATGTCCGCCGGGCTGACCGTCACGGTGGCCCCCTTCACCATGGGCCGCACCCGGACCTCGATCTCCGTCGTGAAATCGGGTGCGACGCTCTTGAGGGTGCCGGCGACGTAGATCCCGAGGGGCGTGATGCTGAGTCGGGGATTGACCAGCACCAGCCGGGCCTCGCCGTGCCACGCCAGGAGCACCCACTGCGTTCCCGCCTGTCGCCGGAGCAGCGCCGTGAGCGCCTTCTGATCCGCCTCCACGGTGATGCGCTGAGCGGCCGCCGGCCTCGGCCCGGCCGCCACGGCCGCGGTCATCAGCGCGAGGCAGAGCAACCCTTTGGCGAGACGGTGACTCAAAGGGATGGCAGACGTTCGGCACATGGCAGGTCCAATGATACCCGATTTGTATGTGTTCACGGGGGTGCTATTTGCGGCACCTTCCGAGCGTAGCGAGGGTACCCCTGGGGGGGAGGAGGGGGCGAAGGGAGCCACGAAGTGGCGGATCGATCTCCGGAAGGGGTCCCAGCCTTTC
>JBDRSE010000220.1:0-5817 GCA_043825095.1 bacterium
TCCTCGGCATAGGCGGCGGGGGGCTGCGCCGCGGGCGGCTGCGGCCCAGTGGCGCGCCGCGGCGGCGGCGCGGCGGCGGGCGGAGGCTGCTGCCCCAGGGGATCGAGCCCGTCGTCCTCGTCCATGTAGGCCGGGCGTTCCGGCGGGGCGGCGGGGTGGCTGCGCGGCGGGGGCTGGGGCGGCGCCTCCTCGGACGGCGCGGCGCGGCGCGGCGGGGGCTGGGACGGCGGGACCGGCCGGGCGCTCGCGGCCGCAGCCGGCGGCGGCGGGGGGGCGCCCACGGGGGCCGCTTCGGCCCCGGTGGTTCCGTCATCGATGTGGATGATGAAATCGCCGATGTAGACCCGATCCGAGGCCTTGATCACCAGGGGGCTGGTGATCTTCCGACCGTTGACGTACGTGCCGTTGGTGGACTTCAGATCGACGATGATGAACTTCCCGTCCTTCACCACGATCCGGGAGTGCCGCTTGGACACGTTGCCCTTGGGCAGGATCACGTCGTTGCCCTGCACACGCCCGATGGTCACCTCGTTCTTGTCGAAATCGAGTCGGCGCTGCTCACCACCCTTTTCGGTGATCACTACGGCATACATTTCGCCTCCGCTAGCCGGTTACAGGTTGCGTCGTCACGTTCTCGCGGACTAATCGAACAGCTCCCACTCGATCTTCGACTTGAAGCGGTCGTACCGCCGCTCGAACGTCTTGATGGTCCGTCGGACCCAGGGGTGCTGCGGATTGATGATCCGCGGAGTGATGAAAATCGCCAGCTGGGTCTTCCCGCGCTGGAATTCCCGCGACTTGAACAGCTCCCCCAGGATGGGGATGTGTCCGAGGATCGGGATCTTGTTCGTCGTCTTGGAGCCGGTGTTCTTGTACAGGCCGCTCAGCACGAGGGTGGAGCCCTCCTGCATGGTGACGGTGGTCTTCACCCGGCGCGTGATGAAGCCGGGAATGCCGTGGGACACCACGGACCAGTCGAGCTCGGACACCTCGGCCTCCAAGCTGGCCGTGATGTTGCCGCGGCTGTCGGCGATGGGCTGGAGCTTCATGACCACGCCGTACTCCTTGAACTCCACCGAGCAGGCGCCCAGGGGAGTGCAGCTCACGATGGGCACCTCGCCGCCGACCATGAACTTCGCATTGCCGCCCGAGCCGCAGACGAGCTTCGGCTTGGCCAACATGCGCGCGAAGCCACGCTTGAACAGCATCTTCATCTGGAGCGACATCGCCGTCTCCGGCGTCTGGAGCTGCAACGAGATGTTGTTGCTCGCCCCGCCCGAGGGCTGGATGCCGATCTGTCCGATGATGGAGCCCGACGCCGTGATGGCCGCCGGCAGCTCCAGACCGAACTTGATGTCCGTGTTCTGCACCAGCTCGACGAACTTCACCTCCACCAGCACCTGGCGGCCCTTGCCCACCGTGATCAGATCCACGACCTTGAGGTCCATGTTCTGGATGAGCATCTTGACCTTGGTCTGCTCCGTGGCCGAGCCCACCGCGCCCTCGAGGTAGACCATGCCGGAGTACAGGTTCGCCTTCACCGTGTTCAGCCCGGCCGCCTGCAGGGTCTTGTTGATCTCCGCCACCGCGCTCGGCTGGTAGCCGGCGAAGTTCTTGATCCGCTTCTCGCCGAAGAGCTTCACCGCCTTCATCACCCGCCCGTAGTCCCCGGCGGTCAGCGCCCGGCCGTCGATGATCACCAGGTCCCCGAACATCCGCGGGTAGACGCCCTCCACCGGTCCCATGAAGTCCTTCACCGCCTGCAGGAGCTGGCTCACCTGCTGCTTGGACACCTGGACCTGCACCTTGTACACCCGGCCGTTCGACAGGGTGAAGTGGATCTCCGTCACCCCGCCGGTGATCCCGACGATGGTGGCACCCTTGGAGGTGTACCGAACCACGTCCGTGACCCGCGGGTTGATCACGTGGACCTGGACGACCTTCTTCGGCGTGTTGATGTTCACCGACTGGCCCACTCCTACGCGGATCTTCTTGGCTGCCGCCATGGCAGCCGTCGAAAAGCCGAGCAGGGCGATGGCAATCACACAGAACCGAAGGGAAGCGCGAGATCTGGCGTCCATACCGCTACCTTTCAAGCCATGCAATGGCCGATAAAAGATACAGAAATCCAGCGTCTACGTCAACGTCCTTCCCTGGGGTCCGGGGATTGTGGATCAGACTGGGGATTATCGAGGGATCCGGCTCGGGGATCCGCTTCGCGGGAGGGTTAGATCAGGGCGACGGAGATGATGCAGACGCAGAGGATTCCGAGGATTCTGGCTCGCGTACCGAGATTCAGGGTCACCGCCCGGGCGAACATCATGCCTTCGGCTCGTTCCAGGCTCTGGTGGATGTGGGCGGCCATGAGCACGTCCCGGGGAGCGCCGTCGGCGCCGAGCAGGAACTCCCGGGCGGTGGAGAGCGCGTTGCCGAGCTTGTGATCACGGTCGACGCGCTGGAGCACGTGTTGGTCGCTGAGGGGCCGAAGCGCGCCGGCGAGGGCGCCGAGGGCCACGCCGATGGAGCAGCCCACGGCCACCGACTGCCAGATGGAGCTGGCTACGAATCCGAGCCCCACGGCCAGCAGGGCCGTGAAGGCGAACGCCGCCGCCACGATACCCACCACCAGCGCACCCTCCACGGCGTGCCGGACACGGTACACGAGTCGAGCGCGATTGGTGATTCTTGCGAGTCGATCCAGGTTCTTCATGGTATCTCCAGCTCCGAGCTCGTAGGCTCTCTCTCTTACTCAACCTTGGGGCTCAACCTTCCCAACCGACGCAACCGAAACGCAGCCGGCCCCTGCCGGGCGCACGTGGAATAGAAACCGCCACGCGACCCATCTCATTCCAGGCTGCCGTGTGTCGACCTCGTTCCCATGCCTATGTAACGGGTGACGAACAGAGTTACTGACGCCTTCGGCACAAAAAAGTTCTGGCGAACCCATTTTTTTTTCCCACCCCTCTTCCCCAGGTCTCGTACACGCCCGGGCTGAGGTATAGTCCGGCTCTGGGCGCAGGCGAACCGCCCACATTGGCGCCCAAAAACGCACAGGAGCACCAGCCATGCCCACCATCCCCAGCAAGGATCTGGAAACCTTCGACAATCCGAACCCGAACCGGGACTACGAGATTGTCATCGACTGCCCCGAGTTCACGTGCCTGTGCCCGATGACCGGGCAGCCGGACTTCGCGACCATCACCGTCACCTACGTGCCCGACAAGCTCTGCGTCGAGCTCAAGTCCTTCAAGCTCTACCTCTGGTCCTTCCGGGACGAGGGCGCCTTCCACGAGGCGGTCACCAACCGAATCCTCGACGACCTCGTCTCGGCCCTCACACCCCGCAAGGCCGAAATCCGCGCTCTGTTCAACGTCCGCGGCGGAATAACCACCACTGTCATCGTGCGGCACCCCGACTGACCGCGCACGCCACCCAGGCCGCCCCCGCACGCCACCCTTTTTATCCAGGCCCGGCGGCCCACCTGATCCCGCCCGCCACCAAACCTGATCCCGCCCGCCGGACCAGTCCCTGAGAATCCGCTCCACCCCCCCCCAATCATTGCGTTTTTTGCTATTGCTTTTTGTCGGTTTTTCGCTACTTTATTGCCACCGCTCAAGGGCGGGGAATTACCGGCATGGTGCCGTGAGAGGTTAACGTGTCACCAAGTGGCAAACAGGAAACAGGAACCAGCAAGTACTCGAGCTACGGCTCATTCACTGCGGATCCTTCCGAGGATCCCCTGAGTCCGTCCCTCCACAACCACCATGCCGTCCCGCCCTGCAGCGCCGACGGCGAGAGTGACTGGATGCTGGACGCAGACGATTGAGGTACATTAAGAATGAATGCAATCACCGGTCGACATCTGATCATCGACGCCTACGTCGAGGACGGCGCCGTCCTCGAAAACCCAACCAAAATCTGTAATCTCTTTGACGCGCTCGTCGACGCGCTGGGCATGACCTATCTGCAGCGCCCGGTCGCCACCCGCGTGCCCGTCGATCCGGAAAAGCTCGAAACCACCGACGACGAAGGAGGCTGGTCTGTCATCTGTCAGATCACAACCTCGCACATCGCCCTACACGGCTGGCCCCTACGCAAGGCCGTCATGATGGACGTCTTCTCCTGTCACGAATTCGACGTCGAGCTGGCCAAGGAGCTCATCTGGTCCCACCTCCGCATCACCGAATCGAACGTCCAGAACGTCGCGCGCACCGACCCCCGCGCCGCCGCCTGAACGCGCGACGCCACGCGCCGATACCTGATCCGGCGGCACACCCGCCTGACGATCAGAGCTCAGCTCAACAGGTACCAGGGCAGCGCGACGATCTTGTCCCCGAGACGCTTCGTCCGGTTTCCCGCGTGCACCAGCACGGCCGCGTCCGCCTCGGGATACTCCTGCAGGAACAGGCGCAGGCCGGCGGTGTCCTCGTACCGCGGCTTGGGGGACAGCTTCACCTCGAACCCCACGAGCCGCCTCCCCTGCTCGAGCACGAAGTCCACCTCCCGCCCCGTGGTGGTCCGCCAGTAGAAGATCGATGCCTTGGGCGTCAGCAGCTCGGCCGCCGCCCTGAGCTGGAGATGGACCAACGTCTCGAACAGCGCGCCCGCCTCCCGGGACCGCAGCAGTGACTCCGCGTCGAAGTGCCCCACCAGAAACGCCGCCAGCGCAGGGTCCAGAAAGTACAGCTTCGGACGCTTGATCAGCCGCTTCGTCCGATTGCGAAAGAACGCCGGCAGTCGATGCACGACCATCGACGTCTCCAACAAACCGAGATAGCGGTGCACCGAGGGCTGGCTCACACCGACGTCGCGCGACACCTCCGTCTGATTCACCAGCTGTCCGCTGCGCAACGCGAAGGCCTCCATCACGCGTCGAAAGTCCGGCAGGGACTCCACCTGGGAGAGCTGCCGCAGATCCCGCTCCAGGTAGGTCGAAACATAGCCCTCCCACCACCGCAGCACGGCGTCGGCGTCCGGCAGGCCGAGCACCGGTGGGACGAAGCCACGAACGAGCAGCTCCGACAGCTCGACCTCGGGCGCCCGGTTCACGCTCTCCCGCGGGAGCTCTCCCGCGAGGAGCTTCCCCACGAGCCCCCGCCGCTTGCCACCCGTCGCCTCCCCGATTGTCATCGGGGGCAGCACGAACGAAACCGCACGGCCCGCCAACGACTCGGACACGCTCGACATCATCGCCAGGTTCGCCGAGCCGGTGAGCGCGAAGCGCACGCGCCGCTGTCGCCGGTCCACCTCGCGCTTGACCGCTGACAGCAGCTCCGGCACCCGCTGCACTTCGTCGATGATCACCTGCTGGGCTCCCGCCCACAGCGCCTCCGGCTCGCGCCGCGCCTGATCTCTCACATCCAGCTCGTCGAGGCTCTGATACCGCCACCCCGAAAAAGGCGCCTCGTGCTGCAGCAGCGTACTCTTCCCCACCTGGCGCGCGCCCGTCAGGACCAGCACCGGATGCGCGTCCGCCGCCTTGCGGAGCTGCTCACCGAGCCACCGCCGCCGGTACTTCCATTCCGCTGCTGAATGATTTCCATTCATGCCTTGAATGATAATCATTCAGCCAAAATACGTCAACTGCTGTTTTATCCTTTTATTAGAAGATGTTACCGAAACGTAATCAAATCAAAAAAAGAGCACGAAGTCTTGCCGACCTCCGACCTCCGACCTCCGACCTCCGACCTCCGACCTCCGACCTCCGACCTCCGATTTCGGATTTCCGATTTCGATAAATTTCGAGAGTGCAATTTATACAACTATGAGTCCAAACTGATTTTCGGCGAAGGAGGGTTTTAATAGTTGGTCGCAGAC
>JBDRSE010000221.1:0-19815 GCA_043825095.1 bacterium
GGGAGAGCTGAGCCGCGAAGCGGCGGACCGATCTCCGGCAGGTGCCAGCAATCGCACAGCGCCGCTACCAGCCCGACAGCTCCGCCGCTCCGCGGCGGACGACACCCCTCCCGTCCCCGCCAGGGGCAGCCCGCGCGGCGCGGGGGGCGCTGTGCCGTCTCCCACGTGAACGCTTACAAGTTTTTAAGTTCTTGCCGCAAAAGCTTGGAAACTTAAGTCCGTCCCCATGCCCGGGACATGCCTTTACACCCTTGGGGACCTCCTTTATGATGCGTCGGCGCGCCGGAGGTGGACCGGCGCGCAGAGAGGACCCCCCCATGGATCGATCCCGTGAGCTTGTGCAGACCCTGAGCTTCGACGACGTGCTGGTTCTACCGGCCTACAGCGAGGTGCTACCGTCCGAATGTGACGTGTCGACGAAGTTGACCAACGAGATCAGCTTGAATATTCCGCTGATCTCGGCCGCCATGGACACGGTGACCGAGGCGGAGACGGCGATCACTCTAGCCCGGGAGGGCGGCTTGGGCGTGATCCACCGGAACCTCTCCCCCGAGGTCCAGGCGACCGAAGTGATCAAGGTCAAGAAGTCCGAGAGCGGCATCGTCGTGGACCCGGTGACCGTGCACCCGGACCAGACCCTGGGGGACGCGTTGGGGCTGATGAGCCGGCACCACTTCTCCGGCCTGCCGGTGGTCAAGAACGAGCGGGTGGTGGGCATTCTGACCAACCGTGACATCCGCTTCGAAAAGAACCTGCAGCAGCGCATCGGCGACGTGATGACCACGGAGCTCATCTCCGTCGAGGAGGGCGTGGATCCGGAAGCCGCCAAGGAGCTGCTCCACGAGCACCGCATCGAGAAGCTGGTGGTGGTGGACAAAGAAGGGCGTCTCAAGGGGTTGATCACCATCCGTGACATTCAGGCGGCCGAGGTGAATCCGTTCGCGGTCAAGGATGAGCTGGGGAGGCTGCGGGTCGGTGCCGCCCTGGGCACCGGTCCGGATCTGGAGGAGCGCGCCGAGCGGCTGCTGGCCGTGGGCACGGACGTACTATGCATCGACACGGCCCATGGCCACTCCCGGGGAGTGCTCGAGGCGGTGAAGAAGATCCGTTCCGCGTACCCCAAGGCTCAGGTCGTCGCGGGGAATGTCGGAACGGCCGCCGGTTTCAAGGCGCTCGTGGACGCCGGCGTGGACGCGGTCAAGGTGGGCATCGGCCCGGGCTCCATCTGCACGACCCGCATCGTTTCCGGCGTCGGCGTGCCGCAGCTGACGGCGGTGATGGAGTGCGCCAGGGTGTCCCGGGAAACCGGGATCCCGCTCGTCGCCGACGGGGGCATCAAGTACTCGGGGGACATCGTGAAGGCCCTGGTGGGCGGCGCGCACACGGTCATGATCGGCAGCCTCTTCGCCGGCACGGATGAGTCGCCCGGGGAGATCGTGCTCTACCAGGGCCGCAGCTACAAGGTCTACCGGGGCATGGGCTCCATCGGCGCCATGCGGGCGGGCAGCGCCGACCGGTACTTCCAGGGCGGTCAGGAGGAGTCCAAGCTGGTCCCCGAGGGCATCGAAGGCCGGGTTCCCTACAAGGGCAGCCTCTCCCGCTCCGTGTACCAGCTGGTGGGCGGGATCAAGTCCGGCATGGGATACGCCGGCTGTCCGACCATTCCGGACCTCCACGAGCGGGCAGAGCTCATCCGCATCTCGCCCCAGGCCCTGCGCGAGAGCCACGTGCATGACGTGATTATCACCAAGGAAGCGCCCAATTACCGGCTCGAATAACGGCGTGGGCTCGGCGACCGGCGGGGACAAAGGCGAGGCGGCGACCCGGGCCACGGACAGCGCGGCCAGCCCCGACCGGCGCCGGGCCATGCTTTCCTTTGCCTGGGCCGTGGCTTTGGCGGATGGGCGAGAGGATCCGGGGGAGCTTGCGCTGTACGACCGACTGGCGGACAACCTCGGCGTGGACCCGGAGCAGGCGCTCTCGCTCCGGGCGAGTGTGACGGCGCGCTACCACGAGGCGCTCCGAGCGATGCGCGCCAGCGACGCGGGCGGCGAGGCGGGCACCACGGCCGCCTTGGCGGCGCTGATTTCGTCCGGGTTGGAAGAGTATCTGGTGTCGGCCACCGGCGTGATCGGGCTCTCCATGCTCCTGGGTGTGCCCATCAGCTTGCAGGGCACCGCGTCGGTCACCTCCCTCCCGCGCGGCGTGACCGATGCCACCGTGGCGGGCACACCGGGCCTGGTGGTAGGAACGTTGCTGCTGCGCGGGCTGCGCGAACGACCGGCGCTCCAGAAGTCGTTGGCGATGATCCTGGCGTGCCTGGATCGCCGCGCCGAATAGTCAGTCGTCCAGTACGAAGATGACCTCCATCCGGACGCGATACTCCGTGATTTCGTCGTCTACGACGGCGATGGTCTGCTCCCGCACCCTCAGGCCGGTCACTCCGCGCAGGGTCTTCTTGGCGCGGTCGAAACCCACCTTGACGGCATCATCGAAGCTGGTTGTGGATGAGCAGATGACTTCAGAGACGCGAGCGACTCGCGGACTGTCCATGGTGACCTCCTTGGGCGCCTGACCAGAGCAGAAAAATGCGGGGGCGTCAAGGGCGCTGACACCCGTTGACGCGAACGGACACACGACTGATTTTTTTGTTTGATCGCGGGGTTAGTCTACGCTACCATCCTTTCGCAAGCCTCGATTCGGGAGCCGAAACGCATGACAAAATCTGAGCTGATCGAATCCGTCGCGGCAAAGCTGAAGCTGCCCAAGGGCAAAGCAGAGCTGGTGGTGAACTGTGTCTTCGACACGATGATCGATTCCCTCAAGAAGGGCGACGGAATCGAAATTCGAGGTTTTGGCAGCTTCACCGTCCGCTCCTACAAGTCCTACGAAGGTCGTAATCCTCGCACCGGTGCGACCGTTCACGTGCAGCCCAAGAAGCTGCCGTTCTTCAAGGTCGGGAAGGATCTACGGGAACGAGTGAACGAGGCGCTGGACAAAGAACCCGAGTAGTTACGGCCTCTGACAGCCGAAAAAAACGACCGTCTGGGGTGGATGTGTTCACGGGGGTGCTATTTGCGGCACCCTCCGAGCGTAGCGAGGCACCCCGAAAGGGGCATTCCTACCGCAACAGCCGCGAAGTTGCGGATCGATCTCCGGGAGGTGCCAGGCCGTGCTCGGTGCCGATACAAGCGCGACAGATCCGCCGCTGCGCGGCGGAAGACACCCCTCCCGTCCCCTCAAGGGGTAGCCCGCGCTGCGCGGGGTGCTGGTTCGTCCACCACGTGAACGGTTGCTCAGGGGTGGAGCCGGATCACCACCCCGTGGTCTCCGTCCAGCCATAGGAGCTCTCCCGTCGAGATGTGGCGGCTCGCCCCGGAGATGCCCAGCACGGCCGGAACCCCGAGCTCCCGCGCCAGGATGGCTCCGTGGCTGAGCAGTCCTCCGTGATCCGTGACGACTCCGGCGGCACCGATCAGCAGCGGGACCATGGACGGCAGCAGCGTCGCGCAGACCACGATGCGCGCGGTGCCGGATGTCCCGGCCGTCCACCCGCGGAGACCGGGGCGGCGCACAACCTGGGCCTTGCCGAGGGCTGTCCCGCCCCCGCAACCGACGCCTCGCAGCACCACCTCACCGGGCGCCGGGCCGGGCACATGGATCTCCTCGCCGCCCCGGAGGATCACCGGCGGATCCAGCGGCGCTCCTGGTTTCCGGGCCGCCGCGATCCGAGGCCGCTGATCGGCCCTTGCCGGAGACGCGAGCAGCTCCTTCAGCCTGTCGAAATCCAACCAGAAAATGTCCTCGGCTCGGTCCATGACCCCGCGGCCCTGCAGCGTGGCTCCGGCGCGCAGGCAGAAGCGCCGCAGGGTCGCCAGGGCGCGGGCGAAGATCAGGTCGTCCTCCTCGTCCGCTCCCAGGTTTCGGCGCCGGGGATCAACGGCGTCCGGATCTCCGGTCATGCCCACCGGGAGCTCGGTGAGCTGGGCGATCGCGATGCGGAGCCCGGCCGGGTCCTCGGCCAGGGTCGGCGCTGCGAGATCCCAGGCTGGGGACAGCGCTCCCGCGCTCTCCATTAGCGCCCCGAAGGCTGACTCGAACTCCGAGCAGCCCAGCTGTGCCGTGGGGAGCCCCGCGCGCAGCTGGGCGACGAGCTCCGGGTGAGGTGCCGCGAGGGCGGCGAGCTCACGCAAGCCCGAGGTGAGCGGGGTTTGCACTCCGGCGAGCGCGTCCGAGGCACCTTTCCGGTCCAGGGCTCCCTCGGCCAGGGCCGCGCCGAGCTGTCTCGCCCAGGTGTGATGGGACGCCTTGAGATCGACCGCTGCGTAGGACTCGTAGAAATCGGCGAATCGCTCCAGCAGCACCGGCAGCTCGACAGCGGTCGACTCCAGCGCCTCCAGCTCTCGGACCAGCGCGTCGAGGTGGAGCCGCTGCTTCTGCCAGCGTCCGGCCGCGGCGTCCGGCGTGGCCGGACGCGGCTCACCGCGGGGGGCGGTGTACAGGAATCCATTCACGGTCTTGAGGCGAAAGGGGAGGGCGGCGCGGCCATCGAGGTGAGCGATGAGCGAGGCGTGCAACGGCGACAGCGGATCCGGATTGTGATCGCGGTCCCAGGTCCAGGTCAGCGCATCGTCCCCCTCAGTTGGGGCCGGCGACGGGGGAATCGGCGCTGCGGCAAAGGCGGTGATCGGGCGCAGCTGAAGCACCACCAGGCGATCGTCCGCGGACAGGGCCAGCTCCACGTCTGCCGGACCGCCCACGATCTCCTCGGCGAGGTCGGCCAGCGCTGCGAGCCGCTGGGCGAGGCCCGCCACCGGCGTTTGCGGGGGGAGCTCCGGCCATGGGGGACCGGTTCGGGAAATGCGGGTCCGGTGCGGATTGACCAGCCCCGCGGTCACGAGGGTCGTCGATTCCGGGACCAGCTCCACCAGGGCGACCGGGGCATCGGGGCCGATCCGGGGATCCCGGGTGAACAGGACCCCGGCCCAACGGGCGGTGAGCTGGGGCTGCACTAGGATCGCGACGTCGGGCAGGCGGTGGGGAGCGGACTGCCCGGTGGCCTCGCGGTAGACCGCGATCCGTTCGGAGTGAGCGCCCGCCCAGCAGCGCTCGATGGCGGCGGCCACGGCCTGTGCATCCAAGCAGCCCAGCTCGCTCGAATACAGCCCGGCCGAGGAGTGCCCGGGCTGATCCTCGTCCGCGGCCGACGTCCGCACCACATAGGGCCCCGCGCCCAGAGCTGCGAGTGCCGGGCCCAGGGCCGAAACGAGCGTTGGATCCAGGCGCCCCCCCCTCGAACGGGCGGCGGCGTGGACTTCCACCCCGAGCACGAGCCCGGCTTGTGTGTCCAGGCCGTGCGCGCGCGCCCGGGCCAGCTGCGCTGCCTTGGTGCCGTATCGAGCGGGATCGAGCGGATGTTCGAGCGGTACCAGGATGGGCACCTCAGTGGTGACTCAGTCGTCTTCCTTGGTGCAGTACAGGTCGATCGGAGCGCCGGCCTTGGCCTTGGTCCCCGCGTCGGGCTCCTGCTTGACCACGGAGTAGGGCCGAGCGTCGTAGGCGCGCCAGTTCACCTTGCCCACGGTGAACCCGGCCTCCACGATGGCTTTCTTTGCCGCCGTGCAGCTCATCCCCCGAAGCTTGGGCACGTCTTTTTCTTCGTCCGCCCTCTTCGCCACCACCAGATCCACGGTGGCCTCGGGCTTCACCACCGTGCCGCTCGCCGGGCTGCAGGAGACGATCTCTCCCGGTTTCATGCCTTCGCCGGCTCCGTAGGTGAGCTTGCCCAGCCTGAGCTTCTGCTTGGTGAGCAGGACCGTGTAGTCCTGCAGCTTGATGCCGCGACAGGTGGGCACGGAAACGCGCGGGGGGCCGGCGCTCAGCACCACGTTGACCGCGCTGTGGGCAAGCACCTTGGAGTCCGAGAGTGGGTGCTGAGAGCAGATCTGCCCCTTGGGGATCTTCGGGTCCGCCCGTCGCTCGATGATCTGCAGCCGTAGCTTCCGCCCGTCGAGCACCTCCATGGCCTGAGACGGCATCAGCCCCACCACCTGAGGCACCATCACCTCCTTGGGCTTGTTCTTCAGGGTCTTGACGAAGTCCAAAGCGAAAAATGTACAGATCGACGTGATCAGCGCCGTGAGCAGAGACGTGATGATCGTGTTTCTAGTTGACATAGCTGAAGATTCTACGGGAACCCACCGCCGTGTTCAAGGACTAGTGCATCGGGTCCGGTCGCATCGGGTGCGGAGGGGTCAGACCCTGCGGAAATCGGCCGGGATGCATGTGATCGTGCTGGTGACTCGGCCTCTTTTTTCGCATTCCGGACCGCTCCCGGTACATGATCTGGGTGCTGGTGTAGTCCTTGGCGATGATCCGAATCGTCCCGCGGGAGGTGGAGAGGCTCAGCAGCTTGCCGCCGCTGCCCAGGGTTCCCGTGCGGCTGGTGCCTGTGGTCTTGAGCCCGGGAAAGGGGATACTGATCGAGCCGGACGCGGCGCGCGCGCTGAGCTGGGCATTGAAGTCCCGGCTGAGGGTCACCAGGATGTTCCCCTTTCCGGTGGCGGCCGAGCTGGCATCGGACAGGGTTTTCCGCTTCCGGATGTTCACCCTGACGTCTCCCTGTTTCGTGCTCACCTCGAAGAACCCCAGCTCGCCCGACGCCACCACCTTGCCGGCAGCGGTGGAGGCGACCATGCGACTGCCCAGACCCCGGCCCTCGATGTCGCCCTTCACGGTTCGCGCGGTGACACTGCCGACGATCCCGAAGACCCCAATGGACCCCTTCGTGCTGTCGACGTCCACGGCCAGCTCCGCCGGTACGAAAACCTTCAGATCGGCGCCGTAGGTCGTCCCACCCGCGGGCGGCGGGTGCTTGATGACCACGATCGCCTTGTCCTGGTCCCGATAGATCCGCAGCTTCACCTGCTTGAGGGCCTCCTGGGCGGCCTTCTTCCCCGGGCCCTGGGCCCACTTCGTCGCGGTCACCTTGAAGCGGGTGTCCACGGATCGGAAGCCGAGCACCCGGATCGACCCGTTGGTGTTCCGGATCTCGACCTGCTTCAAACCACCGGTGGAGGCCTCCCGGGTTTCGACCCTACTCACCTTGGTGGGCGGTTTCCTGCAGGCCGCGAATGTGGCGATCAGCTGCAGCGAGAGCACGGTTGATAGCTGGCGAAATGTCATGGCTTCGAGTATCTATCCGGCTCTGCCCGAGGTGTCACGGGTTTTATGTCTCGTGGACGACCGGAGCGGTAGCTGGCATACTCTGGTCCGGACGCCCCTCGGGGGCGGAGACGACTGACGTGCATTCGACGATTTCATATCTCCTGGTGATCGCGCTGTGCTTCGGATGGGGGAGCGGGTGCTCTGACACGGACGTGAAGCTTCCGGTGTGCGGCAACGGCGAGGTGGAGGGCCGGGAGCTGTGTGACGACGGCAACCTGGAGCCGGGGGACGGGTGCGACGAGAACTGCCTGATGGAGAGCCGGGAGCTCTGCGACAACCGGCTGGACGACGACGGGGACGGGTCGGCGGACTGCGCAGACCCCGACTGCTTCTTCAACCCGATCTGCGCCGGCAACGAGGTGTGTACGAACGGGTTCGACGACGACGGCGACGGCGACGTGGACTGTGACGACAGCGACTGCCTCGACTCCCCGGAGTGCGTGGGGGAAGAGATCTGCGGCAACGATCACGACGACGACAACGATGGGCTCGTGGACTGCGAGGACAACGACTGCAACGGTCATCCCTTCTGCGGCGGCTGCGATCCGGACCTGGATTTCGGGGTCTTGGCCGTGAACGACTCGCGGGTGCTCACCGTGGACACGGCCGAGTCCCAGAGCGTGATCGGCGTGACCTGCGGCGCCGGGTCGATCTTCTACCATCTGCGTTTCGAGGTGGAGGAGGGGTTCCACCTGCGGCTGTCGGCCGCGCCGGTCGCCGGCGAGCTGGTGCTGGGGCTGCTGAAGGAGGAGGAGCCCGGGATCACCTGCATGACTGACGAGCTGCTGTGTCTGGCCGTGGACCTGAATCCGACCCAACGGGAGCTGACGTCTCTGGCGCCGGGAGCCTATCGGCTCGTGATCGCGCCGGTCACGGACGGGGAGTCGGGACAGCTGCAGCTGAGCCTGCTGTTGCTGCCGGGGGCCCAGGAGCTGTGCGAGAACGGTTCGGACGACGACGGCGACGGGCTCGTGGACTGTGACGACCCGGATTGCGACGGCACCCCGGCCTGCATCTTCGAGCTCTGCGACAACGGGTTGGACGACGACGGGGACGGACTGGCGGACTGCGACGATCCCGACTGCGCCGCGCAGCCCCCGTGCCTGCCGCCGGAAACCTGTGGAAACGGGTTGGACGACGACGGCGACGGGCTGGTGGACTGTGCCGACGTGGATTGCGCCGGCACGGCGGCCTGCGTGGGATCGGACTGCGTGGTGAACGACAACCTGGGCCTGCTGGAGCGCGGGGACGTCGTGGTCGGGCTGTTTGACACGAACCTCGCCACGGACGACAACGACTGCAGCTGTGGCGGCGACGGGCCGGAGGTGGTATTCGCCTTCGAGCTCCAGACCTTCGCGAACGTGGTGGTGTCCCTCGAGCAGTCGGGGGACCACGTGCTGGCCTTGAGTGGTGAAGCCGGCCCCGGGACCTGGTGTGACTCGGCGGAAATGGCGTGCGTGGATCCCGGCGGCAGCGGACGCTCGGCGCGCACCACGTACGTCGGGCTGCCCGCGGCGCGCTACTTCCTCATGGTGGACGCTGTCAGCGGGGATCGGACAGGCATCGGATCCATTGAGGTGGCGGTGTTCGACCCGCTGGTGGAGCTGTGCGACGATGGACTGGACGACGACGGCGATGGGCTGGTGGACTGTGACGACCCCGACTGCGCGGCCGACCCCATCTGTGTGCCGGAGAGCGCCTGCCACGACGATCTCGACAATGACGCCGACGGGCAGGTGGACTGCGCGGACTTCGACTGCGTCGGCACGGTGGCGTGCGGCCCAGGGGCGTGTGTGGCCGATCGGGATCTCGGCGCCGTGGTAGCGGGTGCGCCGGGGCTGATCACGGTGGACACGTCGACGGCGGCGGATCTGTACTCCGCGAGCTGCGCCCGGGGCGGCGGCGGGGGCGACGTGGTGGTGGCCTTCAGCCTTCCGGTGGGGGGGGATCTGGTGATCAATGCGCAGCAGCTCAACTTCTCAGACCACGCCGTGGCCCTCATGTGTCGGGCGGGTCCGGGCAGCGGCTGCGACGCCGCGGAGCACGCCTGCACCGACGGCGGCTCTCCTGGCCTCCCCATCGCCACAGTGATCTCGGGCGTTCCCGCGGGTGACTACTACCTCCTGGTGGAGCCCTACGGTCCCGGCGGCGAAGGAGGGATCACCCTCGAGCTCGAAGTCCAATAGATGGGTAAGAAAGCCCCCAGCCTCCCCCAGCCTCCCAAGCCTGAAGAGTACGGACCGTCCCGATAGCTCCCTTCCTTATTTCAGTTCTGGGCTCGGCCAATGCTATAATGGGCGGCATAGCAAGGAGCAGGTTATGTCTCGAACGAATATCCGTAGCGTAATCGCGGTGTTGCTCGTGTCGCTCTTGGCGTTCCTCGGGAGCTGTAAAAAAGAGGAGCCCAACACGGGTTGTGGAAATGGGCTGTTGGGCATCGAGGAGGCGTGCGACTGCGGTACCGATCCGGAGAACCTACCCGTGGGCTGCACCGCCATCAACGGTGCCGTGGGCGGGACCTGTACCGAAGACTGCAGGCACACGGCGCAGGAGATCTGCGGAAACGAAATCGACGACGACGGAGACGGCGACGTAGACTGTGACGACAGCGACTGCAGCCAATACCCCCCCTGTCTCCCCGAGATCTGCAACAACGACATCGACGACAACGCCAATGGGAAAAAGGACTGCGAGGACGAGGAGTGCGCCGACCTCACGATCTGTATCACCGAGGTTTGCACCGGGGGAGTGGACGAGAACCAGGACGGTCGGGTCGACTGCCAGGACGCGCAGTGCATCGGTGCGCCGGAGTGCGCCGGAGTCGAGGTGTGCTGGAACAACTACGACGACAACGCGGACGGCTTCACAGACTGCGACGATCCCGCCTGCTTCGGACCGGAGTTCGAGCAGTTCTGCGAGCCCGAGGACTGCGAGAACGGCGTGGATGACAATGACAACTTCAAGGTGGACTGCGCCGATTCGGACTGCATCGAGGTGGGTCCATGCGCCCAAACCGCGTGCGGCGCCGAGGACGTGGACGACACCGTGACGCTGTCGATCCCGGCCGGGACCCAGGTGGTCAGGCGGACCGTCGACGTCGCAGCCAGCACCAATGATCTCTCGGGCCAGTGCGACGTGACGGGCGGCAAGGAGTTCGTGCTCGCCATCAACGTCGTTCCCGAGCCGGGGGAGCGCGGCCGACTGCGGATCGCCTTCCACCAGGCCGGAGATCACAAATTCGGCCTGTACTTCAAGGGCGGGCCGGATGCCGGCTGCGCGGATACCTTGGGCTCCACCTGCGTGAATCAGGCGCCGAACACCTCCGGGGTGCTCGAGTACGGCTCGTTGCCCGCGTCCAAGTACTTCCTCATCATCGCCGAGGGCTCGTTGGGCGCCGGCGGTCAGGTCGACCTGGTGCTCACCCTCGCGGATCCGAACAATCCGGTGGAGCTGTGCAACAACGAGCTCGACGACGACGCCAACGGGCAGGTGGACTGCGGCGATCTGGCGTGCTTCGAGCGGACGGGGGTCTGTGATTTCACCGGGTGCGATCCGAGCCAGCGCCCCGTCCCCGAGTTCGAGGCCGGCTCCCTGGACGGAAACCTCGTCCCCATGTCGCCGATGCCCGACCCGGTTGCCGATCCGTTCTTCGCCCTGGACACGAGGGGCCAACCCGCCGACTTCCAGGTCAGCTGTCTGCCCTTCGGCGGCGGCGATCAGCTCGTGCGGTTCGAGCTGACCGAGGTGTCCTTCATCCAGGTGGGCTTCAAGCAGGGCATGGCGAGCGCCGGGGATCACGCGCTGGGGCTCTTCTTCGCGGGGAACGGGTGCGAGCTCGCCGAGCACAGCTGCCTGTACACAGCGGGCTCCCTGAACGGGTTGTTGGAGTTTCCCGGGGATCCGGCTCTAGGGGGCATGTATCCGCCCGGGGAGTACTACCTTGTGGTGAAGTCAACGAGTGGAAACGAGGGGCGCATCAACATCCAGATCATGGCCCTGGATTCCCGGCGGGAGCTCTGTGACGACGACGGCTACGACAACGACGGCAACGGGTTTGCCAACTGTGATGAGCCGGGGCAGCCCGGCGCCTGCGACGGTCACCACCTCTGCATCGCGGAGGACTGCAGCAGCCCGACGGCGGACTTGGACGGCGACGGCTACGCCGGCTGCTCGGACACGGACCCGGATGACCAGTGCACCTGCTCCCTGCCGTGCGCCTGCACCCAGCCCTGCATTCCGACAGAGCACGTGTGCGACTGGCGGTACGATCCGGGGGTCACGAACCTCGGGACCTTTCACCTGGGTGACCCCAGCGTGCTCGTGACCGTGGACACCTCGTCGGCGACGGCGGAGGAGACCTACGTCCTCGACACCTGTCACGGCGACATCAACTACGTGCAGCCGGACCACGTGTTCTGGTTCGAGCTGGCGTTCCAGGCCGACGTCGTCTTCACCTTCAACCAGCCCACCGGCGCGGATCACGTCGGCCAGCTGCTCCGCGCCGACCGCTGCCGGGCCTGTGACGAGCGGGGGTCTTCCGGCCAGTACCACATCTACTGCTACGCCACCCCTTCGTCGTGGCTGCAGAGCCTCGACCCGGGCGCCTACGTGCTGATCATCAAGCCCAAGGTGGACGTCAACGGCACCGTGTTGTCGGGCCCGTTCGAGCTCGAGTTCACCGCAGGACCTTGAGCCGCCCTCGCCAGGGACCCGGCGTCCCGTCCAGCTCCCACCCGGCGGCGACCGTGAGGCCGGTGTTCCGGGGGGCGATCCGTCTGGCGGGACAGCTGCTCCAGTTCGACGGGTTCAGTGAAGGGGGGGTGACCTTCGTGAGCCACGCGCACGTGCCGATCCCGCGGGACGCGGGGCAGCTCATCACCTCGGATCTCACGGCGCGGCTCCTCGGCCCGCGCGCGGCCCGGTCGCTGGTCACCCCCTACGGCCGTCGGTTCTCCCTGGGCGAGCTGGAGCTCCGCCTGCTGCCCACGGGTCACGTCCCCGGGAGCGCGGCCCTGGAGGTGCGGTTTCGGCGACGGACCTTCACCTATGCCGGTGACGTCGGCAGTTACGGCGAGTTCTTCGGCATTCCGGCGGCCGCGCCGGAGCCGTGTCACGAGCTCGTGCTCGCCTCGACCTATGGGCGTTCCCGTTACGCCTTTCCGGCTCCGAAGGCCGTACTGGCCCGGATCTGTGAGTTCTGCCGCCAGGCGGCGGCCCAGGGCTGCACCCCGGTGCTGCTGTGTCACCCCTTGGGCAAGGCCCAGGCGCTCACGACCCTGCTGCACGAGGCGGGCTTTACCACGCGCCTGCACCGCAGCATGCATCGCTCCCTGAAGCCCTTGCGGGAGCTCGGGGTGCGGGTCGGCCCCGCGCGCCGGTTCGACGGCCGTGTGCTGTCGGGCGAGGTGCTGTTGTGGCCGATCCGGCTCTGGGACGCCCCGGCGCTCCGGTCGCTCCCGCAGCTCCGACGGGGTCTGGTGTCGGGTCGCGCCGTGGAGCCGTCCGCCGTGGCCGGTCATGGCTGCGAGGCGGGCTTTCCGCTCAGCGACCTGGCGGACCGAGCGCGCCTGCTCAAGTACGTGGCCGCCGCGAATCCGCGACGAGTCTACCTGATTCCCGGCCAAGAAGAAGGAATCGACCGGGCGTTGGCGCGCAGGGGCATTGAGGTCCGGCTCCTCGGCCCGCCGACCCAGCTCCAGCTCTTCGGCGGCTGACAGGCTCGCCGGAGCCAGTCAAAGCTGTTATAGATACGGGTGTTAACTACGAATGGGACCCCTTGTCGGGCACCGGAAGAGAAAGCCATGAACCGACCTTCGACGTTTAGCCGTTTCTTGAAGGATTCAAATACGCTTCCCGGCCTGCTCATCGCGCTGGCCGGGACTGCTGCGGGCGCTTTCCTCGCGCCGAGCGTGGCGTTGGGGGCGCTCCTGGCTGGCGCCGGTGGACTGCTGGGACTGTGGTTGGTCGGCTGGGCGGCCGCTGGGCGCGCCGTGGAGCTGGAGCTGGAGCTCGCGCGAGTGGCCGGGGACGTGGAGGTTTCCGACGACGCGAGCTCCGCCTGGAATATTCTGAAGCAGCTCAAGGAGCGTCTCGAGAGCCGGCGACAGACCGAGGCGGCGAGCGCGGATCGGCAGAGCGACGAGCTGGAGGCCGTGCGTCGCAAGGTGGCCGAGCTGCTGCGCGGTGTGGAGCAGCAGCGCGACACCATCGATGCGGCGGCCGGCGCCCTCGAGCGGATGAACGTCAACCTGCGCACCGTCTCGGAGAACATCGAGAGCCTCGCCGGCAACGCCGAGGAGAGCTCCTCGGCCATCCTCCAGCTCGCCGCGGCCAAGGACGAGGTGGCCGAGAACATGTTCAACCTCTCGGGGTCGGTGGAGGAAACCGCCTCTTCCATCGAAGAGATGACCATCTCGATCAAGGAGGTGGCGGAGAACGTCGACTCCCTCGCCACCACGGCGGAGGAGACGTCGGCGGCCATGAACGAGATCGACATCTCCATCCGGCAGGTGAAGCGATTCGCCAACGAGAGCGCCGGGCTCAGCGCCGCGGTGTCCAAGTCCGCGGCCTCGGGAGTGGAGGCGATCAGCTCGGTGATGGACAGCATCACCCAGATCAAGGACACCTCCGGCCAGGTGGTCACCGTGATCGGTCGTCTGGGGGAGAAGATCGGTGAGATCGGCAAGATCCTCAACGTGATCGACGACGTCTCGGACCAGACCAACCTGCTGGCGCTCAACGCCGCCATCATCGCGGCGCAGGCGGGGGAGCACGGCCGAGGCTTCGCCGTGGTGGCGGACGAGATCAAGGACCTTGCCGAGCGGAGCGCCGCCTCCACCAAGGAGATCGCCTCGCTGATCGAGGCCGTGCAGGCCGAGTCGAGCAACGCCATCCGCGCCGTGGAGGAGGGCGCCCGCAGTGTGGAACAGGGCGTTTTGGTTTCCCACAGCGCCGAGAGCGCGCTCCGGGTCATCCTCGAAAACGCCGAGCGGGCCACGGAGATGGTGCAGGAGATCGCCCAGACCACGGTTGAGCAGGCCACCGGAACCAATCGGGTCGCCGACGCCATCAGCTCCATCGCCGAGCGCGTGCAACAGATGGCGTCGGCCACGGCCGAGCAGGCCCGGGGCTCGGAGCAGATCATGCGCAGCGCGGACCGGATGCGGGGCATCACGCAGCAGGTGGAGCGCTCCACCCAGGAGCAGACTCGCGGCAGCCGCCTGATCACCCGGTCCATCGAGTCCATTACCGACATGGTGAGCGAGATCAACACCGCCCAGGGGGAGCAGGCCTCAAGCGGTGAGTCGCTCACGAAGATGGTGAGCCAGGCCCTGGAGGGACTCAACGAGTCGAACAAACAGCTCCAGGCCTTGGACGACACCCTGCGGACCACGCAGAAGAGCGCTGCGAACCAGCGCGACGGCGCCGAGCGGCGCTAGAGGGGTCAATGTTCGGGATCTCCATGTGGGAGCTCCTGCTGGTGGGGGTGATCCTCTTTCTCGTGGTGGGCCCCGCCAAGCTCCCCGGCCTTGCAAAACAGCTTGGCCAGGGGCTCAAGGACATCCGGAAGGGCCTTTCGGACATCAAGGGATCTGTGGACCAGGACGACGAGTTCGTGAAGGCGGTCACAGACGCGCGGCGGACGGTGGTGGAGGCCAAGGAGTCTTTTCGCAGCCTGTTGGACGACATGACGAACATCGACGAGGACGAGGACGAGGAAGCCCGGGATCCCGCGCCCAAACCGGTGCCCCGCGGCCTAAAGATGGTGAGCCCGGGCGTGTCCGGGCAGGTCGACGGCGGTGAGCGCAAAAGCGAGGTCGGTCCGGTCGGCGCTGCGGGGCCCGCGCTGGCCGATACGCCCGTGGAGGCGGAGGACTACCGCGCCTCCCGCCGCGGGGAGGACGCCTCGCCGCCCCCCCGCGCCGAGTCGGCGGCCCCGACCGCCCGGATTCGGAACTCCGGGACCGGCCGCAAGATGATCCGACCCGGTCGCGAGGTCGGCCCGAAGAGTAAGCCAGAGTAGCCTGTGGACGAGAAGAGACTACCGTTTCTAGCCCATCTGGACGAGCTGCGTGTGCGCTTCACGCGCAGCGTCATTGCCCTCGCCATCGGCGTGGTCGTCTGCTTCCTCTTTGCCGAGAGCATCTTCGACTTCGTGGCGGCGCCGCTGGTGACGGCGCTCAAGCACTCGCCGGAGCTGCACATCCAGAGTCCCATGGAGGTGTTCTACGTCTACCTCAAGCTCTCGCTGCTGGCGGGGATCATCGCCTCGATGCCCTTCATCCTGCTGCAGATGTGGCTCTTCGTGGCGCCGGGGCTGTACAAGGGCGAGCGACGTCTGGCCGTGTCCTTCGTCTTTTTCGGCACGGTGTTCTTCATCGGGGGAATCGCCTTCGCCTACTACCTGGTGTTCCCCTTCGGGTTCAAGTATCTGCTCGGCTACGCCTACGAACGCGCCGGCAACTTCAGCATCCTGGAGCAGATGACCAGGGCGTTCAACGACGTGAAGTACGAGCTCTTCTCGTTCAACCTCGAGGTGAACTACGAGAAGGCGCGGTTCGTGAAAGCGGCGATCAAGCCGACCATCATGATGGAGAAGTACATCACCCTGGTGGTCAAGCTGCTCCTGGCTTTTGGGCTGGTCTTCGAGCTCCCGCTGGTGCTCTTTTTCCTCGCCCGGGTGGGCTTGGTCACGCACCGTGGGCTGATCAAATTCTTCCGCTACTGGGTCGTCATCGCGTTCCTGCTGGCTGCGGTGCTCACGCCGCCGGACGTGATCACCCAGGTGATGATGGCCGGGCCGCTGATCCTGATGTACCTGAGCGGCATCGTGGCGGCGTGGCTGATCACCACCGGGCGGGAGCGGCGGGAGCGACGGGAGGCCGCGGCCCTCGGATATCGGGACGAGGACGACGAGGAGCTCGAGCGGGACGAGGACGCGCCCGGTGATGACGAGGATGGCGAGAAGCGCGAGTAGGGGGCCAGGGTGGTGCAGTTTAGACGAAGCGATACCAGAGCAACATCAGCAGCGCAGAGAAGGCGATCCAGATCAGGGAGGTGAAGGCCATGCCGCGGCTTCGCAGCGCGGACACCTTGCTGCAGGCCTGGGAGTACTCCTGCCGGTAGGTCTTGGAGGTCACGCGGCCGCGGCGAATCGCATCCGCCTCGATCCGGAGCTCGTAGAGCTGCCCGCTCTTGAAGCTCTGGGCGTAGAGCGCCGCGGGAACGGCGCCGAGCAGCAGTCCGATGGCGAGCCCCAGGGTCAGCCACAGCCGGGGTCGGTTGCGCAGCTCCGGGGCCAGCCGAAAGGGCTTGTCGGCGCTGGGGCCGAGGCATCGGCTGCAGCCGGGCTGTTCGGTGGCGTCATAC
The DNA here is from genome assembly GCA_043825095.1 of bacterium. GTDB lineage: Bacteria > Myxococcota_A > Polyangia > HGW-17 > JAJRWW01 > JBDRSE01. The sequence continues at coordinate 16,597 of JBDRSE010000221.1, forward strand.
AGGAGCCCGTGGGCCGGGCACCGTACGAGCTGGGATTTCGACTGGGCGGGGGGGCGAGTGGCGCGGGGCGCGGGCTCGGCAGCGGGAGCCTGCGGGGGCGGCCCGCTGGCAGGCGCCGGAGCAGCGGTGCGCCCGGAGCCTGGTCGCGGGAGCGCCACCTCCCGCGGCGGACGATCCACCAGCGTTGGGTCCTCCGTGCGAGGCGACACGAAGGGCATCGTGGGGTCGCCGTCGCCGTCGCCGCCGCCGGTCCGGTCGCCTCGCTCCTGGAGATAGATCTCAGTGCTCTCCCCGTCTTCGGGCGACAGCTCGACGTTGTCGAAGTCCATCAAGCCCGGCCCGCCGCTCTCGGGCTCGATGCGGATCTCTGCACCCAGCTTGATCAATTTGGTGGCGTATCGACGCGCCAGGTGCTCCGTTTCCGTGACCTGGACCACGGCAGAGCGGCCGGATTCCAGCGCCAGACGCGCGTCCATCGCGATGGGGTACTGCTCGAGTAGCCTGCTGATCAGCTGCTGCTGAGTGATCGTCGTACCCGGGGCAACGCCGACCACCACGACGCGGAATTTTTTCGCGCTCGAGGTCACTTGTCTCGACTTTCGCACTTTTTAGTCGCGAGAACGAGAAGAAATCGTGTCTGTCAAGGCGCGAGGAGGTTTTTTGCGGGTGACCGCCACGAAATCAGGGCCGAAGCAGCCGGAAACCGGGACTCACCAAGGGGTAGCGATCACACCCGGAGGTGGGCGAGACTTGCTGATTCCCCAAGGGCTTGATAACAAGGGAGTCGTTGAAACCGCCGAGGCAGCCGAGGGGTTACGGCGATGAATAACGAACGGGACGTGCCGGTATACATCGGTGCGATCCTCGTCACCGGAGGTACGGTCTCATGAATCGCAGGTGTTCACCTGTGGCGCTTCTCTTCGTGCTGGTGCCGCTCTTGTGGCCGTCAGCCGCGAAGGCGTCGTTGAATGAAGGTCTGCTCAAGCTCGTGTCCGGCCGGGCCGACTGTCGGAACAAGCGGTTTGCCGACGGGGTGCGGAAGCTCCTGGAGTCCGCGTTGATCATCCAGCGGGCCAGTCCGCAGCACCCTGCCAACCGGCAGTGGCTCCCGGCGGTGCGGACGTGTCTACGGTCCTGGGTGAACCACACGGCGCAGCAGTGTAAGAAGCAGGGGCGAATCGGTTCCCTCGAGCGGATGCTGCGAATCCAGAAGAAAGTGAAGTACCTCGCGGCGCCGATGGTCAAGCGCATGATCAAGCAGCGGTTCGCGCCCTGCGCCCGAGAGATTGTCCGGCTGCGCACCAAAGAGTGTCTTGAGAACCCGCAGCGGGAGGCGCTCAACCGTCTCGACAAGATCAAGGAGCAGCTCGCCGCGGTCGGCGTGGACAAGCGCACGCTGGGGCACCTCAGCAAGGGGCGGTCCAAATGCGCCTTTCAATGGATCAAGGAGTCCGAATCCCGATGCAAGACCAACGCCACGGTAGGGGCTCTCAAGGAGATCGGCGCCGGGGTCGGGGACGTTGGGCCCGCCAAGCGGGCCGCTGCGCGGATGGCGTACGAGGGCTGCGCCAAGGCGCTGGGCACGCGGGGCTGGCAGATCTGCCAGAGTCGACGCTATGTGCAGGGGCGTCGGTTACTCAAGGAGGCGGCCACCCGGTACGGCTTCTTCCGGGCGACCGACAAGAAGTTTCTTCGCACCATGCGGTCCACGTGGCTCCCCCGCTGTGGGACCTTTCACGTGACCGGGTACTTCAGCATGCGGGTGGGCGCGGGTGCGGTGTCGTTCAAGCTGGCGGCCAAGGTGAACGTCGAGGTGACTCGAACGGGCCGGGGCAACACCCTGCAGGGTGAGATGCGCGTGATCTACAGCGCGGTCACCGGTGTGCGGAAAGGGTGCCGCGTGCTGATCACCCCCCGTGACGGGCGGTACTCCCTGACGGGCAGCGAGAACCCGACGACCCGCAGCGTCACCATCATGCTCGAGCGCGGCATGCCGCAGACGCCGGCGCTCGAGGAGCTGCAGGTGACCTGCGGCGACGAGACGCCGGATCTCTCCAAGGTGCAGTACGTGCATCAGCTGCTCAAACGCGCCGGGGTGTTTTCCATCGGCATGTCCTCCGTGGCGGGCGCGCAGAAGGGCTATAACCTTCGCGCCGGCCTCGGCGCTGCCAAAGGGAGCATCGCCGGCACCCTCACCCTCAAGCGCCTCCGGTAGAGCGCGCTTGCTATCGACCTCGCAGGAGCGACCGGTACCGCGCGCTGTCCAGCAGCCGGGTGGACCAGAGCTCGCGCTGTGGGTGGCGTTCGAGGTAGAGCGTGTACCTCGGGCCGATCACGACCAAACCGCGGAGGCTGGGTGACGACTGGAGCTTCAGCAGATCCGTCGCGGTCGGGAGCTCCCCCTCCCGGGCGCGGTGGATGTGATTCATCAGTGCCGGCTGGCGCTCTGATTGGGCCGTCATGTCGGCAACCGTGAGGCCGCTGTGCAGGCTCCGTGCGTGGAGCACGCGAGAGCCGTCGGCTGAGATCAGGAAGCGGTAGTCCCCCCCGAGCACCACCTGGTGCTTCCGCGTGGGGAAAGCGACCACCCAGACGTCGACCTTTTGGTCCGGTCGCACCCGCGCGAAGTGGTTGAACCAGACCTTCCGCGTGCGCTGCAGTCGGCCGGCCCATCCGCCGGATCGATGCTCGAGATGGGTCTTTGCCGTGAGGATGGCCCGGGCCTGCGCGGTGAGCGCTCCGGGGAGCGAGCGGGGTTGCGCCAGGGTCTGGACCTTGGTTTTTTGATGAGTGACCTCGACCTGGAGGCTTGCCTGGAAGGTCTGGCCTTCGGCGGACAGGGAGCCGAAGTGCGCCCGCCAGTGCAGGTCGGTGACGCGTTCGAGCACGCTGAGGGACTCGCTGTTCGGCAGGCCGTGGGCCGCGGCGGCCCGGGAGGCCAGCACCGCGGCCAGGAGATAGCGGCGCATCCAATCGACCGTGCTCAGTCGACGCTTCCACTCCGCTTGGAGCGCCTTCGGCCAGCTCACCTCGATGGCGCTGAGCGCGTCGTCGCTGATCGCGCGCGGCGTGGTGCCGCGTTTGTCCGAGCCGCCGTTGCAGGCCGCACAGAGCAGCAGCGCCAAGACCGCGGCTGAGATTCGCATGGTGGAGAGACTAGCAAAAGAAGTGGGGACCAAGAAGGTAAAGAAGGGGACGGTCCGAACTTCTCAGCCTTTT
>JBDRSE010000222.1:0-9688 GCA_043825095.1 bacterium
GGAGATGCGGCTTGGCCATTGGCTCGGACAACCGCATGTGGCTCGATGATTGCGCTCACGTGAACGCCCACACGAGCACAGTGCTGACGCCTGACTTGACAGATCCGCCGCTCCGCGGCTCACATCACCCACCCCCGCCCCCTCAAGGGGGAGCCTCGCTGCGCTCGATCGGGGGCGATCATTGATCAGGATGAAAACCACACCCGCACAGCGCCCCCCGCGCGCAGCGCGACCCTTGGGGGAACGGGAGGGGTGTCTTGCTTCGCTCGGAAAGTGCCGCAAATAGCACCGCCCCGGGAACACATACGTCAAATGTTCCACAGTTTCGCCCGGATCTTCTCTGATGCGGCAGCGGCGAGGCGTTCCCACTCTGCCTCCTCGCCCTCGTCGCCCACCGGGCGGCACAAACCGAGCTTGAGGATCGCTCCCTGATCGTGCTGCCAGGCAACGTCCAGGTGATGGGTGATCCCTGAAACCGCGGGAATCGTGAGCAGGACACCTTGACCGACCCGGACCGAAAGCCCCCGGGACACCGCCAACACCCCGCCGCGGCCGATGTCGCTGACGAGCGCCGGAAACAGCTCCTCCCCGTCGGCGGTCCGCAGATTGCAGGCCCATGGCTGCAGCAGTGGGGTGCGATTCCGCCGTCGGTGCTGCACGGGCGGAGAGACGGACCCGGCATACTGGGTCAGAAAACCGACGCGCTCCTCCTGCCCCCGCAGAAACGCCAGACACGTGCCGGCGGGCAGCCTCGGCTGCTGCTGATGCCGAATCCAGGCGACGTCCGCGAGCAGATACAGCTGCACATCGGGTTGCCGCAGCTGGATCCAGGCGTACACCTGCTCGCCGAGGGCGAGGTTCGTCACACCGGGCACGAAGAGTCCCCCCCGTCCCGCGTCGGGGAAGAGCTGCCCCTTGAGCTCGCTGCCGTCCCGAAACTCCGCACGGACGACCTTCGAGGGGCGCTCCAGCTCGGCACGCATGGGGGTCTGCCAGCCGCCTTGGAGAGTATCTGACATGCGTGCATTGTGTCATCTAAGCGCGGTTTCGGGTGAAGAAAATGCCTCCGGCAGAGCGCCCCCCCTCGGGCATTCAGCCGGCGGCTCGATCCCTGGGTGCTGCGGTCCCAACCGGCCGACGTCCGGCTGAGGTTGCTCTAGCCCCGAGTGGGGGGTAGGATGCGGCGACACACCGGGAGACGAGTGGTGAAATGACCCTCAGCGAGATGATCACCGGAGGCCTGACGCTCATCGACGAAATCGGCGCCTTCCTGGACGGGATGGGCCACGCGGAGCGGTTGCGCGCCGTGCGGCGCCTCTCGGGTGCGGAGATGGCATCCCTCTACCACCGGGCCCGGCGGGCGGAGCCGATCACGAGGGAGCACTTCGTGCCCGAGGACCGCCCGGAGCTGGCCGAGGTCATCCACCACGGCCTGAACTCGCTCCCGGCCTTTCGGAAGTTCCAGAAGCGGTTCTGCCGCTCCACGGACGACCAGGGACGGTCCGCGATCTTCGGCTACAACGAAGGACCGACCCGGCTGCTGATCGGCCCCGGCTACTTCGTCACGAACCCTACCGCAGGCGTCCCGCACTGGGAGCGGCGCGGCGCCCTGGTCATCGACTATCACCTCGTGCCGGACGGGCCCGTGGCCACGGGCTGGCCCCGGGTGGTCCCGAACTTCCAGGGGCTCCAAAAGCTCGTCTTCCACCGGACCCGGGACTTCATGCGGCAGGTATCCAGTCACGTGTCCATCGGCGCGGCCTACAAGGACGAAAGGCCCATGGGGGCCTACTTCGTGCTCTGCCGCGAAGCCTAACCAGCATCACATTGACCACGATCAATCCCGCAAGGCTGCGTTGCTCGCTGCGGTGCGTGCTCACGTACCCCAAGTACGCTGCGCGCGCTCCTCACTCGCGCCTTGCCTGGCGGGCGCCTCGTGGCCACTGTGACGCTGGTTGACCCAGTGTCCAGGAGGCCCTGGTTAAGCGCGAACCCTCAGCGCGAACGGGTGGATCCCCTGCTCGGAGCGCCCCCTACATCTTCCACTTGCCGAACATCTCCTTGGGCAGGGAAGCGAGGATCTCCTTCAGTTTCTCGGGATCTTCCGACGTGCTGGCAAGGTCCACGGCGCCGGTGTCCTCCACCTTGATGCCCGCCTCTTCGATGACCTCCTGCGCCACTCCGATGTCGCAGCCGAACCGCACCGCAAGGGCAATGGAATCCGAAGGTCGCGCATCGATCTCCACCAGGCGGGTGCCCTGGGAGACCGTGATCTGAGCAAAGAAGGTGTTCTCCTGGATACGGACCACATCCACGCGCAGCACCTTGGCTCCGAGCTCGTCCAGCATGTTCTTGATCAGATCGTGGGTCATGGGACGCGGGAGCTCGACCCCCTCGAGGCAGGCGGCGATGGAGCTCGCCTCCATGACCCCGATCCAGATGGGCACCAGGCACGTCGCGTGTTCGTCCTTGAGGATGACGACCGGCAGATTCGAGCGCGGATCCATCACCACACCCGAAACCTCCATCTTCACGTATTCCTTCATGCGGTCGTGACCTCTCCGGCGCTCAGGCCGCCCACCTCCGTGTTGGGGGACATCAGCTCGCCTTCCAGAGTGTGACTTCCCGCGCTGAGAATAGCAACCTCTACCAGGTCGCCCACGGCCGGGCCCTCCCCGGGCGCCGCGAAATTCACCACGTGGTTCCCGCGCGTGCGCCCGCAGAGCTGCCCCCCTCCCCGGCGTGACGGCCCCTCCACCAGCACCTCGCGCACCCGGCCGACGTGGGCCGAGAGCTGCTCCCGGGTGATCGACGCCTGCAACGCCTGCAGCGCGGCCAGGCGCTCCTGCTTCTCGGCGAGGGGGACGTCGTCGTCCAGCTCCGCCGCCCGGGTCCCCTCCCGCGGGGAGAAGCGAAAGGAGTAGATCGAGTCGTACCGCACCTGCCGCAGAAGGCTCATGGTTTCGTCGAACTCCTCCCGGGTCTCCCCGGGGAAGCCGACGATGATGTCGGTGGTGAGCACAACGTCTGGCACGTGCTTCCGCACCAGCGAGACCTTCTCCAGATACTGCTCACGCGTGTACCGCCGGCGCATGGACTCCAGCACCCGCGTCGACCCCGCCTGCACCGGCAGATGCAGCCACTCGCACACCTCGGGCAGCTCCGCCATGGCCCGCGCCAGCTCCACACCGAGATCCTTCGGATGACTCGTGGTGAACCGGATCCGGGCCACCCCGTCCACAGCCGCCACCTGTTCGAGCAGCACCGGGAACCCGCCGTCCACGCCGCGATAGGAGTTCACGTTCTGCCCGATGAGAAACACCTCCCGCGCCCCGGCCTCGACGATCCGTCGCACCTCGTCCACCACCTCCGCCGCCGGGCGGCTGACCTCCGGTCCCCGGGCCGCGGGCACGACGCAGTAGGCGCACCAGTTGTCGCACCCCTTCATGATGGTGACGAAGGCCGACGCGCCCTGCTCGCCGGGCCTGGGCTGCGCAGCCAGGAAGTCGTAGGCCTCCCGATCCACCCGGTCGACGGCCCGCACCTGAGCGGCCTGGGCCTGCTGCACCAGCGCGGTGAGCTCGGCGTAGCGATCGGGCCCAACGAGGAGATCGATGTCCGGCACCTTGCGCAGCAGCTTGTCGCCGGCGAGCTGCGCCGTGCACCCCGTGACCGCTAGCAACGTGCCCGGCCGCTTGCGCTTCAGGCGCGCCGCGCGCCCCACGGCGGAGATGAGCTTCTGCTCGGCTTTGTCCCGGATCGAGCAGGAGTTGAAGATCATCAGGTCCGCCTGCTCCGGCTCGGTCGTCGACTCCCAGCCGGTGAGCCGGAGCGCCTCGATCATGCGCGCCGAGTCGTACTCGTTCATCTGGCAGCCAAAGGTCTTCACGAAGAGCTTCATGTCAGCAGTCCGGATACAGCGCCAATCGCCGGGCGTCAAGGGTGCGAAAGCCAGATCCAAATCATGGCGATCCGGATCGCCCTCTGGATCCGCTCCTCCGCCCAGACGGACGGCACGCTCATCGAAGCTCCTGCGGCGCGATCCCGAACAGCTCCCAGCAGGGCTCGTCGATCTCTTTTTGCAGTCGTCGCCACGGCTCGTCGTCCGCGGATTCATCGGCCTCACCCAGCTCGCACAGCTCGTGCGCCAGGCGGGTGATCCGACCTCTCAGGGACGCGGGGATTCGCTCCGGATCCGGCAGCCGCAAGGCCCGGAGCTGGGGCGGGCCGATCCGAAGATAGCCGCCCGACAGCGTGAGACCACCGAACTGTCGCCGGAGCATGGCCGAGGCCGCCGCGCTGTTGAGCAGCCCCAACAGCAGCAGCAAGCCCGACCAGTCGCCGTCCTCTCCGGGTGCGGGCAGGATCAGGCTCGTGGACTTGCCGGCCAGAATCCCGCCCGGATCCAGCACGCACTCCAGCCGCCGGGAGAGACCGGCCACGACGATCTTCGGGGATCGCGCCTGCGCGGCCCGGCGGGGCAGGCGCTGCTCGAGCGCCTCCTCCGAGACACAGGGACGCTGATAACGAGCACCGAGGTACCGGGTCGGGCGCAATCCCCAGAGCACGCGGTAGGGGTCGATGGTGCCGGTGTTGACGAGCCGGAAGCACGTCGTCCGACAACGGCACTCTCGAAGGAGCGGCTGGAGGACGTAGGCGTCGGACACGCTCGCGGCGCCCGACACGCCGCAGAGCTCGCCTAGGGGACGGAGGTCCGCGGCCCGGCCGGCCTGCGCGCCCTCGGCGAACAGCGACGACCACCCCGCCCCGGCGCTGCGCACGACGGCGGTGCGCGCCACATTGCGCCGGGACACGACCTGCGGCGCGTCCACGGTGCCGGCGACCGTTTCCGCGCGGAGCCCAGGTCGCCGACGCCTCACCCGGCCCGCGATCAGCACGAGGGGATAGACCGCCGCGTCGAACAGCCGCACCCGGGAGTAGTCTCTGAGCAGCACCAGGTCGTGCTCGGCGAGGAGCCGGCGCGTCTTTTGCGCATAGGCCGCCGAGAGCAGCTTGTTCGGCACGATGAGCCCCAGCCGTCCGGTGGCGCTCATCAGCTGCAAGGCCCGCTCGATGAACACGCAGTACAGATCCCAGTTTCCCACGGCCGTCTGGTATCGCGCCGCCAGATACCGCCGCAGCTCCGGCGCCGACCGGGTCATCTCCTCCGAATCCACGAAGGGGGGATTGCCGATCACGAGCTCGAATCGACCGGGCTCCGGCAATGTCGGAAACCGCTCCCGAAAGCACACCGGCCGCCACGACGAGGGAGCGTCACTTGTCGACACAAGACTATTCCCCACGACGACATTGCCCGAGAGGTCCAGGGCCTCGCAGGCGGGATCCCAGTGGGTCGCACGGGACACCAGGGCGGACCGCGCCGCGGCCACGGCCGTGGGATCCACGTCCACGCCGAAGAGGGTTTCGGGGATCCGCGCCCGGAGCCAGCCCGGCGGTGGGGACCCTCCGAGCGGTCGACGCAGCCACGCCGCCAGTCGATCCAGGGCGCTCACCAGGAACACCCCGGCGCCACAAGCTGGATCACAGATGCGCGGCGGCGGCCCGCTGGCCGCCCCGCGGTGAAAACGGAGCAGCTCCCCCAGGGTCCGGCCGACCACGAAGTCCACCACCGGCCGGGGGCTGTAGTGCGCTCCCAAGGCCCGGGGGCGACCCGGTGTCTCCTTAGACGTCTGCTTCACGGGGTCGGGCTGGGCTTGGGGTTCGCGGTCAGTATTTGGTGCGCGGTGCGCAGCATCCGACGGAACGAGGTCACCCAGGTCCGCCCCACGGCGACGTCGATCACCACGCCCTTGCGGTTCACGAGCACGAACGCCGGAATGGGATTGATCAGATACGCCGACATGACCTTGCCCTGGGGATCCGCCCCGACGATGTACGGCAGGCTCCACGCACGGACGAGCGGGGCGACCCGCGCCACCGGGTCCTTGGCGATGGCCACCATGTGCAGCCCATAGGGGGCGTACTGCTTGTGCAGCACCTTGAGCAGCGGGATCGCTCGTCGACACGCCCCGCACCAGCTCGCCCAGAGCTCCAGGAGCCAGAGCTTGCCCAGCAGCGCCTTGGGGGTGATGATCCTGGGGCCGACGGCGCCCACCCGCACCGCCGAGAAAGACGGAGCCGGCTTGCCCAGCAGGTGATTCCGAACGGTCTGCGCGTAGCTCGGCCGCACCTGGAGCAGCACGCCGATGCGCAGCCGCTGCCCACGCCGCTCCACCAGCACCTGCACGGTTTCGCCGGGGCGGTGGCTCGCGATGATCTGCTGCATCTGCGCCGATGAGCGCAGGGCCACGCCATCGATGGAAAGCGCGCGATCGCGCGCCATCAGCCCGGCCGTGGCCGCGGGAGAGCCGGCGACCACCCGCATGAGCAGCACGCCGGGGTTCCGGTCGACACGCATCCACACACCCAGCCAGGGGCGGCCTCGCGCGCCCTTCACCGCCCGCGCCCTGTGGGGCTGGGGAGGAGGCACGGTCACCGTGCGCGCCCTGTGGGGCTGGGGAGGAGGCACGGTCACCGCGCGCGCCGGGGCGGGACGGCGCTTAGGCGGCGGACGAACGCCGACCCTCCGCTGCGGCGTCACGTCCCGGGGCGCGGCCCCCCGCCGGGGGGACGTGCGCGGCGGCTTCTTGCCGGCCGAGCAGCCGATCAACACCAGAGAGAGAAACAGAATCGCCGCGCGCATCTACGCTCCTGATCGCTGTTTCTGCTGCTGCTGCTGCTGCTTCTGCTTCTGCTTGTTGGCCTTGGGCTCCTGCTGCTGCATCTGGATCCGGGTCCAGGCATCTCGCAGCGAAACCGTGCGGTTGAACACAGGGCGCTCCGGCGTCGAGTCCACGGTGTCCACGCAGAAGTAGCCCTGCCGCTCGAACTGGAACCGCGTGCCCGGCTCCGCCCCGGCGAGGCTCGGCTCCACCCGGCAGCCCTCGAGGACCTCGAGGGAGTCGGGATTGAAGGAGTCCTTCCAGTCTCCCCCCCCCTCCGCGTCGAGGGGGTTCTCCCGGGCGAACAGCCGGTCGTAGAGCCGGACCGTGGCCTCCATGGCGTGGGCCGCGGACACCCAGTGCATGGTCACCTTGACCTTGCGTCCGTCCGGCGCCGAGCCGCCTCGGGTCTGGGGATCGTAGGTGCACCGCAGCTCGGTGATCTCTCCCCGCTCGTCCTTCACCGCCCGCTCACACTTGAGGAAGTAGCCGTAGCGGAGCCGCACCTCGCGTCCCGGCGCCAGGCGGAAGAACTTCTTGGGCGGATCCTCCATGAAATCTTCGCGCTCGATGTACAGCTCCCGGGAGAAGGGCAGCTTGCGCGAGCCCATCTCCGCCTTCACGGGGTGGTAGGGGCAGTCGAGCTCCTCCACTTGGTCCTCGGGGTAGTTCTCGATCACCACCTTGAGCGGCCGCAGCACGCCCATCACCCGCGGCGCGGTCTCGTTCAGCTCCTCCCGCACGGCGTGCTCGAGCAGCGTGATGTCCACCACTCCCTGCCGCTTGGCCACACCGATGCGCTCACAGAAGCTGCGGATCGCCGCCGGCGGGAAACCACGTCGACGCAGCCCCACCAGGGTGGGCATGCGCGGATCGTCCCACCCCGACACCCACCCATGCTCCACCATCTCGAGCAGCCGGCGCTTGGACATCACCGTGTAGCTCAAGTTGAGCTTGGCGAACTCGATCTGGCGCGGGGTGCAGTCCACGTCGAGGTTTTCCAGAAACCAGTCGTAGAGCGGCCGGTGGTTCTCGAACTCCAGGGTGCACAGGGAGTGGGTGATCCCCTCCAGGGAGTCGGACTGCCCGTGGGTGAAGTCGTAGGTGGGGTAGATGCACCACGTGTCCCCGGTCCGGTGGTGGGACTCCTTCTTGATCCGGTACAGCGCCGGATCCCGCAGATTCATGTTGGGCGCCGACATGTCGATCTTGGCCCGGAGGATGCGCGCCCCCTCCTCGAACTCTCCGGCGCGCATGCGGGCGAACAGGTCGAGGTTCTCCTCCACGCTGCGCTCCCGGTAGGGGCTGTCGCGACCCGGCTTGCCGAAGGCGCCCCGGTGCTCGCGGCTCTGCTCCTGGCTGAGATCACACACGTAGGCCTTGCCCTTCTTGATCAGCTCCACGGCAAAGTCGTGCAGCCGGTCGAAGTAGTCCGACGCGAAGAACAGCCGGTCCCCCCAGTCGTACCCGAGCCAGCGCACGTCCGCCTGGATCGAGTCCACGTACTCGACGTCCTCCTTGCTCGGATTGGTGTCGTCGAAGCGGAGGTTGCAGGTCCCGCCGAACTCCTCGGCCAGGCCGAAGTTGAGCCAGATGGACTTCGCGTGGCCGATGTGCAGGTAGCCGTTCGGCTCGGGCGGAAACCGCGTCGCCACCGCGGCGTGCTTCCCGGTCGAGAGATCCTCCTGGACGATGTCCCGGATGAAATTCGCCGCGCCGGTGGTTTCTGCGTCGCCGGCCGGGATGGAGTCTGGTGTCGTCATGGGTCGGTCTTTCACAGGGCGCTCATTGCCAATGGGGAAGGCTACGTGCAACCGTCGAGCTTGTCCACCGTGGAATGCGCCTCAGACCCTCGGGCGCCCCCCCGGACGCCTCCGAATTGCCAAGCGGCGCCAGCTGTGGTTAGGTAGCGCCCGGCCGACGGACAGCGGCCCAGACCGTAGGTGTAATCATGAGCGAGATTCGCGTTCGATTCCCCCCCTCCCCCACCGGCTACCTGCACATCGGCGGCGCCCGCACGGCGCTGTACAACTGGCTGCTGTGCAAGAAGCTCGGCGGCAAGCTGGTGCTCCGCATCGAGGACACCGACGTGGAGCGCTCCACCGAGGCCTCGGCCCAGGGGATCCTCGAGGGCCTGGAGTGGATGGGGATCGACTGGGACGAGGGCCCGTACCTCCAGTCTGATTATGCCGACCAGCACCGGGAGACCGCCGAGGCGCTGCTCGCGCGCGGGGCGGCCTACCGCTGTTACTGCACCAAGGACGAGCTGGCGGCCAAGCGGGAGGCGGCCCAGGCGGCCAAGCAGGACTTCCAGGGCTACGACGGCACGTGCCGGGACCTCACCCCGGAGCAGCGGGCCCAACACGAGGCCGACGGCCGCGAGTCCGTGGTGCGCTTCAAGGTGCCAGGCGGCGAGGGCTCGGTGCGGTTCGACGACCTGGTGTTCGGCCCCACGGAGGTGAGCCTGCGGGAGCTCGACGACTTCGTCATCGTCCGCTCCAACGGCGTTCCGCTGTATGTTCTGTCCAACGTCGCGGACGATCATCGGGACCGGATCACCCACGTCATCCGCGGCGCCGACCACCTGGTGAACACGCCCAAGCAGGTGCTGTTGTACCAGGCCCTCGACTGGGAGGTGCCCCTGTTCGCGCACATGGCGCTCACCCTGGACCCGCAGAAGGCGAAGATCTCCAAGCGGCGCCACGGCGAGGTGGTGGCCGTCCAGTTCTACCGCGACGCGGGTTTCCTGCCCTGGGCGTTCTGCAACTTCATGGCCATGCTCGGCTGGTCCCCGGGAGACGATCGGGAGATCTTCCTGACGCCGGAGGAGCTGGTGGAGGCGTTCAGCCTCGAGGGGTTGGCAAAGCGCAACTCGGTGTTCAACTACCGCAAGGGCGACCCGAAGTTCATCACCGATCCCAAGGCGATCCACGTCAACGCCCAGCACCTGCGCGAGCTCCCGGTGG
>JBDRSE010000223.1:0-4482 GCA_043825095.1 bacterium
GCCACGTTGTTGCCGTCGTCGCACATCTCCGACGCGTCCAGCGTGCCGTTGCCGCAGCCGTCCTCCCGCTCGCAGTCCACCCCGCAGCCGTCCCCGGCGGCGGTGTTCGCGTCGTCGCACCCCTCGCCCAGCTCCAGGATGCCGTTGCCGCACACCGCGCCTGGCTGCTCGTCCTGACACAGCGCGCTGCAGCCGTCCCCGTCGATCAGGTTGTCGTCGTCGCACTCCTCCCCCCCCTGCAGCCGGCCGTCCCCGCACCCCTGTTCGACGTTGCACCCCGGGTCGCAGCCGTCCCCGGCCCTGTAGTTGCCGTCGTCGCACTCCTCCCCCGGCTCCACCACGCCGTTGCCGCAGAACCCCTCCCCCTGGCAGCTCGAGCTGCACCCGTCGTGGTCCATGGTGTTGCCGTCGTCGCACTGCTCGCCCGGATTGAGCATGCCGTTGCCGCACGCCGTCTGGTTGTTGTTGTCCTGGGTTTCCGGCACGCACCCCGCGGCCGTCAGCGCCGCGACCAGCGCTCCGACTCCCACAATCCGTGCACAATAAAATCGGCTACTCATCGACATTCTCTGGTCATCCTCGTCGCCTCGCAGGCGGATCCCTGTTTCCCTGATGAAAGTACCAATGACAACCGGTTTCGATCAACCAGCATACACCAATCCACCCCCCGGAAAGGCGGATTTCTACCGGCCCAAAGGGACTCAGTCGAGAACCAGAATGTCGTCCACGTACATGCCCGGGTAGGTGATCGAGCCGTCGGTGTACAGCGCAAAGGCGAGCTGGATGGTCTGGCCAGCGTAGGCGGCAAGGTCGAAGGTGACCTCCGTCCAGACCTCCAGGGCCTGCCCGGTCCACGCCGACTCCATGCCCATCACGGTGTTGTACGCGACGCTCGGGTTCTGAAGCACGGTCCAGGTCACGCCGTTGGTGGAGATCCACACGTTCGACCCGTCGCAGCAGCTCTCGAGGGTGACCCAGGTGCGGAAGCTGAGCAGCGGGTTGGTGGCAGTGGTGAGGTTGATGGAGGGCGAGACCGCGCGGTTGGAGGCATACTGTGCGCCGTCGGAGTACTCCTGTCCCATGCCGGTGCCGATGCACCCGGTGCCGCCGAAGCAGGTCGCGGGCTCGATTCCGCCCCAGGTGCCCGTGAAGCCGGTGGGGGTTCCCCACTCCCAGTCGCCGCTGAAGGTCCAGCCCGCGGCGCCGCCCTCGAAGTCCGCCATCCAGATCCCTGTGACCACATCCAACGAGAAGATCTTCTCCGCATAGTTGGCCGGGTTGCCCACCACCGCGGCCCGCACGACCACGGACGCGGATCCCAGGTCCGTGGCGTCCGGCGTGCCGCTGAGCACGCCGGTGGCCGGATCGATGCTGAGCCAGCCGTCGTTCGTGCCCCCCGGCTCGATCGACCAGTCAAAGCTCCCCGTGCCCCCCATCGCGACCAGCGGACGGTTGAAGGGCAGGTTGGTGAGGGCCATGCCGAGACTGGCGCCCGTGGTGATCGCCACCGGCACCTGGCTGGCCTCGGTCACTGACACCGCGTCCACGTACCAGCCGTCGTACTCGTTCCAGGCCGTGGAGGCGAAGGCGAACCGGAGATTCACCGTCTGACCCACGTAGGCCGTGAGATCCACCAGCTCCCGCTGCCAGCCGAGAGCGCTGCGATCCCCGAACCAGGACTGCTCGCCGAGGTTCAACCCGTCGTAGCCCCCCGCCGGGGTGAGCAAAGACCAGGTGTTGCCGCCGTTGGTGGAGACCTTCACGTTCCCGCCGTCGAAGTCCCAGGTGTCCCCCGCCCGCATCCAGTGAAAGAAGGACAGGGTGGGCTGGGAGGCGCCGGTGAGGTCGATGGGAGGCGTCTCCAGCACACAGGTGTTGTAGGCCTGGTTGGGGCTGTAGATGCCATCGATGTTGGTGCCTGCGCAGCTCACGCCGTCCAGGCAGCCGGCCGGGCCCACCACGCTCGGCGTGCCCCACTCCCAGTTGCCGTCCACGATCCAGTCGGTCGGATAGCTGCCCTCGAAATCCTCGAGGTAGGGCAGCGGCAGGGGCTCCACCACCTCCAGGTTGAAGCTCTGCGTAGCGTTGTTGGTGGCGTTGGTGGACTCCTCGCAGCGCACGTCCACCGTGACCGGCCCCACGTTGGCCTGGGCCGGGGTTCCGGACAGCACGCCGCTGACCGGATCCAGGCTCAGCCAGCCGTGGTTGGTGCCGCCGACGACCGACCAGTTGTACGCCCCCGTGCCGCCGGTCACCTCGAGCTGCTTGGAGTAGGCCCCGCCCACCGAGGCCCGCCGCAGGTTCGGCGGCGTGGTGAACACGATGGGCACGAAGCCGGCCTCGGTCACCAGGACGTTGTCCACGTACGGACCGTAGTAGGTCACGCTGCCGTCGGACGCAAAGGCGAAGGCGAGCTGGATGGTCTGCCCGACAAAGGCGGCGAGGTCGAAGGAGAACTCCTGCCAGGCACCGAGCTGCCCGACCCAGCAGTCTCGTCCGCTGATGTTGCCGTTGTAAGGCACCGAAGGATTGGGCAGCACCGACCAGGTCTGGCCGTTGTCGTTGGACACGAGCACCGTGACCCCGTCACAACAGCTCTCGGTGTCGATCCACCCCCGAAAGATCAGCATGGGGCTGGTGGCGACCGTCAGCAGGATCGGCACGGTGACGGCCTGGAAGGTGGTGTAGTCGGCGCCGTCCGGGTACTGGGCCCCCATGCCGGTACCGATGCAGTAGTTGCCCGCAAAGGCAGCGGGGGGCTCGGAGCCAACGCCGCTGGGCGCGCCCCACTCCCAGTTGCCCGAGAAGGTCCACTTGCTGCTGGTGCTGCCCTGGTCCTCGAAGTCGTCGAAGAAGTACCAGATCAGCCCGCTGCACCCGCTCAGGTCGTAGGTGCAGCTCACGTTCTTGCACGACAGCGAGCCCTGGGTATACCCCAAGGCCTGGCAGTCCCGGCCCTTCAGGTCGCTTAGGTCGCACTGCTCCTCGCACTCTGCGTAGCCGTCGCCGCAGACGGGCCCGGTGCCCGTGCACTGGCTGACATCGAAGGTGCAGCCGGAGGTGCAGGTCAGCGTGCCCCCGTCGTAGCAGAAGTCCTCGCAGTCGAGGCCGCCCAGGTCGTTCCAGTCGCACTGCTCGCCCCGGTTCACCTCGCGCACGCCGTTGCCACAGTTGGGGCAGCAGTCGGGCTGGCAGAGCGCGCAGGTTTCCCCCATGGCGCTCTCGCAGACCTGGTCCCCGCACTCGAACTCCACCTCACAGGTGTCGGAGCAGCCGTCCTGGTTGTCGGTGTTGCCGTCCTCGCACTCCTCCCCCTGCTCCCAGATGCCGTTGCCGCACACCGCGCCGGGCTGCTCGTCCGCGCAGCCCCCCGAGCAGCCGTCCCCGTCGTCGTTGTTGCCGTCATCACACTCCTCGCCCGCGTCCAGGACGCCGTTTCCACAGGCCGGGCAGCAGTCCGAAGGACACGCCTCACAGGTCTCGTAGCTCGACTCCTCGCAGACGTTGTTGCCGCAGATGTACTCCACGTGGCAGTCGGCGCTGCAGCCGTCCCCGGAGATGTTGTTGCCGTCGTCGCACTGCTCGATCCCCTCCTCCACGCCGTTGCCGCAGCCGTCTTCCCGCACGCAGTCCGGACTGCAGCCGTCCCCCGCGACGGTGTTCCCGTCCTCGCATCCCTCTCCGAGCTCCATGATCCCGTTGCCGCACACCGCGCCCATCTGCTCGTCCAAACACAGCGCGCTGCACCCATCGCCGTCGACGAGGTTGTCGTCGTCGCACTGCTCCCCCACCTCCAGGGACCCGTTGCCGCAGCCCACCTCTGTCTCGCAGCTGGCGTTGCAGCCGTCCCCCGGCTGGGAGTTCCCGTCGTCGCACTCCTCGCCGTACTCCACGACGCTGTTGCCGCAGTACGTCTCGAGCACGCACGTCGCGCTGCAGCCGTCGTGGTCCACCAGATTCCCGTCGTCGCACTGCTCGTCGGGATCGACGATGCCGTCGCCGCAATTGCCCGGGCCCGAGTCGTCCGACCCCGGGATGCAGCCGCCGAGCCACAGCGCCGCGGCGGCCAGCCCCCCGAGAATGATCCGTGCTTTGAAATGGCTTACGAATGTCATTGGCAATTCTCCTGATATGACCAGATGCACCGCCCGACTCATCCCCATCCGACGGTGACAATCCGCCGATCATACCGTGACCCTTGGCCTGAGTCGAGCGTCACGACCGGAAACAAGCTTTGCCAGAGCGGGCGGAATGAGTACACTAGGCCGCGGCCATTCCTGAAGCCCTGGAGCACCACGACGGCAGGGATTGGGTCGAACGTAAGGAGAGCCCGATGCCGGTACCTGGGAACCCTATTTCACACGCTGCCCGCCGAGCCCTCGTGATCCTGGTCGCGGTGGGTTTCTGGCTGCAGGCGTCTACGACCGCGGGCGCCGCGCCCGCGGCGAAGCCCGCGGCGAAGCCCGCGACGCAGCCCGCCCG
>JBDRSE010000224.1:0-11238 GCA_043825095.1 bacterium
AGGAAGAGGTTGTTGACGATGCTGGATGGTAAGAGGAGGAACATCCTCTGGGAGCAGCGACGTGTGACGAAGGAGGTTTCACCTGGGAGGATTCTTCTGGGTAGCGTCATGGTGGGTGACTGCAGAGCAAGTCACGTGCCGAGGCCTCGTAGATGTGATTTCGTGGTGTTGCGTAGGGTGTGGTAGAGTTTGGGTCCGGGTTTCGGATCGGGTGGACGAGCGACCGTTCGCGAGAAGACGAAAACCGGACGGAGTGGGTCAACCTCGGAGAGGGTTCCAGAGAGGGTTCCAGAGAGGGTTCCAGAGGGGGTTCCACGGAGGGGGTTCCAGAGGGGGTTCCAGAGAGGGTTCCAATGCGTGGGGTGATGAGAGCTCGATTCGATCGGAACGTGTGGTCGATCTGTGCATTTCTCCTGTGTTGGGCGGGGGCAACCGGCTGCAAGAAGACCAAGGGATCTCGACCCAAGCGCTCCCTGAGCTGGCGCCAGAAGGTCGTTCGGGTCATTCCTGCGGACGCGAACGGTGACGGCTCGGCAGAGCTGATCGCAATCTACCGAACGCCCGACGGGAAGCGCTCGCTCATGGAGGCCTTCGAGATCGGGACGGGGAAGCGGCTGTGGGAGCAACGGACGGTCGGGTGTTGGGAGCCGGATGATCTCATCCCGGTGCGGCAGGAGGCCGTGGGCCGCTCGCACTTACTGGTGGCCGCCACCATCGGGGGGCCCGAGGGCGAAGGCGGCAGAACGGAGGTCGCGCTGCACCGCCTTCGAGACGGCAAGCGACTCTGGACCCGGCAATTCCCCGGCGAGGTCAATCGCTCCAGCCTCATTCTGAGGCTCCATGGCCAGTGGGCGCTGGTGAGCGCGTTCCAGACGTCATCGTCACGCCACATGTCGAAGCTTCACGTGATTCGGGCCAGCGACGGCTCGCAACAATGTTCGGTGATGCTCGGCGCGTTGCTGCGCAATCCAGCGCTCATCGGGAGTTGGCTGCTGCTCAGTGAGGTGGACGCCATCGGGCCGCCCAGCGAGCTGGTGATCGTCTCGCTGAAGGACTGCACGCGCCGTATCGCAGGCACGCTCGCCGCGGGAGGAGGCAGGAACTTCTCGCATGACGACCAGGTGTTCGCGCTGCTGCGCACGGGCAATCGCCTGACTGACCTGTCGCTCCGTCGATTCGATCCGCAGACCGGTCGGCTCATCGCGGTCGAGCCGCACCCGAAGCTGTTCTCCCGCGGCCTCACCGGGGCGAACACGTCTGCGCACGCCTCCGGCTTGTTACGAGCCCATGATGCCGGGGACGGCGGGAATCAGCATCGCATCGCGTTGTACGCCTGGCCTCCGCATCAGGAGGTGCGCTGGTCGCTGCCGATACCGAAACCCACGACCTGGGCGTTGGTGTACGATGTTACCGCGTCCAGTGCGCTGCGGAGGCCTTGGAGCGGCGCATCGACTGCGCAGCTTGCAGATGCGAGTGTCCGGTTCCTTCCCATCGTGCTGACCCACAGGGGCCCGGATCTCAGGCCCGCAGGCAGGTGGCGGCTATCAATTCTCGATCTCCAGACGGGATCCATCACGTGGACGAGCCGGCCGCTCCTGTCGGAGGAAGCACCCTGGGGTCGGACGCAATTCACCGAGGTCAGCAACGGGCGGGCCGGGAGCATGTACGTGCTCCGATTTCGACCGGGCGGCAAGAAAGTCCCCGGACTGCTCTGGTTCGTCGACGGCCAGACCGGAAAAACGCTCACGGTGCTCGATGGGTCCCTGCCTTTCTGGCGCTGGCAGATCCTCGGGGATCGACTGTACAGCCTGCTGCCGGGCCCGTCCAAACAGAGCGGCGGCGCACCCTATGTCTTTGACCTGAGGCGCGAGAAGATTCTGTTCGGATCGGTGCCAACGAAACGGTTTGCCTCGCAGCGCAAGCGCCTCGAGGCGGAGCTTGGTCCCTTGCCATAGGGACTGCTGTGAGTCCATTCCGCCTGGTGCCGAAACACAGCCGACGCGAATCTGGCCCCGTTTGGCCGCCCCTGTCGGAAGAAGAAAGTCCCGGCCCGCCGCCCCCGCTGTTTGTTCGTCGGGAACCCGCCGCGCCTTCGGTTGTCGGACTGTTTGGTCGGGCATCGGCGAAAGCGCCGACCCAGCGAAGACGTGATGTGACTGCGGCGGCGCGCGTGGCGCCTGTCGGTCAGGAGGGGCCATCGTGCGAGTGTTGGCAGGTCTTTTTGTGTGTGCGACGACCGTCGCCCTGGGAGGGGTGTCTGGGTCCAGCGCGCGCGGCGTGCGGACGGTGGAGCGGACCCCGCGCGGCGTGCGGACGGTGGGGCGGATCCCGGGGTTCACCCTGGACGAAGCGGAACTGTCCGCGGTCTACGAGCGGGGGCGGCTGCGACTGACAGTGCCGTACCGGTGTACCCGCGGGTGCGGCGGTCGCCTGGTCGCGTCCCTGCGCACCTTGCGCGGCGCCGCGGTGGCGACCCGGACCGCCAGGCGCCTGGGACGGAGCGGGAAACCGCCGACGGTCCGGCTCTCGTTCCCGCTGCGCATGAGAACACGACAGGTGGAGCTGCTGGTGCTCCGGCTCAGCTACCGCAAGGGCGGACTGCGGGTGCTGTGGACGGTCGCGCTGGCGCGCATCCTCGACGGGCCGCGAATTCGCGTGCTCGGTCAAAGCCGTGTCCACGCCGGGAGTCGCGCCGCGCTGCGCGTGCTGGTGCTGCAGGGGCGCGCCGGGCTCCCGCTGCCCGGCGCGGCCTGCACCGCCACGCTCTCCGGCCCATCGATGCAAACCCAGGTCCACCAGGGACGGAGCGGGCCCGGTGGGGCGTTTCGTCCGGTGTTCGACATCCCGTTGAGGATGGCGGGCCGGGCCCTGCGGCTGGTGATCTCGGCGCGCTCGAGCCGGGGTGATCGCGAGCTCCGCACCTCCTTGCGCGTGCAGCGCAAGGTGCAGGTGCTGCTCACCCTGGACAAGCCGATCTATCAGCCCGGGCAGACGATTCACCTTCGCGCGCTCACGCTGGCCTCACCCTCGGGGAACGCGCTGGCCGGGGCGCCCATGACGTTCCAGATTCGGGATGGCCGCGGCAACCTGGTGCATCGGCGGGTGGTTCGGAACGACCGGTTCGGTGTGGCCCATACGCGCTTTCGGCTGGCGGATCGGATCAACCAGGGCCGGTACCGCGTCACCGCGGAGGTGACGGCGCAGGGCAGCGACCCGGTGCGCACGGCGCGCACGGTGCGGGTGTTCTCCTATCGGCTGCCGACCTTCCGGATCCGGACCCGCTTTGACCAGGCGTACTACAAGCCGGGTCAGACCGTGAGCGGCGAGGTGTACGCCTGGTACGTGTTCGGCAAGCCGGTGGTGGACGGCCCGGTGGTGCTCCGGGCGGCGCTGAAGGACCTGTCGACCACCCGCATCGCTCGCATCACGGGGCGGACGAACCGCTGGGGCGCGTTCCGGTTTCGGTTCCGGCTGCCCGACGACTTCGTCGGGAAGCCGTTTTTGCAGGGGAGCGGCGAGGCGCAGCTCGAGGCGCAGGTCAGCGCGCCGGGGGGCGAGCAGCGGCTCGGCCGCGCCGCCGTGCCCGTGGTGTCGAGCGCCATTCAGGTGACCCTGGTGCCGGAGAGCGGAACCCTGGAGCGCGGCCTCGACCAGCGGGTGCACGTGGTCACGACCCTTCCCGACGGGTCCCCGGTGGCCGCCTCGCTCCAGGTGAATATCGAGCAGTCGGGAGGCGCCCGCCGCCTGGTGCGGATCCGGACCGACGCGCAGGGGATCGGCGCGCTGGACGTGCGGCCCGAGGGGCGTCGGCTCCGGATCTCCGCGGTGGCCCTGGACCGCCAGGGGCGGGTGGGCCTGGCGAAGCAGCAGCTCACGGTGCGATCCTCGTCCGAGGCGCTGCTGGTGCGACCGGATCGGGCGCTGTACCGGGCAGGGGAGCGGATGGTGGTGTCGATTCTTTCGAGCCGACCCACCGGCCACGTCTACCTCGATGTGATTCGTGCCGGCCAAACCCGTTCCACGCACGCGGTCAGGCTGTCCGGGGGCCGGGCGCGGCTGGTCCTGCCGCTGTCTGTGGGCGACCACGGGCTGCTGCTGCTGTCGGCCTATCGGTTCGACCGGAGGGGCGACATGGTCGCGGACGTGCGCCCCGTGCTGGTCCAGAGATCCAGCGATCTGCGCGTCCGATTGACCGCGGATCGCGAGGTGTACCGGCCCGGGCAGCCGGCCACGCTGCGGTTCGAGGTAACCGACAGCCTGGGGCAGCCGGTGGTCGCCGCCCTCGGGGTGTGGATCATCGACTCTGCCGTGTACGCCCTTTCGGAATCACGTCCCGCGCTGGCCCGGGCGTTCTTCCGGCTCCAGGGGGCGCTCCTCGGGCGGGCGGTGGTCCCGGGGCTGGCTCCGGAGCGACTGCTCAGGCGCACCGAGGCGCGGCAGTGGGCACGCCAGGTCCGGGCGGCGAACGTGCTGCTGTCGGCGGCCTCCTCCGGCTACCACTACAGCCTGCACGTCGACGGCCACGAGCAGCACCAGCGCGCGGTGAGCCGGCGGGTGGCCCGCGCCGCCCGGCCCCGGGTGCGCCGCATCGGCTGGCAGATCGCCTACGCGGTGCGACGATATTTCCGCCGGCAGTCCTGTGCGGACGATGCGCCGTCTCTGCGGGAGCTGGTCCGTGGACGGTTCCTCAGCGAGTATCAGCTCCTGGATCCCTGGGGCGAGCCGGTTTCCCTCGAGGGGAGCAAGGGGGAGGGCAGCCGCTGGGTTACGCTCACGGTGACCAGCGCCGGGCCCGACGAGCTCGGGGCCACGGACGACGACGTGAGCGAACGGATCCGCTTCCGCCTGCGACGGTGTGTTCCCCCCCACGTCGAGCGAGCGCTCGGTGTGCTCTACTCCATGAACGCCGGCGGCCTTGGCGGCTTTCGCGGCTTCGGGCGGGGCGGTGGCGGCGGCGCGCCCCGGGTGTTCATGAGCCGGGCGCGGGTCATGGGCTCCATGAGCTTCTCGGCCCGCCGGCGGGTGCGGTACCCGATGTCGCTGCGGTCTTCCCTGTCCCCGGCGCGCGTGGACGCCTCCGGGCGGGAGCCGGTGCGAGTCCGGAAGCACTTCCCCGAGGCGCTCGCAGTGAGGCCGGCGCTGATCACCGACTCCAACGGGCAGGCGACGATGTCGCTGCGCATGGCCGACAGCATCACCACCTGGCGCCTCGCCGCGCTGGCGTCGACTCCCGCGGGCCAGCTCGGCTCGGTGGAGCGGGATCTTCGGGTGTTCACGAAGTTCTTCGTGGAGCTGCGCGTGCCCCGGGAGCTGACCCGGGGCGATCGCATCACCATTCCGGTGATCCTCCACAACTATCAACCCACGGCCGAGCACGTGCGGGTGACGCTGCAGCCGGCCGGCTGGTATCGAATCGTCGGCGGCTCGGCGGAGCGCGCGGTGCGGATGGCGCCGCGGTCCGTAGCCACCACGTCCTTCGTCATCCTGGCGCACCGGGTGGGCTCCGGTCGGATCCGCGTCGTGGCCCGGGGCGCAAAGGTGTCGGACGCGGTGGAGCGCCCGGTGGCGGTGCGCCCCGACGGTGACCGGGTCGACTTCGGGAAGGCGGGCGCCCTGCAGGCGGCGCTGCTGGCATCGATCAACGTCCCCCCCACCGCGGTGCCGGGCTCTCAGGCCGTCACGGTCCAGGTGTCTCCCGGAGCGCTCTCCGCGGCGGTGGACGGCCTCGACGCCATGCTGCGCGAGCCCCACGGCTGCTTCGAGCAGACGTCGTCCACCACGTACCCGAACGTGATGATCCTCCGGTACCTCCGGACACAGCGGCGAAGGGCCCCGACCCACGCGGCCCTGGCGGCCCGCGCGCGCCGGCTCATCGGCCTCGGTTACCAGCGCCTCGTCACCTTCGAGACGAGGCGCGGTGGGTTCTCCCTGTTTGGCGGCAACCCGGCCGACACGATGCTCACCGCCTACGGCCTGCACGAGTTCGTGGACATGGCCGCCGTGCACCCGGTCGCCCGGCCGCTGATCCGCCGCACGCGGCGGTTCCTGGCGGCGGCGCAGGACCACGACGGCTCCTGGAACCCGCGGCCGTCCTACTTCTTCTCCGGTCGGCCCTCCCAGGCCGACTGGGTGCGCGGGACCGCCTATGTCGCCTGGGCGCTCTGGCGCGCCGGCGAACGGGGCCGGGTGATCCGGCGCGCGCTGCGCTTCCTCGAGCATCAAAGCTCAGGGGTGACCGACCCCTACACCCTCGGTGTCGTGGCGTCCCTGCTGGTCAGCATCAATCAGCGCCACCCGAAGCTGCCGGGGGTGCTCGCCAAGCTGGTCGCCCAGCGGGTCCGGCGCAACCAGACCACCTACTGGCGGCTCGGCGCAGGGGGGACCCTCACGCGGTCCGGCGGGGAGGCGGCGAACGTGGAGACCACGGCCCTGGCGGCGTGGGTCCTGCTACGCGCCCGCCGGCACCTCGGCGTGGCGAGCCGCGCCCTGCGCTACCTGTCCTCGGCCAAGTCGCCCCGGGGGGGATGGGGCTCCACCCAGGCCAACGTGCTGGCGATCCGCGCCCTGCTCGAGGGCCAGAGCTACGGCGCGGTGGACGCACGCGGGACCGCGGAGATTGCCGTGGACGGACGCGTCGTCGGGCGCCTGGCCCTCGCCGCCGGGAACGCGGGCGTCGTCCAGGCGGTGGACCTCAGCCGGTTCGTGCGCTCCGGGCGGCGTCACCGCGTCTCGGTGCGTTTTACCGGAAAGGGCAACCCGGTGGCCGAGCTCCGCGGGAGCTATCACCTCCCGTACGGCACGGCGCCGCGGGCCGGGCTCCCCACTCCCCTGCGGCTCAGCGTCTCTTATTCCCGGAAGACCCTCCCCCGGCGCGGCATGGTGACGGCCCGGGTCGTCCTCCGGAACACCTCGCGGCTGAGCGCCGCGTCCCCGATGATCACGGTCGGCCGGCCGGCGGGCTTCGAGCCGCAGCTTGACGACCTGCGACGACTCGTACAGCAGCGGCGCATCGCCCGGTTCGAGGTGCGCGCCCGCCGACTCGTGATCTACCTGCAAACCCTCGGGTCGCGGAAGACGCTGGCGTTCGGCGTCCGGTTTCGGGCACAGGTCCCCCTGCGGGTCACCGCCCCGCCCTCCACGGCCTACGAGTACTACGTCGCCGACGTGAAGAGCCGCACCGGCCCCACGGTGCTCACCGTTCGGTAGGCGTACCTTCGCGCCTCCGCGTCTCCGCGCCTCAAAATTGCACGACCTGTAGTACGGCACCGAATCGGCCGCCCCAAACGCTACGGCGCACGACGCCTCAGACGACGCCCCCACCATTCGACCGCGCCGCCTGCCCCTGCGGCCCGGTGTTCCCATGTAACCCAACAATGCTATACTTCACCATCCGCGAAAAATGATACCCCAGCCAGACGTTATGAACAGAGGCAGCCAAAGAGGACGCACATGAGTCAGAAGTGGCGCAGCCGGGCAATCCTCCTTTTCGTTGCAGCCCCGATGTTGGTTCTCACCCTCGACTGGTTGCTTGAGTTCATGTTGGTTGACAGCTGCCTTGACCGGGGAGGCTTGTACGATTATCGGACCTCCGAGTGTGTATCTGCGACCGATGACCCACGGAGCTTGCCGAACATTGGCTACTACGGCAGGAACAGGAACCTCGTGCTTGGTAGCGTTGCTTCGTCCGCGCTGCTTGGCCTCGGCGTCTTGGGCTACAGACACTGGCGCCGAAGAAGAGCCGCCTGATTGTCTGACCATAGACCGCAGAAACTACACCGAGTGATTTTCACTCACCCTCGATCCTGCGCGATTTCGGAAGAAATCCAGCAGAAACCACCCCGAGTGACGCTCACTCACCCCCAATCCTGCTGAAAATCACGCAGAAACAACACCGAGTGATTTTCACTCACCCCTGATCCTGCGCTCCGAAGTCGAGATCCTGCGATCTGGAAGCTTGAACCCCGGCGCGTGCCCCGAGCCCTAAAGAGATCAGGAACAATGGCGCGCGCGGCTTGCATGCAAGCACGGCACTCAAGAAACAGTCAGCTGTTTACCAGATCGCCCCCATCGATTGGCGTGCTCTGGGCGGGCCGTAGTTGAATCCGATACTTGGGAGAAGGGGAAGAAGCTAGCTTGATGCCACTTATCGACCAGGTGCGGTCAACGCTCCCGGCTCTCGACGCGGCTACTCCCAGCAGCTGTAGTCGTAGGTAATGGTGTGGGTCGGCTCCGGCTGAGTTTCGTGCCAGTAGTGCTCGGACCGGGTCATGTTGCCGTGCTCGTCGTAGTAGAACTTCTCCCCGAAGTCGTGGGGATCGTCGAGACAGCGATATTCAGTCAGTCGGGCCCGCTTCTTGATGTCGTCCCACGGGATCAGGATCAGGGTCCCCGGAGCGACGACGTCCAGGTGCTCCTGGTCGTACGTGAAGTCGCACTCCGTTCCGTTGTTCCCGTTGAAGCGGTGAGTCACGTTGCCCGTGGCGTCGTAGGTGATCTCGTTCGTGTAGTCGCTGTTCCCGGGGTTGTTGTCTGTGACGTGCTCCACGCAGAACGTGTGAGCGGCGTTCCACTCGTAGAGGATGTCGACGAGGAGCTCGACCGGATCGCCCTCGGCGTCGAGGCTCTCAGTGGTCGTGCGCGAGAGAAACCCGGTGGCGTCGTACTCGTGAGTCGTGAGCGTCAGCACCTCCGACCAGTCCGACGAGCGGGTCTCTCCGCCCACGCACCGACCGTCAGCATCGTAGAGCCTGGTCTCCACCCAGTCCATCACTCCATCGTCTTCGTAGTCCAGCTCCCAGGCGATCAGATTCCCGTCGGGGTCGAAGGTATAACGGAGGACGACATTCGAGGTGTGCGTGATGCGCAAACCGCCATTGACCATCTCGTAGTCGAAGTCGTAGTCCGGGCCCAGGATTCCCACGCCGAACGCTTCCGCACCGCCGAAGCACGGCCCGGGGTACAGCGGGCCCGCGCAGTCCGCGGGACAGCTCACGGCGTTCTCCTCGGGCTCGCAGAGGTCGTCGCCGCAGGGAGGCCCGCAGTCCTCGGGACAGCTCGCGATGTCCTCCTTTGAGCTGCAGACCCCGTCGCCGCAGGTGTAGTCGGCGATGACCTCGTCGTCGTTGCAGGCGGTGACGCCTGGCAGCGCCAGTGCGAGGCAGAGCGGCGCGATGAGCGAGATGCGAAGCTGGGTCATGGGGCACTCCTGAATCGGTCCCGTTGCGCTGGGTTCCGGGTTTCGGGTTCCACCAGTCAGAGAGGCGGTCGGGTCGGAAAGCGGACATCGATTCACTAAAGAAACTTCGAAAAGTAGTGATGGGGCTGCTGTGAGCTGACGATGTTCACTTCACGCCGCCCATGCCGCCGAGGCCCATCGGGTCCGCAGCGGGCTTGGGGACGGCGATGCCGAGGACGCGGAGGCGGAGGCGGACGGCTTTGGCGTGGACGGCCGTGGGGAAACTGGTGAGGAACTGCTGGAGGCGGCGGATCTCGGCGGCGCGCAGGCCCAGGCGGCGGAGCGCGCGGATGCGGCCGTACGAGGCCTCCTGGGCCAGGGCGCCGAAGCGGCTGGAGGCCAGGTAGCGGTCGAAGTGCAGGAGGGCACCATTGGCGTCCTTCAGCTCGTCGAGCAGGAGCAGGCCCAGGGAGACGCGGGCCATCTGGGCGCGACCGGACTTCGGGTAGCGCTTGAGCAGCTCGCGGAACACCTGGACCGCGCCGCGGTAGTCGCCCCGGGCGCGCAGCTTCCGGGCGCGGGCCACGAGCTCCTTGGCGGTCGGCCCGGTCGGCGTGCCGGCCGCGGGGCCCGTCGTGGGCGGAGCTCCGGGCCGGGCGGCTGCGCCGATTCCGTCCGGTTGATCCTTGTTGTCCCCGTCGCCGTCGTCCTGGGACCACGGCGGGTGGGGGCGGCTCCAGGGTGTGCGGTGCCGGCTCGCGCCGGGGTCGGACGAGCCGGTGGTGGTGCCGGGGCCGGACGTGGCCCGCCTGCCCGCCAGCATCGAGCGCAGGGTCACGTCCAGGGTGAGCGGCTCGCCGGCGTTCACGGTGATCCACCGGACCACCGGCGCGTACCCGGGCTTGCGGAGCTCCAGCCGGTGGTGGCCGGGCGCGAGGCGGGTCTGCAGCGGCGTCTCGACCAGCAGTAGATCGTCGACGGCGACGAGCGCGCCGGTGGGCCGGCTGTCGATCTTCACCCGGGTGGACGCGGCCGCGGTGATGAGCTGCAGCGCGCGGACCCAGCGCCAGGCCTCGGTCTGCCGGGTCTTGCCGAGCGCGCGCGTCCGGTGCGCTGCTTCGGTCCCCGGGCCGCTCGGCTGACCCCGGAGCAGGGTCTGTTGGCCGCTACGGACCACGCGCGGAGGCTGGTTCGGCTCCACCACGCGGACCGCGCCGCGCAGCACGGCGACGACCACGCCGCGCTGCGTGTGCTCCACCCAGAACACGGTGCCGGTCACCTCGATCCGACCGGCGCGCGTCTTCACGATGAAGTGGGGCCGTCCCGGTCGGGGGCGCACCGTCGCCAGCATGGAGCCGCGCTGCAGCGTCAGCGCCGTCGACTTCGCCGTCAGGCGATCGACGCGCACGGCCGAGTCGTTCTCGAGCATCACGGCCGCGTGGGCCGGCAGCGTCAGCGCGGAGCGGCCCTTGCGCACGCTCACGGTCTGGCCCGGCCGGACGCGCTGTCCCACGGACGCCGGGCTCTCGTCCAGCTGCACCTGGCCGGTGCTGAGCTGCACCTGCGCCGCTCGCAGCCTGCCGGTCACCGGGGCCGCGCCCGGTTGCTTGGTTCCGCGGTCTGCGGCCCGATAGACGAAGATCCCCAGCGCGGCCCCGAGCGCGGTCAGCACTGCGGCGGCCGCGGCCACCCGCAGGTCCGGTCGTCGCTTCTCCGGGCGCTTCGGGGCCTCGCGCGCGGTCTCCCACTGCTCGATTACGCCGGCGAGCAGCCGCCGCTCGGACAGCTCGTCCTGCGGCCCTGCGGCCCCGAGGCCGTCGTCATCGAGGATCAGCTCCTCGATGGCTGCCAGGGATCGGCAGGGCGCGCAGTCTGCGCGGTGCGAGGCGATGAGCTCTGTCTGCGCGTGGGTGAGCTCCACGCCGTCCGCCGCGTCCAGGGTCAGCCGCTCGACCTTCCGGCAATCGTCCGCTGTGCTACTCATCTGTCACCAGCCTCAGGCACTAGCCTCGCTTCGGCCCATTCCCGCAGCACCGGGTCGTCCGGGATCAGCTCCAGGAGCT
>JBDRSE010000225.1:0-2829 GCA_043825095.1 bacterium
CGTGATCCGGTTCCATGGGAACCTTGAGGCCCTCGTAAAAACCAAAAACGCCCCCCACGGATCACTACATCTCGACGATTCTCCCAGGCCAGCGATCGTCAAACACCAATCCGTGAACCCGAAAACACTTTTTACGGGGGCCTCAACCTTGGCCCCATGCGGACTTCGGCTCACGTCATGGCGCGGCCGTCGGGGGGGCCGAGTAGTCTGCGGACGCCCTCCCCACCGGTGATCTTGATGCGGACATGGGCTGCGGGGTCGAGCGCGTAGCGCTGGAAGTTCTGGCGCCAGGTCTTGCGCCGGTGCTGCCTGTCTCCGACAGATTCCGCGATGAGCACGGGTCTGGGCGTCCGGGGTGGAAGACCGGTGACGGCCACCGTGACGGTGAGCCCGGAGGCGGCGGTGCGCAGGATCTGTCGGGCGAGTGCGGGGAGGAAGAGGGACGGCACGACCGAGAGCAGGGCGATTAGCGGCGCCAGCGGAGCGATCGGGAATGACCGTCGGGCGCGTTTTGTCGGGCTCTGGGCGGTGGCCGCGGCTTGCCGGGATCGGGCTTCCGTGCAGGCTCGGCGATGCGTCCGCAGCAGCTCCCGAAGGTGGTCTGCGATGGACGTCGGCACGGAGAATTCGATGTGCTTCGATGTGCGGCGGCTGCGAGAACGCAGGCAGCCGGACCGCTCTGCGCACGGGTCGCACCCCCCGGCGGGGCGGCAGAAGATGATGTTGGTGCGGCCCTTTGCGTGCTCCCCCTTGCGGACCGTGGTGAGGACAAGCTCCCTGCCGTCCTTGCAGCGCAGACGCCCCGCGGCAGAGTCGAAGGACCAGCCGGGATGGGTACGCAGCGACTGGTCCCAGTCGATGCGACGCAGCTCCTCGAGGAGGCTCGTCCGGTCCGGTTCTGGCAGAGGTGCGACGGGCGCCGATTCGCTGGCTGACGGCGCCGCAGCGGCAGACGGTGCGTCATCTGCCGGCGGGGCTTCGCTGGGCGGGGCGATCCCCGGCGTCAGGTCTGCGGGTGGTGGTGCGACCGGAGGCGCGCACCGGGGATCGAGCCTGCTGACGTACGCCTCCTGGACCGGGCGGACCGCCGGAGGCGGCGCCAGCTCGAAGCCGTGCACCAGGCGCAGGTTCCACGTGAACAGCCCGACCACTACCGCGAACTCCTGACCTGGCAGGTGGTAGCTGAAGATGCGGTCCAGCCCGACCTCGCGGTCCTCCTGGGCGAAACGGTTCTCCTGTCCCGCCCGCCCGAAGTACATGGCCACCGCCTCGGGTGCGGGCAGCGCGTCCGCTGACACGTCGACCGCGAACATCTCATACTGCCAGCCATCGATGAGGCGGCCATGCCCTGCCTTTTCCGTGCGGGGGTATCGGCTGACCACGATCCGGACGGCGACGGGATCGTAGGTCGTGCCATCCTCACGGCGTGTGGCGTGGCCGGGTGGGACCGTGACGATCCCCAGATCGAGTGCGGAACGCTGTGGGCCCGAGAGCGAGTCGGGCACCATGTGCCAGATCCCGTTGCGGAGTGCGCTCAGGACCTCGGGTTGCTCGAACATCTGGGGCCGAGTCAGGCGTGTGAGGAAGGGAATCCCGTGTGCTCGGCACGCGGCGAAGTACGGAACCCAGCCGAACCCTCCGTCGATCCGTAGCAGCGCCCGATCCAGCGGGTGCCCCAGACGGTTGCAGGTCCGCACCACGACCCCGAGTGCCGCCTCCAGTTCGGCGTGGCCATCGCCGTTTCCGGTACCGAGCATCGCATGCAGCCATGCCGACGAGCCCGCGTGCTGCAACGTCCCGCGGCTGAACTGCACCTCGCCGCGTTTACGGCCCGGATACCCGGGCGCCGCGGCCGGCACCGACCGTCGCCGCGCCGCAGGAAGGCCCTCCCCCTCTGGAAGTGCACGGTGACGCAAGGTCGTCACCGTCGGATCGAAGTCGAACACGTGCCAGCCGTCGCCGCGACCGTCGTAGGTCTGGACCGCCGGATGACGCAGCACCTTGTCGATGTCGGCACCTTCCGACAGCAGGCTCTCGACCTCGGGCTGAAACAGCTCCGGCTCCACCGCCGCCAGTGCCCGCGACACCGAGGCCGGTGACGGCAACTGTGTCCTCCGCGCGGTCGCTGCCAGCTTGCGGCTACAGAGGCGCACCCGGTCCCAGAACTTCCGGATCCCGACCGCAGGGCCGGTCGAGAAGTACAACACCAGGAAGAGTGCCACGTCGAACCCGCAGTACCCGCCCTCCCTCCGAATCCGGATGCGCGCGGCGAACCACTCCAGTACACCCCGGCGATCCAGGTCCACAACCAGCGCCACGCCTTCCCCCAGATCCTCAGGTATCCGGTCGGACTTCGCCTTCTTCCACGTGACTTCCGCCGTGCGTCGTGCCATCTTGTGGTCCTCCACTCTGGTGGGGGGCCGGCGGCGCTCTTCTCAGACAATGCGATGTGGGTGAGGGGCGCCCCGGCCGGTTTCACCAGAGCTTGATCCTCGCAAGCCTGCACGTCCATGCCGAATCGCACTCAATTCGCTGTCAGAACGGCTGGTTCCATTGATCCGGTTCCCGTGGGTTACTACGACGCCTTGTCGCTGAAGATTTGGCCCCGCCTCGGCGACTACCGGGTCACGGACATCTCCCGCTCAACAGTTGAGGACTGGGTCGCATGGGTGGAGAGACAGAGAAAGGCCGACGGAGATCCCTACGCCCAGGACACCTTGACGGGCTGGTTTCGTGTACTGACCCGCCTCCTGAGGGACATGGCGGCGGACTACAACCTCCCCGACCCTGTCCGGCGTATCCGGGGCCCGCACTCCACCCGGAAGAACG
>JBDRSE010000226.1:0-2736 GCA_043825095.1 bacterium
GGCCGGGATGGGAGTCACCCAATGAGCCGCACGCGAGTCGTCATCACGGGTTTGGGGGTCGTGGCGCCCAACGCGAACAATGTCCCGGATTTTGAGCGGGCCCTGCGCGAAGGACGTTCGGGCATCGGGCACGTGGCCAAGCTCCAGGAGCTGAAGTTCGGGTGCCAGGTGGCGGGCGTGGTCAAGGGACACGAGCCTTTGGCGGACCAGACCTTCGACGCCGAAGAGCGCATGGGCATGAACAACAGCATGATCTACACGTCCCTCGCGGCCCTGGAGGCCTGGGAGAGCGCGGGTCTCGAGCGCCCGGACCCCCAGGACGATCGGGTCGACTGGGACAGCGGCGCCGTCATCGGGACGGGCATCGGCGGACTCGACGTCGTGGGCGAGCGCGTGGTGCCCCTCACCGACGCGGGCAAGGTGCGCAGGCTGGGCTCGACCTGCGTCGAGCGGATCATGTCCAGCAGCGTCAGCGCCAAGGTCGGCGGCTTGCTGGGTCTGGGCAACCAGGTCACCACCAACAGCAGCGCCTGCATCACGGGCACCGAGGCGGTGGTGCTGGCGGCGGAGCGCATACGTGGTGGCTACGCCCGGCGGATGCTGGCGGGCGGCTCTGAGGGCGACAGCCACTACATCTGGGCGGGCTTTGACGCCATGCGGGTGTTGTCGCGCAAGTTCAACGACCGACCCGAGCAGGCTTCGCGCCCCATGAGCGCCAGCGCGGGCGGGTTTGTGCCCGGCTGCGGAGCCGGCATCCTGCTGCTCGAGAGCCTCGACAGCGCCCTGGAGCGCGGGGCTCCCATCTACGCCGAGCTGGCCGGTGGCGCCATGAACTGTGGCGGCCAGCGCATGGGCGGCAGCATGACCGCTCCCAATCCCGTGGGTGTCCAGCGCTGCGTCCGCGCGACCCTGGAAGACGCGGGCATCGACGGTGCCGCCGTGGGGCTGATCAACGGCCACCTGACGGCGACCTTCGCCGACCCCTTGGAGATCCGGAACTGGAGCGAGGCGCTGAACCGTGGGCCGGATGATTTCCCATGGGTCACCGCCACCAAGTCCATGATTGGGCACTGCCTGGGCGCGGCCGGCGCCATCGAATCCGTGGCGTCGGTGCTCATGCTCAAGCACGGGTTTGTGCACGGCTCCCTGAACAGTGAAGACCTGAATTCCGACCTCGAACCGTACCGCGGCGCGATCCCCGAGCATGGCGTGGATGTGGGCGAGGACGCGCTCGAGTACGTCATCAAGGCCGGTTTTGGTTTTGGCGACGTCAATGGCTGTGTGCTTTTCCGCCGTTGGCGGGAGGGCGCCAGCGCCTGACAGCGACCCCCAAAAAAAGGAAAAGGAGAATCCACATGGAACGCCAAGCCGTACAAGAAGAGATCATTCGCATCGCCACCCCCTTTGTGAAGGCCCCCGCGATGCTTCAGAGCGTCACCGAGTCCACGAGCCTCATCGATGACCTCAAGGTCAACTCCGCCCGTCTGGTGGACATCGTGCTGGCCTTCGAGGACAGCTTCGACATCGAGATCGAGGACGACGAGGCCGACAAGATCAGGACCATCGGCCAGGCCATCGACATGGTCTTGACCAAGGTCAACTGAAGCCATCGTGGACGCGCTTCCGGCGCGCGATCGGCGCACGCTCGAAACGCAACAGCTCTGCGCCCACACCGTCGGCATCTGGCTCCTGTGGCCGGCGGCGTTGGCCTGGTTGAAGGTTGTGCGAGGGTATCGCATCCGGGACCTGGCCCAGGTGCGGCGACGGTTTCAAAAGCTGCTCGCCGAAACCTCCGGCCCGGTGGTGTTGTGTTGCAATCATCTGACCTGGATCGACTCGATGCTGGTACAATGGGCTCTTGTGTCCTCCACGACCGCCGCCCGCTCCACGCGACTCTTTGTCTGGAACCTTCCGGAGAAGACGAACTTCAACAAGAACGTCGGCCTCCGGACGATTTGTTACCTGGGCAAGTGCCTGCCCATCACGCGCGGTGGCGATCGCGAGCAGCAGCGGCTCGTGCTCGACAAGGTCCGGCATCTGCTGGAGCGCCGGGAGCTGGTGCTGGCTTTTCCCGAGGGGGGGCGCAGCCGAACGGGGCGATTTGACGCCGACCGGGTTACCTACGGCGTGGGCCGCTTTGTGCACGACGCGCCCGACTGCAGCGTGCTGTGCATCTACCTGCGGGGCGACCGGCAGGAGCGCATGAGCGTGCTGCCGCCCAGGGGAGAGACATTCTCGGTGGATTTGTGCCTCGTGCAGCCGCGCAGCCGGTCGCGTGGGCTTCGCGCGCACCGGGACATCGCACGGCAGATCGTCGGCACCCTGAGCGAAATGGAGCACGACTATTTTGCCCGTCGGTAACGACATCGTTGATTTGCGCGATCCGGAAAGCGACCCGGCGAGCCTGCACGCCCGCTATCTCAAGCGCGTGTTCACCGCGCAGGAACGGCGGGCCATCGGCGATCGTCCCGATCCCGTGGAGCTGTGGAGTCGGTGGGCGGCCAAGGAGGCGGCGTACAAGGCCCTGGCCGGCGACCTGTCGTCGGGGCGCTCCGAGCTGGTTTTTTCACCCCGCGCGTTTATCACCGAGCTGGACCCGCGCGGCGCTGGCCCCTACCGCAACGGCTGGGTCGTGCATCAAGACCCGCGAGCGCGGCTGCCCGTGCGCGTATACTGCCTCGAGGGCGCGGTACATGCTGTCGCCTCCACCGCGGGCGAGCTCGAACGCGCCCAGCT
>JBDRSE010000227.1:0-13009 GCA_043825095.1 bacterium
CCCTGTGCCGGGACGCCCCGTCCGCGCTGCGACGCTCGGTGTGCTACGCGGCCGGAGGCCGGGTCAGCCGCGCGCGGCCGGCCGTGGTGGTGGAGACGCGCGGCGCGGCCGAGAAGCGCGTGCTCGTCCTGCGCGCGGGGCGTCGCGCGCCCGGGATCCCGTCCCAGCCGATCCCGGTCGCCGCGAACAGCGCCGGCCGGGTCGTGCTCACGGTGCCCAAGGGCGTGACGCTTCGCGGCGGCCCCCCGACCCTGGCGCCCGGGGACGAGCGCGCCGTGCTCTGGCCGGGCGGGCGCCTGGCTGACTCCACCCTCGCGCCGCGCCGCCTCACCTGGATCACGCTGCGAGGCTTCGATCAAAAGACCGGACGCGCGACCTTTCACGTGGGCGGCACCGCCGTCAATGTCGCGCGCCCCCTGGCCTTCCGCCTCGCGCTGGATCGCGCGGGGATCATCCGTCCGGCCCCGGCTGACGAGACCGGCCTGCGCCGAGGGCAGATCGACGAGCACCTGTTCGTGCGCACCGCGCTCCGCGAGCTGGACGCCGCGGTGGCGCTGGCCCGCCACATCGATCCCCGCTCCTACGACCTGGCGACGATCTATCTGGCCGCGGTGGACTCCATGGGACACACCCTCCTGGCGCCGAAGGACCGCAAGGAGCTGGCCGCCGAGGAGCGCGCCCGCTTTCACCGGGCCCTGGAGCAGGGGCTCCGCCAGGTGGATCAGCGCCTGGGGCTGCTCCTCGACGCGCTGGACCTGCGCCGCACGCGGGTGCTGCTCGCCAGCGACCACGGCATGATCGGCATCCACACCGACGTCAGCCTCCGCGCCGCGGTGCAGCCCATCGACCGGCGCATCCAGGTCGTGACGTCCGCCGGCTCGGGGTTTCTGCACCTGCCCCAGGGCGTGGACGCCCAGGTGGTCCGCGCGCGCCTGCTCAGGCTCACCGTGGACGGCAGGCGGGTCTTCGAGGGCGGCCGCGTGGCAGTGCAGAGCCAGCTCGCCCGCCTGGGCCTCCCCGACACCGCCGCGGATCTCTTCGTGCAGGCCGGCCCGGGGTTCAGCCTGTCCTCCCGCCGCCTCCGCCGCCTGACCGCCTGGCCCCGCAACCTGGCCACCCACGGCCTCCGCTCCGACGACCCGCGCATGCACGGCATCTTCCTGGCGGCCGGCCCGGGGATCAGCAAGCAACGCCTCGGCCTGCTGCAGCTCACCCAGGTCGCAGCGGCCGTCGCCGATGCCCTGGGAATCCGCCCGCCCAAGGGCGCCCGACCCGGGCCGCCAAACCTGTGGTCGAAGCTCGCGATGAAACCTACACGCTCAGCAACAAGGTGATTGTGGCCACTCGCCTTCCGGTGGTGATGGGGACAACGGTCGACGCCTTGTTCAGGCCAGCTCGATGTCGGTCTGGGAAAAGTCCTCTCCTACGCAGAGGAGAGGCTGACCGGCCAGCCGCGCCGTGGCGTACGAGAGGCAATCACCGAAGTTCAGGGACGCCCGATGGCGTCCCTTGCCGAAGCGTAGCCAGGTGTCGACCGCGGTGGCGTAGTGAGCTTCACCGAACGGCACGACTGAAATACCTGCCTCGCTGAGCAGGCGGGCGAGCATCCCGCGGGCGTCGGTCCCCAGTCGCGCCGAAAGGACAATGGCGGTCTCCACCAGCGTCGGCGCCCCGATGCCGACGCTGGCGCTCCCGGCCAGCTTGTCGAGGATCGATTCGTGGCCCGGCTCCTGCAGGACAATGGCAACGATGGCCGAGGAGTCGATGATCATACGCCCTCGGCTCCGTAGCCCAGAATGGCATCCTCTTGCTCTCGAGACAGCCTTCGTCCGCGCTCGCGCTCGGGGACCCGGGGCCAAACCTCCGTGTCCAGGAATCGCCGCAGCCGGCTGACGCGAGCTTCACCCACCAACCCCAAAGCCAGCCGCTCCTGCCGTTCCTGGAGTGCTCGGAGGATCGCTTGCGTCTTGGTTTCACCGGTTAGCGAGACAACCTCCACGACCAGTCTTTCTACTTCCGGGTTCTTGATGTTCAGGGCCATGGATCACCTCCTCCATGATCGTAGCAGACGCTCTGGAAGTGTCAACCATTGTAGAATATTTACACCTTGGTGTATCATGCATCGAGCCTCCAGGCGCCGAGACTTCTCCGCCTTTCCACTGAAGGTCACGCTCCATAACTCCCAAGAGGCCCGGTGGGTGGGGCCCTCGCCCACCCCGGTGTGCCACTTCTACACCGGCATCGTGGCCGGCTACGCCAGCACCATTTCCGGCGAGTCCCTCCAGGCAACCGAGGTCACCTGCCGCGCCACCGGAGCCCCGACCTGCGTCTTCGAATTGCAGCGCGTCGAAACACGATCCCGCGATCCCGGGGCTCATGACCGGAACGAAAAGGGACCGGTCGTCAGCCGATGGTGCGGTAGAGCCGGAGTACGGGCCAGCCGGCTTTCTCGGCGACGCGGCCGAGCCGGAGATCGGGATTGACCGGGCGGGGCACGCCGACCCGTTCGAGCAGTGGGAGGTCGGTGATGGAGTCGGCGTAGGCGGTGGCTTCGGCCAGGGTTCCGCCGTGCGCGGCGAGGTAGCGCTCGGCCAGCACGAGCTTGTTGGGGCCGTAGGGCACCGGGCGCTCGAAGTCGTCGATGAGCTTGCCGTCCACGACCTTCTGGGAGAAGGCGATGACGTCGTCCACGGGGAGGGCGTCCCGGAACAGCTCGAGCATCATGGCCGAGCTGCCCGAGAGCAGCACCACCCGATCTCCCCGGGCCCGGTGCGCCTCGGCCAGGCCGACCGCACGCTCGAAGATGGCCGGACGCACCCGTTGCTCATAGGCCCGCACCACGTCGCGGTGGACCTGCTCCACGTCGCGTCCCACAAAGGGCGCGATGGCCTTGCGGTACACCTCCTGGGCCTGCATCACCCCCGCCTTGTGCATCACGTGGTAGCCGAGGGCCTGCACCGTATGCCAGTAGGTGATGTACCCCGCGCGGCGAAACAGGTCGAGGGAAAGCAGCCCGACGGAGCTGCTGAGAATGGTCCCGTCCACGTCGAAGAAGGCGACCCTCATGCGCCCTCGCTCCGCCCCCGCTCACTCCGCCCCAGGGGGAGCCGCGCCGACACGACCCGCTCGATGCCCGCCAGGTCCCGGTGGACCGCGACGTCGTCGGAGAATCCCGCCTCGCGGAGCAGCGCCGACACGGCGTCGGCTTGGCCCTGGCCCACCTCGAGCAGCAGGAGCCCCCCCGGCTCCAGCCGCGGCGGCGCGGTGCGGATCAGCCGCGTCAGCAACGCCAAGCCGTCCGCCTCGGCGAACAGCGCCCCGGCGGGCTCCCGGAGCAGCTCCGGCTCGAGGGAGTCCCGCTCGGCGTGCGCCACATAGGGCAGATTGGCGGCGATCAATCGGAAGGCCGGCTGGTCGCCGAGCCCGTCCAGCAGATCGCCCTCGCGAAACTCGATGGTCACCTCGTGCCGGTCGGCGTTCTGCCGGGCCACGGCCAGGGCGTCGGCGCTGATGTCGGTGGCCACCACCAAGGCGTCGGGCCGCTCCGCGGCGAGGGTCACCGCGACGATGCCGCTGCCCGTGCCGACGTCGAGCACCCGGGGCGCCCGAAAGTCCCGGAGCGCGTGCAAGGACTGCTCCACCAGGAGCTCGGTCTCGGGGCGGGGCGTGAGCACCCGCGCGTCCACTAAGAAGCGACGCGACCAGAACTCCTTCTCTCCCACCAGGTAGGCCACGGGCTCCCGCTGCAGCCGGCGCGCCACGAGCTCCCGGTACCGGCCCCGTTCGCTCGGATCCAGGGGCCGGTCGAGGTCGAGGTACAGCCCCACGCGGTCGCAGGAAAGGGCGTAGGCGAGCAGCACCTCCGCGTCCAGGCGCGCCGACCCGAGCCCCTCCTTGGAGAAGCGATCACGGGTCCACTGGAGCACCTCCCGCACGGTCCACCGGGCCTCGGCCGTCATGGCATCCCGATCCCGGCCACGGCCGTGCCGCACGCCGTGCAGCGCCCGCCCTCGAGGGCCACGCGGCCAAGGCGGAATCCCTGCCGCTCGATCACGCGCGCTCCGCAGCCCGGGCACCGCGTGGACTCGTTGTCGTCTCCCCGGAGATTGCCTGCGTACACGTAGCGCAGCCCGGCCTCGCGCCCCCACTCGCAGGCCCGGCGCAGGGTCTCCGGCGGCGTCGGTCCACGGTCGCGCAGCTCGTGGTCCGGGTGGAACCGGCTCACGTGCCACGGCAGGTCAGGATCCACGTCCGCGAGAAACCCGGCGATCCCCCGGAGCTCCCCTT
The DNA here is from genome assembly GCA_043825095.1 of bacterium. Lineage (GTDB taxonomy): Bacteria > Myxococcota_A > Polyangia > HGW-17 > JAJRWW01 > JBDRSE01. The sequence continues at coordinate 4,288 of JBDRSE010000227.1, forward strand.
CGCTGTCGTTCAGCCCCGGAACGACGAGGGTGGTCACCTCCACCCAGATCCCGCGCTCCCGCATCCTGCGGATGGTGCGCTGCACCGGCCCCGGGCGCGCCCCGGTGGCGGCCTCCTGGGCCTCGCGGTCCAGACCTTTGAGATCCACGTTCGCCGCGGTGATGGTGTCGCCCACGTAGTCCAGCGCCTCGGACGTCATGTAGCCGTTGGTCACCAGCACGTTGGCCACGCCCCGCGCCTGGGCCGCCCGGGCCGCGTCCGCCACCCACTCCCAGAAGATCGTCGGCTCGGTGTAGGTGTACGAGATCGACGCGCAGCCTCGATCCACCGCGGCCTGCGCCACCTCCTCCGGCTCGGCGAAGTCCCCCGGAAGCTCCCGCCCCGGGTGCTGCAGGGCCCAGTGGGAGATGGACCAGTTCTGACAGAAGGTGCACCGGAAGTTGCAGCCCACCGTGGCCACGGACAGCGAGGTGCTCCCCGGAAGCACGTGAAACAGCGGCTTCTTCTCGATGGGATCGACGTTGGCCGAGACGAGCCGCCCGTAGGTCAGCGTGACCAGCGCGCCGTCCCGGTTCTCCCGCACGCAGCAGTCGCCGCGCTCCCCCGGCTCGATGAGGCAACGGTGATGACACAGCCCACACCGCACCGCTGCGCTGCCTTCGACCGGCTGCCAGAGGGCCGCGGCCCGAGCTTGGGAGGGGGGCTTCGCCATCCCGCCATTGTGGTGCCAGTTCCAACCGAGGACAAGCAGGGAATCCCCGCCGGTATCAGCGACACCCGCCGCGCCGTGCGTAGCGGCCCCCACGCACTTCGGCGCCGTTGACTCGCAAGAACAAACGTGTCTGAATATGAAACAAGGACAGCCCATTGACAGAGGAGTACGGGTGGCTTCGGGGGCCACGCGCGCTTCATCGTAAAAGGAGTAAATCATGAGACGGTCGTTGCAATTGGTACTCGCCGGTGCGTGGATCCTGACCCTCGCGGCGTGCGGGGGGAAATCCCTCACGGGACAGGAGTGCGGGAACGGGCTCATCGAAGGAACCGAGGTCTGCGAAGCGACCGAGCTCGACGGACAGAGCTGCACGGATCACGGGTTCACCGGCGGGATCCTGGCCTGCGAGGCAGACTGCACGGCTTTCGACACATCCCTGTGCGGGGACTTCGAGTGCGGCAACGGCCTGGTGGAGCCCGGCGAGTCCTGCGAGGCCACCGACCTCGACGGCGAGGACTGTGTGTCCCGGGGCTTCTCCGGGGGCACGCTGGCCTGCGCGAACAACTGCTCCTTCGACACCAGCGGGTGCACCCAGCCGGGCTGCAACGACGGCGTGATCAGCGGCACCGAGGACTGCGACGGCACGAACCTGGGCGGCGCGACCTGCGTGTCCGAGGGGTTCACCGGCGGCACCCTGGCCTGCGCGGCGAACTGCAGCTTCGACACCTCGGGCTGCTCGAACGCCACCTGCGGAAACGACTCCACCGAGAGCCCGGAGGTCTGCGACGGGGCGGATCTGAACAGCCTGGGTTGCACGGACTTCGGATTCACCGGCGGCACCCTCGACTGCCTGGCAGACTGCAGCGACTACGACCGCGGGGCGTGCACCGGCGCCGGCTGCGGCAACGGCATCATCGAGCCCGGAGAGGTGTGCGACCTGACCGCCCTGGGCGGGCTGACCTGCGGCGACTTCGGCTTTGACGCCGGGACCCTGGCCTGCAGCTCCACCTGCGACGCCTTCGACGACACGGGCTGCTCCAACGCGACCTGCGGCGACGGCACGGCCGAGGGCGCCGAGGAGTGCGACGGCGCAGACCTGCTCGGGCAGGACTGCGTCTCCCTCGCCCAGGGGTACACCGGCGGCACGCTGGCCTGTGACGGGACCTGCGCCTTCGACACCAGCGCCTGCACTCTCGCGCCCCCGGCCGGAGACGACTGCGCCAGCGCCGCGGTGATCCCGCCGGGCGCCTTGCCCCTGACCCTCGTGGGAGACACCTCCACCGGCACGGACGACTACTCCGCCGCCGCCGGGAGCTGCGCGGGCATGGGCGGAGAGGGCTTCAACGCCGCGGACGTGGTCTACGAGCTCACGCCCACCACCGACGGCGCCTACACCTTCACCTACGACCCCGCCAACTACGACGCCGCCATCTACGTGGTCACGGACTGCGCTGACATCGCGAACACCTGCCTGGGCGGCTCGGAGGCCGGTCAGGCCGGCGGCGTGGAAACCCTGGTCGTCAGCCTGACCTCCGGCACCACCTACTACGTCATTCTCGATGGCGGCGGCGGCGGCCAAGCCGGCGCCTACACGCTCGGCGTGTCCGCCCCCTGCGCGCCGGACTGCACCGGCAAGACCTGCGGCGACGACGGCTGCGGCGGCTCCTGCGGCGCCTGCACCGGGGGCGACGTCTGCGACCCCGCCACCTGGAGCTGCGTCGACCCGGCGACCCTGGGTGGTGACGACTGCTCCGATCCCATCGTGGTCCCGGGCGTGCCCTACACGACCGTGGGAATCACCACCGGACGAGCCAACGACTACACGGCAGACGCCGCGTGCCCGGGCATCCAGAACGACGAGGGCGAGGGCTCACCGGACGTGGTCTACGAGTTCACCCCGACCCAGTCCGGGATCTACCCCATCGACTACGAGCCCACCTTCGACGGCGCGCTCTACGTGGTCACCGACTGCGCCGACGTGGCCGGGAGCTGCCTGGGCGCCTCGGAGTCGGCCAGCTTCAATCCGCCCTGGAACGAGCTGCTCGACGCGAGCATGGTCGCTGGAACCACGTACTACATCATCGTGGACGGCGGCATTCCGGGAGGCGTGGACGGCACCTACTCCCTCTCCATCGGCGCGCCGTGCCTACCGGACTGCACCGGCAAGCAGTGCGGCCCCGACGGCTGCGGCGGCTCCTGCGGCCTGTGCACGGGCACCGACGTGTGCGACGACATCCAGGGCCTGTGCCTGGACCCGAGCCAGGTGCCGGGTGAGGACTGCGGCAACCCCGTCCTGGTGAATCCGAACAACCTGCCCTTTGTCTACACCGAGGACACCACCGGCTCCACGGACGCCGCGGAGCACAGCGCGAACTCCTGCCCCGGTGAGAACGGAGCCCAAGGTGTCGACGCCGGCGACCACGCCTTCGAGCTCAGCCCCAGCGTGGCGGGGGTCTACGAGATCCGCCTCACGACCACCACCTGGGACGGCGTCTTCTACGTGGTGCGGGACTGCGCCGACATCGACAACACCTGTGAGTACTCCCAGGACGACGTCGGCTGGGGCACCGAGACGGCCAGCGTGACCCTCAGCGCGACCGAAACCTACTACATCATCGTGGACGGCTGGGGCAACTCCGGCGACGAGGGCCCCTACCAGCTCTTCATCGGCCAGCCCTGCGTCCCCGACTGCACCGGCCGGGCCTGCGGGGGGGACGGCTGCGGCGGCTCCTGCGGCACCTGCCAGCCGGGCGAGGGCTGCGACCCGGCCGGTCAGTGCATCCCCACCCCGGGCAACACCTGCGCCAACGCCATCACGGTGGGCTCTGTCCCGTACACCGACTCCGGAGACACGGGCGTCGGGACCACGAACAACTACGCGGCCGTCGCGGCGTGCCCGGGCATCGGTGGGACCGAGGGCGAGGGCTCTCCCGACGTGGCCTATGAGTTCACTCCGGCCGTCACCGGGGACTACACCATTCGCTACGTCCCGACCTTTGACGGCGCGCTCTACGTGGTCACCGACTGCGCGGACATTGCCAACACCTGCCTGGCCGCCTCCGAGGCGGCCAGCGGAGGTGCGCCCTGGGACGAGGTGATCAACCTCACGCTCACCGCGGGCACCACCTACTACATCATCGTCGACGGCGGCATCCCGGGCGGCGTCTCAGGGCCCTACACCCTCGACATCTGCCTGCCGGACTGCACGGGCCGGGTCTGCGGCGACGACGGCTGCGGCGGCTCCTGCGGCACCTGCGCCGGGGGCGAGACCTGCAGCACCGCGGGGCAATGCAACCCCAGTCCGGGCAACCGCTGCTCCAGCGCCATCGTCATCGGGAGCGCGCCCTACAGCGACACCGGCGACACCAGCGTCGGCTTCACCAACGACTATTCCACCGGCGCCGCCGGCTCCTGCGCGGGCATCGCCGGGACCGAGGGCGAGGCCTCTCCGGATGTGGTCTACTCCTTCACACCGGGCACCTCGGCCACGTATCAGATCACGTATGTCCCCACCTTTGACGGAGCGCTGTACGTGGCCACGGACTGCGCCGACATCGACAACACCTGCCTGGCCGGCTCCGAGGCCGCCAGCCAGAACCCGCCCTGGGACGAGGTGGTTTCCGTGGCCATGACCGCCGGGACAACCTACTACATCTTCGTGGACGGCGGCCTCGCCGGCGGCGGCGTCTCGGGCCCGTACACCCTCGACGTCGGCGCGGCCTGCACGCCCAGCTGCGCCGGCGCGGTGTGCGGCGACGACGGCTGCGGCGGCTCCTGCGGCAGTTGCCAGACCGGGGAAACCTGCAACGGCAGCGGCCAGTGCGTCACCACGCCCGGCGAAGCCTGCGCCAACGCCACCACCGTGGCAGCCGTCCCCTACGCCGGCTCCTTTGACACCACTGGAATGGCTGATGACTATTCCTCCGTGGCCGGCGGCGCGTGCCCCGGATCCGGAACGGCGCAAGGTGTAGGCGCCGGCGACCACGTCTTCGCCTTCACCCCGCCGGCCACGGCGGACTACACCATCACCGTGGATCCCGCCGCGACCTGGGACGCTGCCTTCTACATCGTAACCGACTGTACGGACATCGCGAACAACTGCCTCGCGGCAGTGGACCAGGCCTGGGACGGGGGCGCCGAGACGACGACCATCAACCTCACCGGCGGCGTCACGTACTACATCGTGGTGGACGGCTGGGGCAACTCCGGCGACGAGGGCCCCTTCGACATCACCATCCAGTAGCTCCCGACCGCCACTCCCCGGCGACCCGGGTGTGGATCCCATACAGAGCAATCCCCTGAGCCCGGTCAGGAGATGCGGCTTGGCCATGGGCTCGGACAACCGCATTTGGCTCAATGATTGCCCCGCGGTGAACGCCCACACGAGCACAGTGCTGACGCCTGACTTGACAGATCCGCCGCTCCGCGGCTCACATCACCCACCCCCGCCCCCTCAATGGGGAGCCTCGCTGCGCTCGATGGGGGGCGATCATTGATCAGGATGAAAACCACTCCCCGGCGCACCGCCGGGGAGCGCCCCACAGTTGCTCACCGAAGGGACGGATGACCGCTGCAGATCGCGGGTGAACGGAGCTATCTGCGGTGGGACTTGCCGCGGCCGCCGCCGCGGCGAACGGCGCGGTTGTGACGCCGCGTGCCGCGATTGGTGCGGCGATTGTAGCGGCGATAGCGGTGCCCGCGGTGGTTGTACCAGCGCCGATAGTGCACGCGATTGCTGTACCAGTGCGAGTAGTAGCCGTTGTACCCGGCGTAGGTCCGCGGCACGTAGATCACCGCCCCGTTGTAGTAGTAGTAGGGCAAGCCGGCGTCGGTGTAGTACACGACGTAGCCGTTGTAGTACTGCGGTTGGTAATAGTTCGTGTGCACCGCCGGGGTTGCCGGATCGTCCACAGCCACGTAGCAGCCGGCTGAAACAGCGCCCACCGCGCTCACCAGCGCCAGCGCAACGATCATCTTCTTGGCTTTTGTCATGAAAGTTCCTTTCGGTTTTGGAAACGGCCCGCTTCCATATAGATAGAAACGGTCTGTTAATACGGAGTATTCTCCGGAAACTTTACGAAGATTCGTCAGGCAGGGCAACCGTTTTGCTGAAACGGCCACAACGTACTGTAAGTACTAACGATTCATATCTCTGGCTAGACGGAAGATTATATCTCACATACTGTCGTGGTAGGATTTTTGTTCCCCGCCTGCCGGTGGGCGCATGAGGTCGGAGTCCACGGCTCGCAGTCCGAAGACCGACCCGGCCTGAGTAGGAAAACAGGCTTCGAGGTTGACTTTTCGGTGCCGAAACAGCAAATAACACGAGCACAAAACACCTGAGGCACAGGGTCCATGACGCCCAAAATAGAAACCAAGAAAAGCGAGGTCCGGTGGGACATCGGCCTGTCGACCTACCCCATGGATGCGGTCTTCGGCGCCAGCTACGTCTTCCTCGACCGCTGTTACGTCTACCTCGACAAGACCCCGGACAAGCGCATCGCGATCGTGCTGCGGGGCAAAGAGACCCTGGACCGAGAGGCGCTCGAGGCGCTGGCGGGAGAGTTCTCCAATGAGCTCCTGCACCAGGTGCTCAGGACCCGCATTGCGAAGCGCACGGGAAAGGTGCGCGAGATGATCATCGGCCGCGCGCTCTTCTCGGCCGAGGGACCGGCCGCGTCGGAAGACGAATTCGACTATGACGACTTCGGCGACGACGCCGACTACCTCGACGACCCCCTGGGCATCGCCGTACCGTGGGAGGAGAAATATGGCAGCGAAGAAGGCCAAGAGCCCGGCGAAGGCGGCAAAGGCGCGACCGACCCCGCGGCGGACTAGGTCGTCTGCCGCCCCGGCCCGGCCGAGGGCGCGCTCCCTCAAGCTGCACCGGTCCATCTATTCGACGCGGGCGGTGTCCGAGACCATCGAGGCCTTTGCCGAGCTGGCCACGGTGACGCTGAAGCGGCAGGGTGACTACCACCTGTTGCGACTGCTCCCCCTGGAGGACGTCCCGGCCGAGCCGCTGGTGCACGAATTCGCGAACTACGCGCTCAGTCGTGCCGCGAGGAGTCGATGAGCAAACCCACGATCCCCCAGATCAGCAACCCCGACGTCGCGCACTTTCGGTTCCGGCAGTTCGCGGACGGGCGGCTCCTTTTGACCAATGACACCGGCGCCCACGTCTGGATCACACCGGCGGACCTGGACGCCTTCCTCGGCGGCACCCTCGACCCGGGCGCCCCGCTGCACCGCGAGCTGGCAGACAAGGGGTTCGTGCTGAGCCCGGAGGCGGAGCAACGCCTGATCGAGCGCATCCGGCAGCGCAACGACCACCTGTACCAGGGGCCGATCCTGCACATCCTCATCACCACCCTGCGGTGCAACCAGCGCTGTCGCTACTGCCACGCCAGCCGGAAGCCGATGACCGCCCATTCTTTCGACATGGACGAGCAGACGGCCCGGCGCACGGTGGACGTGATCTTCCAGAGCCCCTCCCCGACCCTGACCATCGAGTTCCAGGGCGGCGAGCCCCTGGCCAACTGGGACGTGGTGCGGCTGGTCGTCGAGGACGCCTACCGGCGGGCCGACGAGCAAGGGCGACAGGTGGACTTCACCCTGGTGACCAACCTGAGCCTGCTGGATCAGGACAAGCTGGACTACCTCGTGGACAACGGCGTGATGATCTGCACCTCCCTCGACGGGCCGGCGGCGCTGCACGACCACAACCGCCCGCTGAAAGACGGCAGCAGCCACGCGGAGACCGTGCGCTGGATGGACCGCATCAACGCTGCCTACCAGGCCCGCGGCCTGGACACCAGCCTGGCCTACGTGAACGCGCTGGCCACCATCTCCAAGAAAACCCTGTCCCAGCCCCGCGCGCTGGTGGACGAGTACGTGTCTCGCGGCTTCAAGGTCGTGCACCTGCGGCCGCTCAACCCCTTCGGCTTCGGCGAAAAGATCTGGAAGCGCGAGGGATACAGCGCCGGGGATTTTCTGGCCTTCTACCGCGAGGCGCTCCACTACATCGTCGAGCTGAACCGGCAGGGCGTGGAGATCCAGGAGAAGACCGCTTCGCTGTTTTTGACCCGAATCCTGACCGACCACAACCCCAACTACATGGACCTGCGCTCCCCCTGCGGCGCCGGCATCGGCCAGATCGCCTACAACTACGACGGGCGGGTCTACCTCTGCGACGAGGCCCGCATGGTCAGCGCCATGGGCGACGACCTGTTCTGCATCGGCAACGTCGCCGAGCACACCTACGACGAGCTGATCCGCCACGAGAGCGTGGGCAGCCTCTGCCTCGCCTCGTGCCTGGAGTCCCTGCCGGGATGCAGCGACTGCGCCTATCAGCCCTACTGCGGCGTCTGCCCGGTCTACAACTTCCAGATGCAGGGGAACATCTTCCACGTCCACCCCACCAACGACCGGTGCAAGGTGCAGATGGGCATCCTGGACACCCTGTTCGACCTGCTTCGTGAGGGCGGCGACGAGGTGCGAGGGCTGCTAGACCACTGGACCATCGAGCGCGACCGCTCCAAAGTCTACCAGAGAAGATTCTAATCGTAAGAAATGGTCCGCGCAGGTCCTAAATCACGCCGAAGTACATGAGGATCAACGCGGCGCACACGCCGGCGGCCACGATTACGGACACGATCAGGGCCCAGCGGTGGGGCTGGGGTGTCACTTCTCCGGCCCAATCCGGGCCGGTGTGCCGGCGCTCGTCGTCAGGACCGGCGGACGCGTCGGAGCGCATCTCCAGCACGGCCGCCTCGAGAGCGGCCTCCGCAGAGCCCTCTGCCGGGTCGTCGGCCCGAACCTCGTCCGGCAGGGCATCCCCATCGGGTGCGTCTTCCTCCCCACCGTCCCCGAAGGGCTCGGGCATCCGGGAGGCGAAGATCAGCTCCGATTCACTGGCAGCAAAATCCGTGTCAAAGGAGCCCGCGTGGCGAACATCGAAGTCGAGATCGTCGTCCTCCTCGTCCGGGTCACCGTCCTCGTCCACCTCGA
>JBDRSE010000228.1:0-47493 GCA_043825095.1 bacterium
GTGAGTTTCATCCTGATCTCCTTGGACGCGGCGGCGTCACGTGAACGACGCACCCGTCCCGGCAGGTCCGTCGCCTGGTTTGGTATGCGTCAGAGGTTCAGTTGATCATCACGACTCTGCGCGAGGCCCTTGACCGCGACAGAGTCGATCTCGAACAGCAGCTCGTCCCGGCAGACGTCCGCCAGCACCGGCACAAAGGGAATGTCCTTCATATCCAAGTAGTCCACGATCCGCTCGAAGGCCTGATAGTCGCAATCCGACTTGCAATAAGCCGTGGCCTGGCAGATGTCCCGCAGCCTGGAGCCCTGGCCCTCCAGGAGCGCCGCGATGGCGAGCACGGTCTCCACCACCTGGTTCTGCTCGTCGCCGTGATGAACCGTCTTGCCCTCGTCATTGATGCTTGCGGTTCCGGAAACCCAGAGCTCGGGTTTGCCGTCGAAGGCCACCGCCATGCCGCGCGAGAAGGACGAGCCGTAGTCGTAGGCTTCGTTTTGTCGGACGTTGCACATCGGCGTCGCCTGGTACCGCTCCGCGTCATCGCTGCGGATGGCCAGCACGTCCATGAAGATCTCCTCGCCCGCGATGCGCTTGCCCTGGATCCCGGTGCTCGCCGGCAGCACTCCTCTGCCGTCGTTGTTGAGGATGCCGTAGCGCGTGAAGCAGGACGTGCGAACCCGATTGAACTCGCCGTACCAGTCGAGGAGCCGCGCCATGTAGATCCAGGTGCGTACGATGTCCTTGCTGGACAACCCTTGGTCCTGCAACATGGCTTCGGCAGTGTCGAACATCGCGCCGCATTGCTCGGTGACGTTTCGGTCCGCGCCGAGATCGAATCCGGAGACTCCCGTGTAGAAGAGCTTTCGGCAGCCCGGAAGGCGCAGCTCGTGACCAACGGGAGCTCCTCGATATCGGATGGTCTCGACCCGAGCCTCCTCGGAGTGGCACTCGACGCCAATGATCTGCACCCCGGCCAGAAGGCCGCCGATGCACGGGGCTCCCTCGATGAACGTGGGCGGGACTTCGAGCTTCAGTCCTTGCTTCTCGTAGGCCACAGAACGCGCATTCAGGATCATCTCCAGGTCTGCGCAGGAGCCGTACACCTTCTCCTGCAGGACGCTGATTCCCTTTTTCACGGCCACCGCCGCCACCTCCTCGAAAAAATCACGCAGCGTGACCTCGTCGGGGATGGGGGACCTAGCGACCACAGTGAGATAGACATCACTATGGGTGTCACGCTGGGCAGTTTTGTAATAAGTCGTATTGTTCAAGATTCCCTCCGGCGATCTCACTTGAGTGGTCTTCTGCAGCTGGGTGAACCAGTCATAGGCCCCCTGCGCCGCCAAGGCCGCCGCGCACGCATGTGCGAATCGGCCTGCTGTGCTACTTACGCTGAGTCTTGCTTTGCTTCCGCGCTCCCTGAGTATTCGAGTTGGGATTTAAGTCATTACAGTCGCCTAACGAGACTTGCTATTTGAAATCACCGGGCTAATCGGATACTGATTATGCGAAGTTGGCTCCGAAAATCAGAAAGGCGTTCTGCATTCTGTAACCAGATTGCACAAAGTAAATACGCGGGAGCTTGGGAAAGATCAATACAATAATCTCGATATTCATCTCTTCAGATCTAACCACCCGTATTAACTTGTAAACTTGGGACAATCCAGGCGAAGGAGGGCGTGCAAGGTCGGGTTTCTGGTCACGTCTGGGATTCGGTCGCCCGCAGCTCCTGGACGGTCCGGTCAATCCCCTCGGCAATGCTCACCGTTGGCTCGTACCCCAGCTCCCGGCGTGCCTTGTCGATACTGAAGTAGTGGTGGGTGCACATGTAGCGGACGGCAAAGCGGGACAGGCCATCCTCGGAGTTCAGCGTGCCTCCGCGCAGGGTGTCGATGCCCTCGGCCAATGCCGCGACCAGGTAGGCCACGGTAAAGGGCACATTTCCGCGGAGCGGCGGTAGGTCCAGCCGCTTCAGCACGCGCTTGACGAAGTCGAAGAAAGGCATGGGCTCGCCGTTGGTGATGAAATAGGCCTCCCCGGCCACACCGTTGCCCGCGGCCATCTTGGCGTCAGCGAGCAGCAGGGCGTCCACGAGGTTCGAGACGTAGGTGAAATCGCTCAGCTTGTCGCCTCGACCTACCGCGTAGCGCAGCTTGCCCGCTCTGGCGCGGGCGAGGATCGCGGGCAAAAAACGCTGGTCACCGGGACCGAACACCACATGGGGGCGAATCGCACAGATCGAGACGTCGTCCTTGCCATTGGCCGACAGGAGCTCTCGCTCCGCGGCGATCTTACTGTCCGAGTAGGGCGCCTGGGACACAGTCGAGTAGGGGAGTGACTCGTCGCCGTTCTTGATGTCGCGACCCTCGTAGACCGCGCTCGCAGTGCTGACGTACACGAGCCGCGGGACACCCGCGCCTTGGCACGCACGCAGGACGTTGCGCGAGCCGTCCAGGTTCACCGACCAGATCGTGTCCTCCCGGCTGACGCGCGTGTGCACGATCGATGCGCTGTGATACACGCCGCTGGCGCCCCGGCAGTGCTCGCGCATCGCCTCGGCATCGCGAATGTCGGCGTCCACGAACTGCACGTCGTCCCGGAAGGGGTGTGGCCCACGGTCGATGGCCACGACCTCGTCACCGCGATCAGCCAGGGCATTCACCAGGTGAGCTCCGACAAAACCGCATGCCCCTGTAACCACGTATCGCTGTTTCATAGGCGCACCATAGCTCCGTCGCCTGCGAAAATATAGATCGCAAATCTGATCGGTACAGATACAATCCCGCCGACCGTGCGCCCCTGTTAGGGTGGTGATGGCGCGCAAGAGTGTCGAGCCAGGATCGGAGGAAGCGCCCATGCAAAAACTGCCAGGGAGCCGACAGGAGCGGGAAGACACGCTGCCGCAGGCGATGATCCCGTGTTTCGAGCCAGCCACTGGCAAGCCCCTCGGTGAGGTCCCGGTCGACGATGCCCGGGCGGTCATCGCGGCTGTGGCTCGGTCGCGACAAGCGCAAGAGCGATGGGCACGGAGCCGCTTTTCGGAACGCCGCCGCGTGCTGCGCTGTATGCTCGATCACGTGCTCGAGCACGCAGATGAGCTGTGTGAGCTGGTTTCGCGCGACGCGGGAAAAACCCTGGAGCACGCCATGCTGGGCGAGATCCTGCCGGTGTGCGAGAAGCTGCGTTGGACAGCGGCCCACGGCGAAAAGCACCTTCGTCCGGAACGGATCTCGTCGGGGTTGCTGCTGCACAAACGGGCCCACGTCGAGTTTCAACCCCTCGGTGTCATCGGCGTGATCTGCCCGTGGAACTACCCCCTGCAGAACATCCTCGGACCGACGATCTCGGCGCTCATGGCCGGCAATGGTGCGGTGATCAAGGCCTCGGAGCTCGTTGCATACTCCTCGAGGCGGGTCCAGCGGATCTTCGATGAGGCGCTCACCGCCGCCGGCTACTCGACGGACCTCATTCGCATCGTCAACGGGTACGGGCCGACGGGGGCCGCCCTCGTCTCGTCCGGAGTCGACAAAGTGATCTTCACCGGATCCATGGAGAACGGCCGGCGGGTGATCGAAGCGAGCGCCGTGAACATGACCCCCCTGACGCTGGAGCTCGGAGGCAACGACGCGCTCATCGTTTGTGACGATGCGCACCTTGAGCAGGCGGCCCATGCGGCGATGGCCGGCGTGTTCATCGCCGCCGGACAGAACTGCCTGGCAGCCGAACGGATCCTCATCTTCGACGACGTGTATGACGCCTTCGTGGCCCGCGTCACCGAGCTCGTGTCGGCGCTGCGACAGGGCCCCCCCGCAGGTGGCGGCAGCGTCGACGTAGGCGCGCTCGTGTCACCGCACCAGCTCGACCGCGTCGAGGCCCTGGTCGACGCCGCCGTGGCGCAGGGCGCGCGCGTCCTGGTGGGCGGCAAGCGGGCCCTGGCAGACCAGGGCCAGTTCTTCGAGCCCACGGTCCTCACGGACGTAACCGAAGAGATGGAGATCATGCGCGAGGAGACCTTCGGCCCAGTGATGGTCCTCGTACGTGTCCCCGGAGAGGCAAAGGCCATCGCGCTCACGAACCGGACCCCCTACGGGCTGGGCTGCACGATCATGACCAAGGATCCCAAACGCGCCCGTCGGATGGCGGAGCAGGTCGTCGTCGGCGCGGTGTCGGTGAACGAGTTCGGCTTGACCTACCTGGATCAGCACTTGCCTTTTGGAGGTGTGCGGGGGTCGGGCTTTGGACGACTCAACGGGCGGGACGGGCTTCGTGCCTGCACCAACTACAAATCTGTACTCCTGGACCGCTTCCCCTTGCACGCGCCGTCGCGCCTGTTTCCCGTGGGCCGCACGGACTACGCCATGGCCCACGCCGCCTTCCATCTGCTGTACGGCCGCGGTCTCACCGGACGCCTCAAGGCGCTCGGCAAAATCGTTAGGCTCTGGAGCGACAAGTAATGCGCCGATACGACTACGTTGTGATCGGTGGCGGCTCTGCCGGCTGCGCCGCGGCCGGTCTACTCGCAGAAGACCGGGCAGTGCGGGTGTTGCTGCTCGAGTGTGGTCCGGCGGCAGAGGAAAACCCCGAAACCCTCCGGGCCGACGGCTACAAAGACGCCTTTCGCAATGACCGGCTGTTCTTGGAACGTTTTAGTGAGCCCCAGCGCAGCTGCCGGAAACGGCGACTGTTTTTGGGCACCGGACACGGCATCGGCGGCAGTGGTGCCATCAATGCAATGGTCTACACGCGGGGCGCGAAGGAGGACTACGCCGAGTGGCCCGAGGGTTGGCGCTGGAACGAGGTGACCCCGGACTTCGACGCCCTCGAGGCGAGGCTGCGCGTGCACCGTCGGGAGCCCACTCGCTTCACGGAGGCCTGTCTCGACGCCGCTGAGGCGGCTGGATTCCGGCGCAAGGAGGACCTGAACGACGGCCAGCTCGGCGGGTTCATTGGCTACGAGTGGATGAACTACGACGGCAACGAGCGCCGCCACTCGTACGCTGCCTTCCTGCGGGACTCGCCGGCCGACGTGACCACCGGGGCCCAGGTGCATCGAATCGTCTTCGACGAGGCGCGGCGGGCCGTGGCCGTGGAGTACGAAGACACTGACGGATGCCACCGCGTGGGAGTGGACTGTGAGGTAATCCTCTCGGCGGGTGCGCTGGAGTCTCCGAAGCTTCTGATGCTGTCCGGTGTGGGCCCCAAACAGGGGCTCAGGACCCACGGCATCCCGGTGGTCGCCGCGGTGCCGCGGGTGGGACGGAACCTGCACGACCATCCCAACGTGTGTCTGTTTTTCAAGGGGCGTGAGGAGGTGGATTGCTATCACCCCCAGGTATACGGCTTTCATCGCGTGGGCGCCGCCGGGGGCCTCGCCGACGGGCAATCGGACACCTGCTACGTCTTCTACCCAGCCCGGTCGTCGTTTCCCGAGGCCACCGCCCGCATGCTGCCGACGCTGGTGCTGCCGCAGTGGGCGTACCGGCGCCGGGGAGCCGTCAACGCGGTACGCCGCTTGACGGACGCGGCGTTCCGTCGGAGTTCCATCAAGCGGTTCGTATCTCGGCTCTACGGCATCGTGGTGATTCTCGGCAAGCCGTTGAGTCGGGGCACGCTCTGGCTCCGCTCCGCCTCTGCCAAGGATCCCGCGTGTATCGACCCCAGGTACTTCGACGCCCCAGAGGACCTGCAGACGATGATCGAAGGGGTGCGGTTCGCCCGCCAGATCAGCGGCGCGCCGTCACTCGAGAAGTGGGGCAACCGCGCGTGGCGGCCCGGCCGCCGTGTCCGGTCCGACCAGTCGATCGCCCGCTGGGTAAAAAAGAATGTGATGACCACCTACCACTTCGCAGGCACCTGCAGCATGGGTGACCAGTCGAGCGACGTCGTCGACCCGCGCCTGCGCGTCCGCGGCGTGCAAGGGGTTCGCGTGGCCGACGCATCGGTCGTTCCGGTCACGCCGGTCTCGGCGATGAACGCCCCGAGCATGTTGATCGGCTACCGCGTCGCCCGGTTTCTGGGCGAAGAACGTTCTCGCTGACGCACCTCGTCAGGGCGTCAAGGGCCCGAGCAGCAGGGCCCACGCATCGAGAATGATCAGAGCCAGCATTCCCGCCCCCAGGGATTCCAGGCAGACCCGGGGCAACACCGGCTGTGGAGCCTCCCCGCCCCGGTCCTCCTCGTCCAGACGCGCCACCAAGGGCGCGCTGACGATGAAGTAGCAGGCGTAAAAGAGCGAGCCGTACGCCAACATCCGGGACCTACTGGCGTAGGAAAAATAGTCCTTGAGCAGGTCGTTGGCCATGAAAAAGGTCTCCGCAAACGCGACCACGTACGCGAGCCCTACAACGGCCAGCGCCTGGGCTAGAATTCCCAAGTCGAACCGCGTACGCAGCCAGCGCAGGAGCACCACCATGACTGTGAAGTACGTCACGAAGTAGGCCTGCGTGACGAGGTAGAGGAAGAATGGCACCGCGCCGACTCCGCTGCCGTGCTGGCCTGCAATCGCCGCGTCCAGGGTCCACTGGACGGGGAAGCGATAGCGCATCCCCAGATAGTCGAAAAAGTAGTGGGTGTAAAAGTAGGAGGCGATCCAGACGAAGATCCAGACCCAGCAGTTGAAGCGGAACCAGTAGCGGAGATACCAGGGCCGACCCCGGTCCGCCTCGGCGGGGCGCAGCAGCGGTACGACCACCAGCGGCGCCATGATCCCCAGCCCGAACAGGAGGAACCCCAGGTCGCCCCAGGACTTCATCCAACCGGTGAGCTGCACCAGGGCCACCGCTGCCATCCAAAACGGTGAGTAGAGCAGGAAAAAGCGTTCGGCCCAAGCCTTGCCCGGATTGCTAGAAAACCACTGGCCCCGGCGGGGGGCCGGCAATGCTTCTCTCTGGTCGGACATCACACCACCCGCCACCAGGGTCGGCGCTCGCCGAACATGCCCGCCTCCCGGAACCACTCCACCGTGTCCCTGAGCGTCTCACGCACCGGTCGTGGGTGGAAGTCGAGCTCCCGCGCGGCCTTGTCGTATCGCTGGCGGTGATTCAGGCTGAGCACCTTGAGCGATTCCCGCGTAAACAGCGGCGGGACGCCCATCAGGCGGGCGTATCCCTGCATGAACGGGGCGCAGAGGAAGCCGAGCCACATGGGCATCGCGAGCCGAGGCGTGCGCACGCCGGTGAGCTCGCCCACGCTCGCTGAGAACTCGGCCAAGGACAGGTAGTGCCCGGCCAGCAGGTAGCGCTCCCCCCGGCCGCCGCGCTGCTCGGCCGCCAGGGCGCCCTGCACCACGTCACGGGCGTCCACCCAGCTAATCCCGGCGTCCACCGTCGCCGGGATCCGACCGTGGTAGAGGTCCAACATCATCTGGCCGGCGAGGGACGGCTTGAAGTCGAAGGGCCCGCTCACCGCCCCCAGATTGATCACCACGGCGTCCACTCCGCCGTGCTCGTCGTCTGTTGCAGCGGCGGCCTCGACGTCACCTTGGCTCATCGCCTTGGTGCGATGATAAGGCGAGATCGCCTGCGAACCCACCAGCGGCCGGCGTTCGTCGAGGGGCTCGTCCATGGGCTCCTGCTCGAGCGCCTGCACAGAGCTGAAGTGAACCAGGCGGCCGACACCGCCGTCTCGGCAGGCAGCCAGCACGTTGCGCGTCCCCTCGACGTTTACCTTGTATGCAGTCGCGAAGTCGCCATCGAGAATCGCCATTTGTGCGGCCGTGTGATACACCGCCTCGGCGCCCCGAAACGCTTGCACCAATCCCTCACGGTCGCGCAGGTCCACGCGCACCAGCTCCGCGTCCAGCCCGTCTACGGCCCGCGTGTCGCGATACACCAGCGCTTTGACCGGTCGGCCCTGCTCGAGCAGCCCCCGGACCAGGTTGCCACCCACGTATCCGGCGGCACCCGTGACTACGACGGCCATGTGTGTTTCCTCCGGCTCAATAGATCCCCGGCACGATCCGCCACCGCACCTTCTTTCGATAGATCTGCCAGTCCTCGCCGTACTTCGCGGAGCACATCTTGTCGTCTCGCCACTCCCGGTGCACGAGCAGCCAGGTGAAGTAGATGAAGTAGAAGTACGGCAGCAGGTTACCGAACCCGCAGGTCAGGCACCAGGCGAGCGCCATCATGAGATCGCCCATGTAGTTGATGTGACGAGCCTTGCCCCACCAGCCCGACGTGAGCAGCAGGGTGCCGCGCCGGGTGCGGATGAACTCCGGCTCCTTGCCCCAAACGGGCTTGGACGGATCGGCACGAAACCGATCCTTTTGTGAGTTGACGCTCCGGAACACGTAGAAGCCCCCGAAGTTGAGCGCCACGATCCCCACCACGGCCCAGACCGGCAGCTCGAACGGATGGGTGACCAGATACATCGCTTGCAGAGTGTAGGTGAAGGGCACCCACACCGCGTCTCCCCAGCACAGCATCCAGCCAAAGTTCTCGTGCTTGATGTCCATGGTGGACAGGATGGCCTGCTCGTTGAAGTAGTAGTCGGCGATGTAGAAGAAATGGAATGCGCACACCAGGATCATCGGCGTGGTCAAGGTGCCGTGAAGCTTGTGCTGCAGGGCGGCGAAGGAGAAGTTGATCAGGACCCATAGGATCAGACCGGGGCGCGCCTCGAAGAAGAGCTTGAGATCGAAACTGCCGATCCGGGGGTTCAGGGCTGTGCCCATGAAATAGTCGTAGATGACCTTGCCCGAAGAGGTCTCGCCCTCCGGGCGTCGGCGGCCGTAGATGTAAAGGTAGACGCTGAAGCCGAAGGCGAAGATGTGGATGATCGTCAGCAAGGGTCCGAACTGGTCGGCCAGGATCGTGGCCGGGATCACACCCGCCCAGACGAGGCCGACGGCGGCCAGGATGGTGAACCACCAGGAAAACCAGCCGTTCATCTTGTACTTGAGGCGCGACCCGTCCGGCAGCGGCGTGCCCTCCACCCACTTTCCGGGCGCGAAGATCTGCAAGAGCACCTGCAAGAGATACCAACCGGCAAAAAAGGCCATCGCCTGCCAGGTCGGTGCCGCGACGTAGGAAACCAGCTTGCGCGCCGCGGCCCAGGTGGTGGGAAACTGCATCTCACCGCCGTAGTAGGTGATGCAGATCCACATCCAGTACGTCAAGGGCGGGAGCAGCAGAATCATGAGGAACGAGGACCGGCGGAACCCGGTCAGCAATCGGGTTTGCTGGAGTGCCGCGTCGCTCTGTGTGTTGTCGTTGCCATTGCTTCCCCCGCTGGCGTCGCCGTCAGCGGTGTTCTTTTCGGTGCCTTCGGTCTTGCTGGGATCCTCAGTATCGCTCGTCATTTCACATCCTCGGCGCCGCGCCCACCAGTGCGCGAGTAGACTGCACCATCATGGCCGCCGGAACGGCGAGCCACAGGCCGTTCAATATCAATACAAAGACGATGAGCTCGAACGAGTCAGGCGTCATCACCTTGCTCCACGTGCCGTAGATCAGCGGCGAAAAAAAGTAGAGAACCGTCCCGTAGAACTGCGCCGTGCAGAGCATCAGCTGCACCGGGTGACGCAGCGGATGGCTCTTCACGATCAGATATACGAGCAAAAAGCACACCGGACCCAGCAGGAGCTCCGTATGGCAAAAGAAGATCACGAGGGGATCGTGCAGGGCGTAGCGAGCATCGTAGCGGGCGTACTGCTCGTACAACGTGGCCCACCACCGTGGATCGAACCACGACAGGACCGATGACGTCTCAAACATGCGCTCGGTGAAAGTCGTCGCGGCTCGCGTTTTCACCTCGTTGGGGAAGAGCCCGTAGCTGCCTTCCATGATCAGGTGGATCAGTCCAGACCAAAGGAGCCAGAAGGTGACGAGGCGCTCTTTCCGGAGCCGAATGGCTGCGGCAGCGCTCGCGACGGTCAGCAGGAGTAGTGGAATGAAGTTATACAACGGTCGAAATCGCGATGGTCGTGAGCTCGAGACTACGGGGCGCTCTGCTGCATCGACTGCTGCGTCTGAAGCTCGATTGGCTCGGGTTGCAGGGACTGCAGGAGGCGACCGAACTCGTGGAGGTCGAGCTGCTGCTCGGCATCGGACCGAGCCACCACGGGATTGGGATGGACCTCGACCATGATCCCGTGCGCGCCGGCCACCAGGGCGGCCCGGGCCAGCGCCGGTAGGATGTCACGACGGCCGGCGGCGTGACTCACGTCCACGATCACCGGCAGGCGGCTGAGCCCGGCGAGGATCGGAATCGCCGAGATGTCGAGCGTGTTCCGCGTATCCCGGGTGAAGGTGCGAATGCCGCGCTCACACAGGATCACCTGCTCGTTCCCACCGGAGAAGATGTACTCGGCCGACTGCAGCAACTCGTCCAGTGTGGCGGAGAGACCGCGTTTGAGCAGGATCGGCTTGCCGATCGTGGCCACCGCCTTGAGCAGCTCGTAGTTGTACATGTTTCGGCACCCGATCTGGAGCACGTCGGCATATCGAGCCACGATCTCCACCGAGCGGGTGTCCACGACCTCGGTGACGGTTTTGAGATTGAATCGGTGCCCGGCCTCTTGGAGTATCCGCAGGCCGACTTCGCCCAGACCCTGGAAGGAGTACGGCGACGTTCGAGGCTTGAAGGCGCCGCCCCGCAAGAACGTGGTCCCGAGCTCGGAAAGTCCACGGGCCACATCGTCCATCTGCTCTTCGCTTTCCACGGCGCAGGGTCCGGCGATCACGATTGGCTCCCGACCCACGGTGCGGTCACCCACGTGCACAACGATGTTGGGCTGGCCAGCGAGCCGCGCGACCTTCAGGGAGCGGTGCTTGTCGGCCTCCATGAAATTGAGCGACGCGCGAAAGACCTCCCGAAACAGCTGTTTGACCACGTCGTTCGCGAGCGGGCCGGGGTTCGCCTCTACCAGCTCTTCGAGCATTCGCTGTTCGCGCTCGGGCACGTACAGCTCGGTGTCGTGTCGTTCTTTGCAGACGCGGATCTGCTCGACCAGCGCGATACGCTCGTTCAGTCGCAGCAAGATCTCCTGATTGACGCTGCTGAGCTTCTGCCGGAGCTCCGACAGCGAGTCGACGACTACATTGTTTTTTCTGTTTTCTTGAATATTCAAGACTGCCCTCATCAACAATGGTCTTGTGTTTCCTAGAATCCTATGTTGTATCTCAGAACGTCGTTCTAGCTGTCTACCAGCGATCAGTCGCCGTGTCAATGTGGTCGGCGCCGGACGCCGTTTGGTGCGCCAACACGCGAAGAAGAAGCATCCGTCTATCGTCGACTTTTTGACGGAACACCAATGATTTGGAGGCGGTAATGCACATCGTTGTAATAGGTGCCGGATCCTTGGGTTGTCTGCTGGCAGGGTACCTGGCACGCGCTGAGCACGACGTGTACCTCGTTGACACGCAGCTCGAACGGACAAAGGCGATTCAACAGCGCGGAATCGTTGTGGAGGGGGTGGGCGGGGACTTCGAGGTGAAGGCCCGGGCGGGTTCGACCTACGAGGGCGCCAAGGGCCCAGATCTGGTACTCGTCTGCGTGAAGACTTATGACACCGATCGGGCGGCTCGGTGCATTTCCACATTCATTGACGAAAGCACCGATATTCTCACCCTCCAACGCGGTGTGGGCAACCTCGAGCAGCTGGCTCGAACACTACCCCGGGAACAGCTCCTCGCCGGGACCACTGCTCTCGGCGCCAATCTGTTGGGCCCTGGCCGCGTCCACCACACCCACAGTGGGCTGACTCACATCGGTGACACCTACGGGGATCGGTCCACCAACGCGGAGCAGGTCGCCAAGCTCTTCTCCGCGGCGCGACTGCCGACCATCGCTGCCGACAGTATTCGGGAAATCATCTGGAGCAAACTGGCGGTCAGTGTAGGGATCAGCGCCCTCAGCGCGCTGCTCCGCGTACGGAACGGGCGACTCCTGGCCAACGATGGGACCATGCAGGTTATGAAATCCGCCGTGAACGAGTGCGTGGCTGTGGCCAATGCCTCAGGCGTGAACTTGGACTCGAGCGTCGTTTCCGACGCGGCGAGAGAGGCGGCGCGGCTGACAGCAAGCGACCGCTCCTCCATGCTCAAGGACCTGCTTGATGGCCACCGGACGGAGATCGACGCGCTCAACGGTGCGGTGGTACACCGGGGCCAAGAGATCGGCGTAGCTACACCGGTCAACGAAACCCTGACACACCTCGTTCGGGCCCTTGAACACCAGTTATCAACCTAGAGACTGCGCCTCTGGCCGCCCGCCCATCCGACTCCCCTGATCCAAAGACTGTTGCATCAGCCAAAATGAACACCCCATTGCAGGCGCACTGGGCGATGAGCTATGGTTAGGGTCGTGGACAACCGAAGAACGTGAGGAGCTGGGTATGTCGACAGGACTGAGAGCCAAGACGCCTTGCCTGCTGTTGTTGGTGGCCGCATCCGTGATTATTGGCGGCGTTCTCGTCGGCGGCTGCGGGGACGACGATGGGGGGCCTGGGGTGGACTGTGGGAACGGGGTGGCCGAGGGCACGGAGCAGTGCGACACGTACGATCTGCGCGGCGCGACCTGCGGGTCACTGATCCCGGGGAGCTCGGGGGTGCTGTCGTGCCTGGGGGATTGCACGTTCAACTCATCCAACTGCCAGTTCAGCTCCTGCGGGGATGGGGTGGCGAATGGGAGCGAGGCGTGCGACGGGGCGGACCTGCGAGGGCAGACGTGCGCGGACGTGGTGGCGGGGAGCAGTGGTGTGCTGGCCTGCACGGCCACTTGCGCCTATGACGCGAGTGGGTGCGCAGTGGGTCAATGCGGAGACGACGTAGCCGAGGGGGCCGAGGAGTGCGACCTGACCGACCTGCGCGGCCAGACCTGCGGCGACGTGGTGGCGGGAACGTCCGGAACGTTGGGGTGCACGTCGAGCTGTCTGTACGACACGACGGGCTGCGAGGTGGCGATGTGTGGGAACGGCGTGGCCGAGGGCGCAGAGCAGTGCGACCAGCTCGACCTGAACGGCCAGGCGTGCGCGGACGTGGTGCCGGGGAGCATCGGCAGCCTGGCGTGCACGACGAGCTGCACCTTCGAGACGAGCGGCTGCGACACGCAGTACTGCGGCAACGGCATCGCTGACGGGGCCGAGGAGTGCGACCTGTTCGACCTGCAGAGCCAGACCTGCGCGGACGTGCTCGCCGGCTCGACAGGGACGCTGAGCTGCTCCGCCGCGTGCACCTACGTCACCGCGGGCTGCGTGCTCTGCGGCGACGGCATCCGGAACTTCGGTGAGGCGTGCGACTGCGGCACCGACCCGGCGAATCTTCCGGCCGGCTGCATGGACGTCAACGGCGGCGCCAACGCCAACTGCACCGCCACCTGCCAGAAGATCGTCATGTGCGGAGACGGCGTGGTGGACGTGGGCGAGGACTGCGACTGCGGCACCGACCCGGCGAACCTGCCCGCCGGCTGCGTGGACGTGAACGGCGGCCCGGCGAGCGCGTGCACCGCCACCTGTTCGCTGGTGATCCCGTGCAACCATGACGTGTGGGAGGACTGCGACCCGCTGGTGACGGGCGACTGTTGTCCGGACGACTGGGGCGTGCAGCTCCAGTGCTCCACCCTGCCGATCGCGAGCGCCGACACCGTCTGTATGCGGCACTGCACCGACTCCCTGGACTGCTACTGGAGCAACTGGTGCCTCGGCCCACAGTTCGGCGATCTCTGCTGGCCCGCCGTCTGCGCCCCGGGCGGTGACATCGACACGGGCATGAACGAGCTGTGCCAGGTGCCCGGGGGCGGCCAAGGCTGGTGCTCGCCGATCTTCTCGCGCTCGAACCCGACGCAGGACTTCGTCGGCTGGTGCGCGGAGGCGGGCACGGCCGCCCACGGCCAGACCTGCCCCAACAACCCCTTCGACACCACGGACCGCTCCGAGCTGCAGTGCAACCTGGGATTCTGCCTGGCCCCGCAGGGCGCGCCCACCGGGACCTGCGCCCAGTTCTGCGACTGGGAGGCCGCCTACGCGGTGGCGATCTACGGCGCCGCCGCGGTCACGGAGGTGCTCCCCTGCCCGGCCGGCGCCAACTGCTTCAGCGAGTCGAGCATCGATTCGGTGACAGGGCTCCGAAGCGGCGACGTGTCCCACTGCGCCGACACCGAGGCCGTGGATCCCACCAACGGCACGACCACCTGCTCGCTGATCACCAATCAGCTCCTGTCCAACCCGGCCCAGACCTGCGCCGACACGCACACCGACGGCCGCTGCGTGATGATCCAGTTCTCCTCCGGGGACGTGACCAACGGCAGCCTGGTGGGCGTGTGCACGGACGACTCGGCGCCGAACCTGGCTGTGTGGGCCGACTGCGACCCGAGCAACACCGCCCAGGTCTGCCCCGCAGGGACCATCTGCGTCAACGAGGACATCTTCGCGGTCACCCCGGTGGGCCAGGAGCGGTGCATGCCCTACTGCGACACCGCCCATCACGACGGCGTGCAGGCCACCTGCCAGGGCCTCGGCGCGGGCGCCGGCGCCACCTGCACCACCCAGTCCTGGCTCTACGGCACCCCGGGCCAGACCGACATCCACCCCACCCGCCTCGGCCTGTGCGCGCTGTAGCCTGTGCGCGCTGTAGAAGGGGCCACAGAAAGGGCCACTACTTCGAACCGTTGTCGCTCCGGTCCTTGAGCTCCATGAGCAGCTTGATCGCCTCGGCTACGCCCAGGAAGAGCAAGCCGGTTGCCGCGGTCCCCGCGGCGGTCCCCAGGCACAGCACGAGCTTCGTCTTGCCGTACAGCAGCACGCCGAGAATCAGCCCGAGCCCCAGGAGCGCGTACCCGACCAGCCCGAGCAGGCTCCCGATGAGACTCGCCCCTGGTGAGAGACGCGCCGGGGCCTCCGCGGAGGCGGACGCGGAAGCCTCGACGACGGCCGCCTCCTCGCCGCGCGAAGCCAGCTCCTCCTTGGCGATGGCCAGCGCCTCCCGGGTGTAGTCCTTCGAGTCCTCAGCGATCAGTCGTTTCAGCCTCTCGGTGTCGAGCTTCGTGATCCGATCTTCCACGTCCTGGCTCGTCATTCTGATCCCACCTGCAGCTATTGCACAGCAGCACACTAACGAATTCGGGACGCGAGCGCCATTCACCTCTCCCGTCCTGCGTCCTTTGTTTCTCCTCCGGCGCCTGCGGCACGATGGTCGATGAAACAGCCCGCGCCCGCGCCGGCAACCGCGGAAAATCCGCTGCTATGTTCACTGACCTGATTGTATTACTAGTATACAAATTTTGGTAATTTTCTTCACTTATTTAATTTTTCTGTAATAGATACCAACAAAATCACCCATAGAACAAAACACGAACGCTCGTCGTGAATGACGAGCGCTAGTAGCGGGTGGCTCGTGCGAAGCCGCCCGCTGATTCGAATACCGAAAAGGAGATCGAGATGACTGCCCGAGCCAAAACCTGGATTAGAACCCTGACCGCTTGCTTCTGCATCTTCCTACTCAATGGCTGTGGCGACGACGACGGTGGAACCAACGACAACGTGAATCAGAACGCAAACGCGAACGACAACGACAACACGAACCAGAACAACAACAACGTCACCATCACGCCCTACACCGGCAGCCTCGACGCCCTGAACGGCTACTACCAGATGACCTCGGTCACCTTCCGCCCCTCCTCCATGGACGTCGAGGTGACCCGGGAGCCGACCATGGTGTCCCTGCCCGAGATCAGCGGCAACTGCTTCATCCGCGGCCACGGCGAGGTGATCGCCTCGTCGGCCACGGCCGGAGAGCTCGACCTGCGCTGGGTCGTCATCGGAGACGACATGCTGCACGGCGAGCTTCCCTGGAAGCGGGGCGTGGAGCTCTGGACCGCCACCTGGGAGCAGGCCGCAGGCAAGCTCGTGCTCGACGCCAGCACCATGACCTCGGTCTACATCCTGGGCTACGAGAGCGACGTGATCACCATGGTGCTCGACGAGTCCGACAGCCGGAACAACTTCACCGACGCCCCGGTGCGGCTCGAGATGACGGCCTACACCCCGCAGGCCGCGGACATCACCGGCACCTGGAACATCCAGCAGCTTCGCACCACCGGATACCGCACCATGACGCGAACCGCGGAGTGCAGCCCGTTGGACCCCGAGGACACCATGCAGGGCACGCACGCAACCTTGAGCGGCGCGGCGGTGATTGAGGACACCGGTTGGATCACAAGTCATTTCGTCGCGACGACCTATGACAGCTCCGACTGCTCGGGCACCCCGGTGGCCACGAAAGAAAGTCCTAATCTGATCTATTTCGAGATCGACAACGCCGCCGATACGCTCGTCTGGTACTGGGGCGACGACGCCCATGTCAGCGCCACGTGGTCCTATGCGATCAATGGAACGACCCTGACCATGACCATGGACGACTTCCACGCAAGCATCGCCCCCTCCCTCCTCAGTATCTTCGACCTTCTGATCTTCACAGCCGCGCCGTAGGTGGACATCAGCGCTGACCGTCAGCGATTCGATGTCTCCTATCTCTGGGCCGAGCCCTCTTATCTGGAGGACGTCATCACGATGTTCTACGTGTTCCGGAGCTACGACTACTCCCTGGTGATGATCGACGGTCCACCCGACGCCGGATCCCTCGGGACCATTCCAGACCTGCCCCGGTGGATCGCACCGTCCGACCCGTCCAGAGCTCGGCTACTACCCGTGCTGGCGCTACGCCACGGCCTTGGACATGACGCAGAACGGGCTGGAGCTCATGGTGGGCTACTTCGCCGAGATGGCGGACGCGGTGCACCAGGGATCGCTAAGTACCGACATCTACACCCGCTACACAACCATCAGCGACCTCACCACCGGCACCTTCTGGCTGTACTACCACTTGGACTATGAGAACCCGGTGGAGTTCGTGCTGGCCGACGAGCTGGCCCAGGGCGCCCACGAGATCTGGATGGCGGATCTATTCCCGCCCCGACCGGACCCTGACCCCATCCCGGACGCAGGCGTGGCAGACTCCGGAATCGCCGACGCGGACGCGGATCCCCCCGACGCGGGCGGCCCTACGAGCTGCGACGACGGCGGCGGCTGCTCCGCTTCGGGCGGCACTAGCTCGCCCGACGGACTTCCCCTGCTCGCGGCTCTATTCCTGATGTTCGTCGTGCGACGCAGACGCCGCTAGGGGGCGTCCCGCTAGTCGTTTCCGGTTCCCCGCTTGATCGGGTACTTCTGACGTTTCCAGGCGATGATGCCGTCGGCGATGTTGTAGACCTCTTTGAATCGGAGCTTCTTCATCAGGGCCAGGGTCTGTCTGCCGGTCTTTCCGTTCCTACAGTAGATCAAGTAGGCCTTCTTCTTGCTGAGCTTGTACAGCTTGAAGCGGAGGCGCTTGTCGGCGGGGATGTTCTGGGCGCCCGGAATGCGACCACGGGCGAACTGCTTGGGGGTTCGGAGATCGATGATCCCGAAGTACTGGAACTTGGTTTCCTTGTGGAAGCGCCAGTAGTCGTGCGCCGTCTTGGCGCCGATGGTGCGGTGAACGGTCTTCGCCCCGGCCCCGGCCCCGGCCCCGGCCTTGGCGTGGGCCGAAGAGGAGGCTACGAGCAGTCCGAGGGTCGAGAATCCGGCCAGCAGCAACGTGACGGTACGCTTCCGTGTCATGGGTCCTACTCCTTGTTTTTCGGCATCATACACGGATGTCCGGGACGCTGTCCATGTTTTGACCATTCTGTTGTGAAACGGCCTGCATTACGCTCACGAATCGCCCGGAAACACTATTCTCTCTGTCAGGTTGCGACTCTGACACAGGTCCGGCATCATCACGAGACACGAACGGAGGTCGGTCATGCGAAAGGCGCCAAAGGTCGCGCTCTTGCTGCTCGCCTGCGGCGGCGCGACCGCCTGCGGCAAGGTGAAGAAATCAGGGGCAGAGCAACCCGACCCGGCGATCACCATGGACGCCACCAAGGGGTCGGTCGTCCCTGCCCGGACCGCTCCCCGCGCCAGGCCGAGGCCGCTCACCGCCACTGTTCCTGCGAAGGGCATCCAGTGGTTCCCGAAGCCCACGGCCGAGGCGCGCAAGGACTTCACGGTCCTGCTCGACGTGCTCGAGGCCCTGTCCAAGAAGTCGGAAACGCCGCTCAAGCGCGCCAGCGCCCTTCGCCGTACCGCCTGGATGATGGGCCAGCTGGGGTTCCAGAAGCGCGGGATTGCCCTGGCCAAGAAAGCCCTGCGCGAATTCGACGGGCCGAACATGCCCGAGCCGCTCATCCGAATCATGCCGAACTTCGCTATCACCCTCGCGATCCTCGGGGACACAGAAGCGGCCCGCGGTGCAGCAGCGAACGCGCTGAAGAAGTGGAATGCCAAGAAACGGGAGGGAGATACCGATCGGTTTGTCCAGACACTGATCGTGGTGCACGCTCGGACAGGGGACTACGATGGCGCTGCCAAGTTCTACGCCCGACTGCCGCCGGCAGAGGCCAAGCGCTTCCGAGAGGCGATCCCGCGGAACGCGGCGCTGCGGGGGGACTTCGACGAGGCGTTCCGCCGCGCCGCCGAGCTCCCCGCTCACGAAGGGGTAATCATCATGATCGGGATCGTCGAGGAAGCGCTCCGGCGGCGCGACGAGAAAAACCTCCGCGCCGCGCTCAGTGGTGTAAAAAAACTCTTCACCCAGGCCCAAACGAACATCGTCGTGGTGGGAGCGCTCATCAGATATGTCGAGCTCGCCTGCCGTGCGGGCATGCGCGCCGAGGCCCTTGCCAAGGCAGAGTTTGCCAAATCCGCCTTCAAGGACGCGCCGAGCTTCCGCCAGGGCTTCCTGCGCGACCTCGCCGCCTCCCTGGGCCGGGGAGGCATGAAGGCCGAAGCCAGGAAGCTGCTGGAAGAGCTCGCCGGGGCGCTCAAACCGGAGGAGGTGGGGACCCCCATCGACCTGCACCACCTCGCGATCGCCGCTGCGAAGGCCGGCCTGGCGCCCCTGGCCCGGAGCCTCTACGCCCGCGCGAAGCAGAGCGCCGTGCAGTGGGAGAAAATGCTCAACAGAGCCATCCTCTTTCCGTCCATGGTGGTCGACCTGCACCTGCAGCTGGGTGAGCTGGAACCGGCCCTGAAAGAGCTCGCCAAGCTCAAGGTGGGTGACCAGGTCTACCAGCTCATCGAGCTCGGCCGCATCCTGCACCGGCACCCCCGCCGACTGAAGCCCGCGGAGCTGGCCGCCCTGAGGAGCCTCGCTAAGTGACCGCGTGATGGCGTGATCCACACCCTACCGCTCAGTTCTTTCGCCTTGACCCCCTGCCTGCGGCCTCTCATGATCATCGCTGTGGAAAACCAGCACTGATAGGAGAACCATGAGCAAGAAGGACCATTACCCGTGTATGCACTCCAAAGAGCAGGAGCCGTCCAGTCCGGAGCGGCGGAAGTTCCTGCAGTCGGCGGCTGCAGCCGGACTGGTGGCGGGTGGTGTGGTGGGCGTCGCGTGCAAGAAGGGAGCCCAGGACAAGGGCAAGAAGGCGGACAAACCGTCGGAGATGTCGGCCGAGATGTCGGCCGAGATGTCGGCTGAGAAGCCCAGGACACCGCCGAAGCGCCCTTCGGAGCCGGCGGGGCCAGCGAGGCCGTCTGGAGCGACTGACAAGCGCTCCAAGGTGGTGCAGGTTGTGCACTCGAAGCCCTTTGACGACAAGGGCAAGCTCGTGATGGAGACGGTGCAGCAGATGGTGGACCGGGCGGTGATGGACCTGACCGGCAAGACGTCGCGCCAGGCGGCCTGGTCCGCGCTGTTCTCGCCCTCGGAGAAGGTTGGGCTGAAGCCGAACATGCTGGGACGCCACCTGTGCTGGACCCACACGGCCACGGTGGCCGCCATCGTGGCCGGGCTCAAGTCAGCGGGCGTCAAGGAAGAGAACATGTACATGTGGGACTTGAAGTCCTTCGATATCTCCCCGCTGTACAAGCACTTCCGCGGCACCAAGGTGCACGTGAAGACCACCGCCGACTGGGGCTACGGCAACACGAAGTACAAGATCGAGCACGGCGCCGCGACGCGGCTCACCAAGCCCTTCGAGAAGGTGGACGCCATCGTGAACATCCCGGTGGTGAAGGACCACCGGCTCGCCGGCGTGACCTGCGCCCTGAAGTCGGTGCTGGGCTCAATAGACAACCCCAGGGATCATCACACGAATCCCAAGAAAGAGCGCTCCTGCGATCCCATGGTCGCCGAGCTGTGCGCGCTCCCCGCGGTGAAGAACAAGATGCGGCTGATCGTGGCCGACGCCTACAAGATCATCATCAAGGGTGGTCCCCGGGGGAACCTGGAGTGGCGGCGCGACCTGAACTCGGTTTTCGCTGCCACGGACCCCGTGGCCATGGACCGCGTGGCCTGGACCATCATCGACGAGCACCGGGTGAAGTCCAAGCTGCCGCCCCTGGACAAGCAGACCGAGGGCCGGCCGCACCTCGTGCGCACCGCCGAGAAGCTCGGCCTCGGCACCGCCGATCCGAAGCGCATCGACCACGTGGTGAAGACGCTGGGTTAGGGCACGCTGGGTTAGGGCACGCCTCGCCTCCGTCGTCGTTCGTCACGGCATCGCTGCCCACGCCGCCGTCACTGTTGACGTTTCCAAGGGAGCTGCTGCCACCGCACCCGAGCCAGAGCAGCGCGCAGCAGGCCAGGATTGTTCCGGAGTAGAGCTAAAATACTGAAATAATAGGTGTCTCCAAAGTCTACGGGACAAACCACTACCACCTTTGAGCACCTGGGGCGCGAATTGGTTTACTGTACTTTCATGAGGCACGGCATCCAGGCGGAGCGCTGCATCGGCTGTCGGTTGCACACAGCGGTGTGCATCTGCAGCGAGGTGGAGGCGGCCGCGACCCGGCTGCAGGGGCTGCTACGAACCCGGGTCGTGCTGGTGACCCACGCCAAGGAGCTGCGACGCAGCACGAACACCGGCTTCCTGCTCGAGCGGGTGCTCCGCTGCGAGGTTCGGGTGCGGGGTGCAATGGACCAGGATTGCGAGCTCTGGGATCTGGTCGCTCCGGGAGCGGAGGCGCTCATGCTCTATCCGGAAGAGGACGGGCGCGTGCTGGCGGTCGGGGACCGACCGTCGTGTCTCGTGGTGGCGGACGGCTCCTGGCGGCAGGCGACACGAATGGTGAACCGGGATCCAGCGCTGTCCCGCCTGGAGCGCGTCACCCTGCCCCCCGGTCCGCCGGGACGATACCGGCTCCGGGAGGCTCCCCGCGCCGACGGGCTCTGCACCCTCGAAGCGGTGGCCAGGGCGCTGGAGCTCACCGAAGGTGAGCGAGGGCCGGAGCTGCGCAGCGGGCTCGAGACGCTGCTGGATGCCCAGGTCCGGGCCACCCTGCAGATGCGCGGGCAGGGATAGGGCACATCTCCCGAAGCAGTGCGCTGACGCCCGTCATAGCCTATCGGGACACTGGTGGTATACTGTGTCCAATGGGAATCCGAAAGGACGGCACAGCCGATGAGTGACAGCAGCCGGGAGCGATGGCAGAAGCGATATCTCGACGAGGATTTGCCTTGGGATACGGGCAAGCCCGATCGGCACCTGCTGGACCTCGTCACGGT
Source organism: bacterium (assembly GCA_043825095.1). GTDB lineage: Bacteria > Myxococcota_A > Polyangia > HGW-17 > JAJRWW01 > JBDRSE01. Next base: position 21,528 of record JBDRSE010000228.1, read on the forward strand.
CCGTCCGTTGAAGCCCTGCCGTGCGCTGGAGGTGGGCTGCGGCACAGGCACCAACGCGCTCTGGCTGGCGAGCCAGGGCTTCGAGGTGACCGCCGTGGATATCGCATCCGAGGCCATTGTTCAGGCCCGGGCGAAGATCACAGAAAATACTTCAGGGATCATATTTCTTGATGTTGATTTTCTTAGTGATAATATTGACGGCGGTCCCTTTGGGTTTGCCTACGATCGGGGCTGCTTCCACTCTTTTGACCAGCCGGATGCGGCGCCCGGTTCGCTGCGCGCATGGCCGCGGCGTTGGAACCCGGAGCCCTCTGGCTCAGCCTGATGGGCAGCACCGACGGTCCGGCCAGGGAATCCGGCCCGCCCCGCCGGTCGGCCCGCGATATCACCATCGCCGTGGAGGAGCACTTCGAGATCCTGACCCTCTGCGCCACCCATTTCGAATCCGAAGCGAGCGTGGCTCCACGCGCCTGGCACGTAGTCCTGCGGCACCGGACCTATCCGGCCCAGCCTTCCACGCTTCGTGACCTCCGGTAGGCTGTGCGACTTCTCGAGGGTGACGTGGAGACGGGATTTCCTGCTATTCTCGGTCGACCCTGAGAGGACGAACGCGATGCAGCATCTCCGGCTCGACCGCAGCGGCCCCGTGGCTGTCATGACCTGGAACCACGAGGAGCAGAACCGCTTCACGACCCCGTTCCTCGAGGAGGTCTGCGAGGCGTGGGAGGGGTTGGCCGAGGACGACGAGGTGCGGGGCGTGGTGGTGACAGCGGCCCAGGAGCGGTACTGGTCCACCGGGCTGCACCTGCCGTGGCTCCTGGCCGAGGCCGCCGGGGATCCGAGTCGCGTGGCGGCCTTCCTGGAGCTGCTGCACCGCGTGATGCTGCTGGCGGTGGGCTTCCCAAAGCCCCTCGTGGCGGCCATCAATGGGCACGCCATCGGCGGTGGCGCGATCCTGGCGGCCTGCTGCGACTACCGGCTGATGCGCGACGACGTCGGCTTTGTGGCCGTGCCGGCGGTGAAGCTTTCCATCCCGTTCTCGCCTGGAGTGGTCGCCCTGCTCCGCGACATCCTGCCGCCCGCCTCCTTCCGCACCCTGGCCTACACCGGCGAGCGGGTCACCAGCGCCGAGGCCCACGAACTCGGATTCGTGGACGAGCTGCTACCGCCCGGCGAGCTGCTGCCCATGGCCGTAGCCCTCGCGGCCAAGCTCGGCGCGGCCAAGAGCGCCACCTATGCCGCGATCAAGCGCGAGCTGCGCCGTCACGTGCTCCACGTCATGCGCCACGACGATCCGCCGGCGCTGAAACGCACCCTCGCCGCTGTGACCGGACAGCCGTAGGAGAGCCGATGTCCAAGGAGCGCTACCACATTCACACCGACGTGCGCTTCGCGCCCCTGGAGCGGATCGACGTCCCGGCCCTGGTCGAGGCCTGCGACGTGGACTGGTACAACCAGACCTTGACCCGGGTGAACGACTGCGTGGTCCGGCTCGGCGTCGTTCGCGGCGACTTCCACTGGCACCATCACGACGCCCAGGACGAGTTCTTCTTTGTCGTGGACGGCACGCTGTACGTCGACCTCGAGGACCGCACGGTTGAGCTCGGCCCGAAGCAGGGATGCACCGTGCCGCGAGGCGTGCAGCACCGCGTGCGCGCCCCGGACGGCGCGGTGATGCTCATGTTCGAGGGCAGCGGGGTGGTACCGACGGGGGACAAAACCTGATCTAATCGTGAATCTCTGCCATAATGGGGGCGAGAGGAAGTCGCATCGTGAATCGGCTCAAGCTTGCACTCCTTGCGCTGAGCGCGTCCGGGCTCTTGCTGGGCTGCGATCCCTGCGCGGGCTCCATGTGCGGCGCCTGCCCGGCGGCCATCATGCTCGATGTGGTCGACGGCGTGACCGGAGACCCCGTTCTGGACGTCGTCCTGACAGGGGTGGACGGTGCCTGTGACGAGAACCCCCTGAACACCACGTGCCACATCGGCAGCTCCCCGGGACAGTACGAGATCACGGTGGATGCCAGCGGCTACGAAACCAACACCATCTCCATCACCGTCGGCCACGGCGACGGCGGCTGCTGCGACTGCGGCTACGTCTGGGTCGACGAATCCATTGAGATGATGCCCCTGTAGAATTGCCACCCCTCGAGTCACTTTGGTGCCGCGCCCCCGAACTCGCGCCGCATGGTCGTAGTGTCCCAGGCCTCGTCGAGGCGATGGTCCGCGGCCTCCAGCTCGGCGAGGAGCGACTGCTCCAGGTCCCGGATGCGCTCCCGGGCGCGGCTGACATAGGCGTGCTTGTCGTGCCGCACCCGGGCCAGCTCCGCCAGGGCCTCCTCGTCGTGGTCCCGGAAGGTGCGGGCCGCGCGATGCACGTGGTGACCGGGCAGACCGAGATCGCGCAGGGTGTCGACCCCGACCCGTAGGGCGGTGTCCAGCGTGTCGATGTAGACGCGCTCCACGCCGCGCTCGAGCAGCTCGTAGGCGTGCGGGCGCCCCACCGCGCGGGCGAAGATCTTCAGCCCGGGAAAGTACTTGCGGGCCATCTCGACAATCTCGAGGGTCTTCTCCGGCGCGTCCACCGCGATCACCAGGAGCTTGGCGCGCTCCGCGCCGGCGGCGTGCAGCAGATCGTGACGGGAGGCGTCCCCGTAGAACACCTTCAGCCCGAGCTTGCGGAGCAGCTCCACGTGATCGGAGTCGTACTCCAGCACCGTGGGTCGAATCCCGTTGGCCCGCAGCAGACGCCCCACGACGCTGCCGAAGCGGCCGAAGCCGGCGATAATGACCGGATTCTCCTCGTCGATGGTGTCCGCTTCACGGTCCTCCAGCTCCCGGGTCCCGATTCGGGGCAGGAGCAGCCGTTCGTTGACGAGCATCACCAGCGGTGTCAGGGCCATGGACAGCGCCACCACCGCCACCAGCGGCGCCGTGACCTCGGGCGACAGCACTCGCTGCTGCGCGGCAAAGGAGAACAGGACGAAGGCGAACTCTCCCCCCTGAGCCAGGGCGAAGGCGAGCAGCAGGTTCTGATCCAGCCCGAGCTTGAACACGCGACCGATGACGAAGACCACCGCGAACTTCACCGCGATCAACGCCGCCACGAGCCCGATGATCAACCCGGGCTGCGTCGCCACCAGGCGGAAGTCGATGGACGCGCCCACCGCGATGAAGAACAGCCCGAGCAGCAGTCCCTTGAAGGGTTCGATGTCACCCTCGAGCTCGTGCCGGTACTCGCTGTCGGCGAGCACCACGCCCGCCAGAAAGGTCCCCAGGGCCGGGCTCAGGCCGATCTTCACCATCACCAGGGCGATGCCGATCACGAGCAGCAGCGCCGTGGCGGTGAACACCTCCCGCAGCCGCGTGGCGGCGATGGCCCGGAGCATCGGGCGCACGAGGAAGTGCCCCGCGAGGATCAGGCCGGCCACCACGCCGAGGACCGCAAGGGTGCGGCCCCAGGCCGGCAGCCCACCGACCCACGTCGAGGACTCCCCGGACGCGGCCGACGCGCCGGCCGTTCCCACCAGGGCGGGAACAGCCATGAGCGGCAGCAGCGCCAACATGGGAATCACGGCGATGTCCTGGAAGAGCAGCACCGAGAAGCAGCTCTGACCGGCCTGGGTCTTGAGCAGCGCCTTCTCGTTCAGGGTCTGCAGCACGATGGCCGTGGAGGACAGCGCCAGAATCATGCCCACCGCCAGGGCGCTCTGCCACGGGAGCCCGACGGCGAGGCCCACGGCCCACCCGATCAACGCCGTGCCGGCCACCTGGAGCCCGCCCATGCCGAGGATGGGCCCCCGGAGTCTCCACAGGAGGCTGGGCTGAAGCTCGAGCCCCACCAGAAACAGCATCATGACTACGCCGAACTCGGCGAAGTGCATCACGTCCTGTCCCTCACGGCCGATGAGCTCGAGCCCGAAGGGGCCGATGATCACCCCGGCTAGCAGGTAGCCGAGTACCGATCCAAGGCCCAGCCGTGTGGCGATGGGAACGGCGATCACCGCTGCGGACAGATACACCACCGCCTGAATGAAAAGACCCTCACCGTGCATGGTTCTGGCTCCCGTCGCGCAAAATCGCGTCCAGGTCCTCATTGAGTCTCGCGCGGGTCTGGGCGGCCTCCAGATCGATGCGCCGGTCGCGGAAGCCCTCCAACAACCGACGATACTCCTCGGCGGCGAGCTCGATTCCGGGCGCCTCGAGCAGGTGCGTGCCGTGCACCACGAAGGGGGGCAGAAACGTCATGCCGCACAGGATCGCGGTCTGTTCGAGGGGGGCCAACAGCTCCCGCATCGTGAAACGGTTGTGGCCTCCCTTCCGGTAGGCCTGCTCCGGCCCGCCGGTGGTGATGGCGTTGAGGAGCAGTTTGCCGTGCAAGGCGGTGCCGGCGTGCCCATACGCCCAGCCGTGCTCCAGAACGAGGTCCTGCCACTCCTTCAGGATGGCCGGCGTGCTGTACCAGAAGAAGGGGTGCTGCAGCACCACCACGTCGTGCGCCTCCAGCAGCCGCTGCTCCTCCTTCACGTCGATGTGCAGGTCGTGATAGGCCTCGTACAGGTCGTGAAAGGTCACCCCCTCCACCTGCCGCGCCGCGTGGGCCAACCGCCGGTTCACACGCGACTTATGAATCGCCGGATGCGCGAACAGGACGAGGATCTTGTGTATATTTCTATCTAAGCTCATCGGGACCGCCCGAAAACAAACATAAATCCGGTTGGTGAGAGGTCAACCCTACGCCCCAGACGGCGGTGCCCACTTCGCGGAGCCCGGGCTGGAGTACTGCGAGTATTGCTCGGACTCTCCTCGAGCGCCAGCGATGGCGCGAGCGCCATGCCGAATGCTGTCGCTACAGAGTGTCGCTACGGAGTTGACCAGAGGTTTGGCTCAACGCGATACTCCGGGAATGCGCCGGGATCGCACCTTCCGCCCTCGCCCTAGACTCCAGCACCTTGCGGCACTGCTGGGGGTTCTCTCGGCCTGCGGTCCGAGAAGTGAACCGACCACGCTCCCGCCGCCCGGCCGCACCCGCCCTGCCCCGCCGCCGAGGATCACCGCGCACGACCGGATTCTGGCGGAGCAGCACCTACGGGTGGCGCGGCAGCTGCTGAGCGGGCGTCTCAAGCGAGACCTGTACCTGCGCCTGGCCAAGCAGCGGCTGCTGGCCCTGGCGCCCCGGGCCGAAGAGCTGCTCGAGCCGACGTCCCGGCGCGAGCTGTTCGTGTATCTCGGGTATGCCCACGACCTGCTCGGGGAGCGGAAGGCTGCGGCGCAGTGGTTCGCCCGGGCGCTGACCGTGCCGGGGAGCTCCCGGTGGATGCGAAAGCTGGCGCTCCACGGGACGCTGCGCACCGTACGGCAGGTTCCCTTCCTGGATCGTGCAGCGCCGCCGCCCAAGCCCGGCTACTGGAGGGACCACATCGTCGCTCTGGTCAACCGGGGCTTCATCACGGCCCGGCGGCCGTGGTCCCTGGTGCCGTCGCAGACCCTGGACCCGGCGGCGCGGCAGGAGAGCTTCGAGACCTTCTGGCAGGCCATCGCCCGGGTGTACCCGTTCTTCAAGCACAAGGGGATCGACTGGATCGCGGTGCGGACGCGCTACCGGGAGAGGCTGCGCGGCGTGAAGGACGCCGGCGGCTTCTACGACCTGATGCGTCGCCTGGTGCGGGAGCTCCGGGACGCGCACTGCTGGCTCAGCAACTACGGAAAGCGTCCGCGCCTGCCGCGCTGGTCCCCGGGCCTCCGGGTGCGGAAGATCCAGGGGCAGGCCATCGTGACGCGGGTCCTGCCCCGCAGTCCTGCGGCCCGGCGCGGCATCGTCCCCGGGACGCGGATCCTGACCGTGGACGGCTTGGCCGTTCCGAAGCGGATCGCCGCGATCCGGCCGCTGCTGTGGGTGCACTCCAGCGAGCGCGCGTTCCAGGAGACGGCCCACAAGATGCTGCTGAACGGCCCGCCTGGCAGCGCGGTCACGCTCACGATCCAGCTCCCCGGCCGCTCGGGGGCCAGGTCGATCACCCTTCGCCGCTGGCGCCGCATCTTCTGGGATACGCTGCCGCCGGCGTTTCCTGTGACGCGCACGTCGCGCATCCACTACGGACGCCACCCCTCGGGCTACGGCTACATTCGATTCCTGAAGTTCTACGGGCAGAAAAAGCTCAAGCAGGAGTTCGAGCAGGCCCTCGCCGCCCTGCGAAGCACGCCGGGGTTGATCATCGATCTGCGGGACAACCCGGGCGGCTTTGGACACTACATGGCGCACATGGTGGGCCGGCTGATGTCCCGGCCGGCCCCGGTCTGCTACAGCCGCCGCTGGGTGGGCGGCCCACCGGGCCGGCTGGTGAGCCGCCCCCTCCGCTTCCGACCCCACGGCGCCTGGCAGTACACCGGTCCCGTCGCCCTGGTGACCAACACCGCCACCGGGAGCGCCTCGGATCTGTTTGCCTGCTATCTCACCAGCGCCCGCCGGGTGATCACGGTCGGCACCCCGACCCACGGCAACCTCCCGGGGCATTCCATGTGGGTCGTGCTGCCCTACGGACTGGTGACACGCATCTCCAGCGGCTACGTGGTGCGCCCGAACGGCACCCCCATCGAGGGCAACGGCACGGTGCCGCAGATTCGCGCCGAACGCACGCGCGACGACGTCATCCAGGGCACGGACTCGGTGCTCGACCGGGCAGTCGATGCGCTCAAGAAAGCGCAGGGGACGCCGTAGGCGGCGCCGCAGGAAACCGGAAGCTCAGGGGGAGACGCAGCTCGCGTCGCCGGTGGAGTCGTCACAGATCATGGTCGCGTCAGCGCAGTCCTCACGGTCCACCCAGCGCAGGCAGCCGTTGCCGTCCGCCTCGCAGGTCTGGGCCAGGGTGCTCACACACTTCTCCTGCCCCGTGAGGCACTGATCGGTGCACAGGGTGCCGCACTCAGGGCCGTTGCCGGTGTCCATGCAGAGCAGTCCCGTGTCCGAGCAGTCGAGCTGCTCCATCCAGAGCAGACAGTCGCCAACCACCTCGCAGGCCTGCACCAGGGAGCCGAAGCAGCGCACCGCGCCCACCCCCTCGCTGTCACAGGGGTCTTGGCAGGCATTGGGGTCGTCATCACCACAGCCGACCGCGAAAGCTGCACTCAGCGCTACAACGATAAACAGCTTTGTCGCACGTCTCACTGTGCTCTCCTCGGGATTCGAATCATCGGGAGTCAACCCGCCGCCACCCAAAAAGTCAATAGCTCAAGGAAGCTCGGGGGCGTTGGAGATGTCGACGGGCTCGTCGGGGGCCGGCGAGGGGGCGGGCTCCATGGTGGTCCAGGTGGGCTCGTTGGCCAGGTTGCCGGAGAGATCGTTGTTGTCGAGGATATTGGCGTCAGCGCCCGAGCTGAGCACCACGGGGAAGTCTCCACCGGCGATGACGGTGTCGCTCACTACCCCGCCGGCCTCGTGGAAGAGGAGGCCGGCCAGGGAAGCGTCGGTGATGGTGCAGCCGTTTACGTTGAACTCCGGCGTGGACTCGGGCGTGCCGGCGATCTGCACGCCGTAGCCGTGGGCGCCGTCCAGGACGTTGGCGGCGACAGAGGTGATGACCGAGTTGGAGACGAATCCGCTGACCCCCTCCACCGAGAGGGCGGCGGTGGCGTTGGACTCCAGCACGCACTCGGTCACCTCCAGAGGCTGGCAGGTCCCGTCGAGGCAGAAGGCCACGACCCCGTACCCCGCGCTCGCCGTGCTGGCGTCTGCCTGGAGCGACGCGGTCTGGGTGATCGAGACCCGGTGAATCGTGGTCGCAACCCCGGCCACCAGCACCGCGGCGCCGGCGTTGCCGTCGAAGCTGCTGTCCCGGATTTCGGCCGTTGAGCACTGGCCCTCGTAGCAGATCGCCTCGAGCCCGAAGCCGTAGCCAAAGCTGTCGCTGGTATTGATCGTGTCCCGCACCATGCTGGACTCTACCACCAGCGACACTCCGCCGGCGCCCAGGGCGGCCGACTCGTTCTGCTCGAACAGGGTCTCCCGCACGGCCAGGGAGCCGCAGCGGGTCGGGTTGTCAAAGGAGCACACCGCGAGCGTGCCCCAGGAGTAGAGATGGTCTGTGTTGGGTGACGCGAGGATATGGCGGAGGGTGGAGCGCTCGAGCGTGGCGTCGATCCCGTCGAACTGGATCCCCACGCCGGTCATGGACTCCACGATGGTGTCGCGGATGGCGACCGTGCCGCAGAGGCCGTCCACGGTGCAGCCCACGGCGATGCCGAGCGCCGCCATGGCTCCGTCGGACTCGAGCACGGTGTCCCGAACGATGCTGCGCTCCACGACCACATCGATCCCCACACCCATGATGCCGGCGTTCTCGTTCTCCTCGACCGTGGTGTCGGCCACGGTGACCGAGCCGCAGTTGCCCCGGGGATCACAGGCCAGGGCAATCCCCCAGGCGTACGCCACGAACGACGGGTCCTCGCCCTTGGTGGTGCCGCGCACCACGGTCTGGCGGATCTCGAGCTGCTGGCTGCCGCCGATGATGCCGCTCTCGCGGTTGTCCTCGATGACGCAGCCCTCCACTCGCACGTTGCCGCAGACACCGAGCACCGGATCACAGCCGAAGGAGAGCCCGTCGCCGCCGGAGGTCTCTCCCACCTGGGGCATGGTGTCCCGCACCAGGCTGCCGCGCACCAGCACGTCCGGACCGGCCACGCTGATGCCGGTCATGCGGTTGCGCTCCACGATGCAGCCGTCCACGGTGAGCCCGCCGCAGTTCTGGGTGAACTGATCGCACTGGGCCGCGATGCCGGTGCCGATGAGGCCGTCCGAGACCTGGGACTCGGTGTCCCGCACCACGGTGCGCCGGATGGTCACCTCCGGCCCATTGGTCAGCACGCCGCTGGTGTGGCTGGTTTCGATGAGGCTGTCCTCCATGGTGACGCTGCCGCAGTCAGAGACGTTGAAGCACTCGATGTCGAGCCCCACGCCCAGCTGTCCGTTTGCCTGCCACCCCGCGGTGTTCTGGAGGATCACCCCCCGGAACACCGCCACCGGCCCGAACACGAAGGCGGCGTGGTCGTAGCTGCCGTCGATGACGCTGTTTACGAACAGCAGCGAGCCACAGTCACCCACGTCCGGATCGCAGAAGTTGGTCAAACCCGTGCCAAAGTTGCCCGCCGCGTTGGGCTCGGTACGCCGGATCGTGGTGTTGTTCACCGTGGCATGCACGCCGATGACGGTGAAGGACTGCTCGGGATTGTCGAGCATGGCCGTGCCCTCGACCGCCAGGGTGCCGCACACCCCGGCCACGGGATCGCAGCGCGCCCCGATGCCCCAGCCTCCGGCCTGGTCGGACACCTGATAGAGGCTGTCACGCACGAGGCTGTCGGTGACGGTCAGGTCCGCCCCCTTGGCGTAGACGGTCACGTCCTTGTTCCGCTGGAGGATGGACCGGTCCACGGTCACCGCCCCGCAGCTCGCCGAGGCGTCACAGATCGCGTACAGGCCGCGGCCGAACGTGCTGTCCGCCGCGGACTGGGTGTCCTGCACCACGGTCTCGAAGAGGTCCAGTACCGCGCCGGTGAAGTTGATGGCTACCCGGGTGGCCTGGTCCACCTTGACCCGGGACAGGCTCAGCTCACCGTCCGCCTCCACCTCGATGCCGTGCCCGCCGGTGGCGCCGATGCGCGCCTCCTCCACGGTAATCTGCGAGGCGCCGGTGACCTGCAGGCCCACGCCGGTGCCGCTCAGGGTCACGCCGCGGATCGCGGACTGGCTCCCCCCCGCGGCCACCTGCACCGCCGGGGCGCCCTGGATGGTGACGAGCTCGGCGCAGCGGCCGGTGAGCCGCACCTCCTGGCCGAGCGCGACGCTCTCGGTATAGACACCCTGGGCGATGGCGACCTGACCCCCGCTGCTCACCACGGCCAGGGCCGCGCCGATGGTCAGGAAGGGGTTGGACTGGCTCCCGTTGGGGCTCCCCGCGGTGCTCCCGGCGTCCACGTACACGGTGCTGCCGTCGCCGATGATGTTCCCCCAGGTGCCGGTCCCGCAGTCACCCAGGGGCTGGCACGCCGTTTCGCCGAGCACCTCGAGCTCGTGGTCCCCGCAGCTGGCCGCAGGCAGCACCGGCTCACACCCCCCGGCGCCGTCGGAGGTGAATCCGGCCGAGCACATGAGCACGCCCACGGGCTGGCAGGTCGTCTCTCCCAGCACCGGCATGGTGCCCGCCGGGCACGGATCCGCCGGGAGCACGGGATCGCAGCTCCCGGCGCCGTCCGGGGCAAAGCCCGTGGCGCACTGGGTCACCCCCACCGCCTCGCAGCCGCCGCCGAGGACTGCCTTCTCGTTCGGCGCGGTACACACGTCGAACACCGGCACGCAGGCCGGACCCACCTCGCTGTGCCCCGCAGGGCAGCCTTCCACGGTGTTGTTGTTGTTCAGGGTGTTGTTCAGATCCCCCGAGTCGTCGTCGCCGCAGCCGCCCAGCGCAGACCCGAGCGCGAGCGCCAGCGCGCCGGTGACGATCCACCGCCGCCGCGCCACGGAGCGGATCACTGTACGTACGTCCATGCTCACCACCTCCTCTACCCGCCATCCTAGGGCAAAGCCTCTGTGATTATCAATTCCCTAAAGCAGTGCTATGCTACCTCCCCCACTGGGAGGACAAAGCATGAGTGAATTCCTGCAGGACAAAAAGAAACGGATGGAGCTGCTGAAGCACATGATCAAGCAGCTTCACGAAGGGGAGGCGCCCGAGGCGGTGCGGGCGCAGCTGGTCCGACTCCTGGGTCAGGTCCCGTACGACGAGGTGGTGCAGGTCGAGCAGCAGCTCATCAACGAAGGACTGCCCACAGAAGAGGTGCTGAAGCTCTGCGACGTGCACACCCAGGCGCTCCAGGGCGCCATCGACAGCGGCGCCAAGGAGGTTCCCCCGGGCCATCCGGTGGACACCTTCCGGCGCGAGAACCTAGCGCTGCGCAAGGAGCTCAAGGAGCTTGACCGCATCTACGGCGAGCTCGCGGCGCGCCCGGGGGACGAGCCGGCCGGGGACGCCATTCCGGAGCTCCGCGGCCACTTCAACGCGCTCATGGACGTGGAGAAGCACTACCTGCGCAAGGAGAACCTGCTGTTCCCGTTCCTGGAGAAGCACGAAATCACGGGTCCGCCCACGGTGATGTGGGGGAAGCACGACGAGACCCGGGAGCTGCTCAAAGGAACCCTCGAAGCGCTGGAAGCCGCCGGGGACAGCACCGTAGAAGAGGTCCAGGGAGTCATCGACCTGGTGCTACGTCCCGCGTCCGAGGCGGTGGACGGCATGATCGACAAAGAGGAGCAGATCCTGCTCCCCATGTCCCTAGACACCCTGGACGACGCAGAGTGGCACGAGGTGCAGCAGGGCAGCGACGAGCTCGGCTACTGCCTCTTTGCCCCCACCGAGCAGTGGGCGCCCCAGGGCGTGACGCCGGTGCGGCAGCAGGCGACCGGATCCGCGCGCATCCAGCTCCCCACCGGCAGCTTCTCCCTGCGGGAGCTCGAGGCCGTGCTGAACACCATCCCCTTCGACGTCACCTTTGTGGACGCCGAGGACACCGTCCGCTACTTCAGCCACGGCAAGGAGCGCATCTTCGCGCGGTCCCGGGCCATCCTCGGCCGTAAGGTGCAGCACTGCCACCCGCCCAAGAGCGTGGACACGGTGGAGCGCATTCTGAGCGACTTCCGGGCCGGGCGGCAGGACCGCGCCCACTTCTGGCTCGAGCTGGGCGGCAAGTTCATCTCCATCGAGTACTTTGCGATGCACGACGACGAGGGCGCCTATCTGGGCACGCTCGAGGTCAGCCAGGACCTCACGGCCAAGCGAGCCCTCGAAGGCCAGCGCCGGCTCCTCGCCTATGACGACGAGGGGAAGTGAAATGACCGATTCCACCTCGAAGCCCGCCATCACACCGGACCTGAAGGTCGCGAAGCTGCTGTTCGAATATCCGGAGCTGGAGGAGGTGCTGATCGGTATCGCCCCGGCCTTCAAGAAGCTCAGAAATCCAGTGCTCCGCAAGACCGTGGCCAGGATTACCTCCCTGCGTCAGGCGGCCCGGGTGGGCGGCGTCTCGGTGGGAGCGCTGGTGAACAAGCTTCGGGTCGCGGCGGGCCAGGAGGAGGCCTTCCTGGGAGAAGAGGGGGGGGACGCTGCGTCGACGGAGCGCCCCGCCTGGGTCCAGAGCAGCACCGTGGAGCTCTTCGACGCCCGGGAGGCCATCGAAGGGGGCGGACATCCCCTGCCCCAGGCGCTGGCCGCCGTGGACAAGCTCGAGGCCGGTCACGCCTTTGCCATCGTCACCCCGTTCCTGCCGGCTCCGATGATCGACAAGATCGAGCAAAAAGGGTTTCGGTCATGGACAGAGCAGAAGGGTCCCGAGCACTTCGTCACCTACTTCGCCAAGCCCGAAGAATCCTAGACTTTCGCACTTTGTACTACTACGAACGGCCGAAATCGTGGGACCGCAACATGAAGGCGAGCCGTGTCACGGCGCCGTCCCCCAAACCCAAGAAGTAGATTTTCCTTAGAACTCGTACACGACGCCGACCTTGGTGGCGGCGCCGTCCCGGGTCGGCATGAAACCTGCGGTGAGGCTCAGGTGGTCGGTCACCGGGATCCCCCCGTATTGTCTTCGACGCTTGGCCCGGTTGTAGTCCTTCATGCCGTTGATGTATTTCACCGTGCCGATGACGCCCATCAGCACGCCGGCGAGCTCCACCGCGCCCCAGAGGGCGAGCATGATCCTTCCGGAATGCGAGCCCGACCATCCCATTGCAATGAAAGGACCGGCCACCGGGATGAGCAGGGAGCCCCCGATGTTCTTGCAGTCGACCCCACACAGCCCCCCCTCGTTGAGGTCCAGCATCGCCGCACCCGTTACGATGGCGACGATGTACGAGACGCCGAACATGATCCAGCCGGCGATCATCAAGCCCTTGCTGGGGGCATACACCTGCGGCTGAGGCTGATAGGGACGGGGCGCGTAACCGTGGTGCGGCCCGTATCCGGGGTGCGGCTCATGCCCCCCCGGCGCGGCACCCGGCGGCGGGGGCGGGGGCGGGGGCGGCTCTCCCTGGGCAACGAGCACGCGGTAGGCGGACGAGCCGTAGTGGGCCCCGTCCACCGAGAGCTGACGCGTCATGACGATGTCGATCAGGCCTCCCTGATCGCTGAGGGCCGTGTCGGGCCCTCCCAAGCGGGAGCCGTTCGGCGTGGCCCAGGCGACGGGAGCCGCCAGCAGGCACACGATCCCGATGGCGGCGAAACCAACAATGCTTCGACGAATCATGGGAATCCTCCTCACTCCTACCGGACGGCCAAATTCGGACGGAGTCCCCAATACAATGCCTCAAGGCGGCACAGATTATCAATTTATCTTTTTACGCCGGTCGGACGACTCGACTATTCCGGCTTGAGGAAGCGGCTGATGGAGACGTCCATGCGGCTCTGGATGAGGCGCATGATGGACTCGAACTCGGTGTGGCCCACGTCGAGCTGCCGCACGAGGGAGTTGCGCGTCTCGGTGAGCAGGAGCTCCCGGATGTCGGCGAGGCGGCGGGAGATCGTGGACTTGTTGACCCGGTAGATGCGGCCGATCTGCTCCACTGTGAGGCCGTCGACGTAGTGGTAGCGCAGCAGGTTGCGCTGCTTGTGCACGAGGCTCTGCAGCGCCTGCTGGAAGGCCTGCTTGAAGGCGTCCGAGTAGTAGCGCTTGAAGTACTCCTCCTCGGCGCCGGGCTCGCCCTGGGGCACGGTGACGAGAATCTGCGGGGAGAGCGGCCGCTCCCGCTTCCGATCCCGGCGCAGGTTCAGGGCCATGCGCACCGCGGTCACGCGCACCCAGGCGCGCAGCTCACCCACGCCGTCGTACTTCTGGATCGCCGGCTCGCGACCGGCGTCCCCCACGAAGATCTTCTGGTAGGCGGCCTGCTTGATGTCGTCCACCTGGCTGGACACGGCACACACGCCCGGCAGCGCCCGGTCGAGCATCGGGTAGAACGCGTCCTTGAAGGCCCGCACCGCCGCCGGATCTCCCGCAGCGCACCCGCAAGCCAGATACAGATCCGCGGTCTTCATGGTCTGTAGAGCCGCGGCGACAGGCGCATCCTCGGGCAGCCGCTGGGCGAGGAAGGACAGGAGCGCGTCAAGGTCCACGTCGAGCCCAGGCCAGGCTTCCCGCGCCTCGGCCAGGGCCGCCGACAGCACGGGCTCCAGCCCGTCGGCCGCACTCTCCCTCCGCTCCGCAGGGAGGAGCTTGAGAAAACGCCCGACGACGGAGTCGCTGTCACCCATGGACCCTCATTTCTCGCGCCGTTTCTGATTGGCCGCGTCCTTGACGCGGGTCGCTTTCCCGTCCGCCAGCCTCCAGACGTGGGCTGTCCCGTCGCGAGAGGACGCGACCAGCAGCTCCCCATCGGAAGAGAACGCCAGCGCGGTGATCCGCGGTGCCTTGACGGTCAGCTCCACGCTGCCCGAGCCGCTTCGCCAGACGATGACCTGATGATCCGACCCGGCTGAGGCCAGCCGCTTACCGTCCGGAGAGAAAGCGACTGCGGTCACCGCCCCCAGGTGGACCCGGAGCACCTTGAGACTGAATCCGGTGTGCGCGTCCCAGAGCTGGATGGCGCCGTCCCGTCGCGCCGTGGCGACCCGTGTCCCATCGGCAGAGCGCGCCACCGCGATCGCGCCCTCGGTCTGAGCCGTCGCCGAAGGGGGGACACGACGACGCGGACCGGATGCTTTCTGCGACGTCGCCTGGCGCGCCTCCCGCTCCTGCACCCGCGCCTGCTGCTCCGCTCGGAGGGCGCGGGAGCCCCGGTGGTAGGCCAAGGTGAGGAAAACCAGCGCCGACAGCACCATCGCTACCGTTGCGAAGGCGAGCACGAGCGCCACCTTGTGGCGGGCGGCAAAGGTTCGGACCCGCTCCCAGGACGTGTACTCGTGGGCCCCGACGCGCCCGCCGGTCATGTACGCCGTGATGTCCTCCGCCAGGGCCTTGACCGACTGGTAGCGTCGATTCGGATCCCGGCTGAGAGCCTTGTCTGCCACCGCGGCCAGGGCCGGGGGCGCCCCGCTGCTCCGGAGGTGTACCGGCGGCAAGGTGGTCGTCATCACTCGCACCACAATGGACGCGGCGCTCTTTCCACGGAAGGGCGGAGTCCCGGTGAGCAGGGTGTACAGCACCGCGCCCAGGCCCCACACGTCCGACCGCTCGTCCACCTTGTCCACCTCACCGGCGGCCTGCTCCGGGCTCATGTAGGCAGGTGTCCCGAGGGACATGCCGAGCTCGGTGAGCACCTCTTCCTCTTCCGGGAGCTCCCGCGAGTCCGCGCCCTCGGGCCGCGCCACAGTCTTGGCAAGCCCCCAGTCGAGCAGCACGGTCTCCCCGAACTCACCGACGATGACGTTCTCGGGCTTGATGTCCCGGTGGAGCACGCCCTGGCTGTGCGCGTAGGCGATGCCGTGACAGAGGTTGAGGAAGTGCCCCAGCATCAGCAGCCGACCGTTCAGGCCGTTGCAGGACGCTAGCTCCTCCGCCAGGGTTTTGCCCCGCACCAACGGCATCGTGTAGTAGAAGTTGCCGTCGACCCGCCGCCCCGTTTCATAGACGTGCACGATGGAGGGGTGGGTCAGCCGGCCGGCGATCCGCGCCTCCCGGAGGAAGCGGCGGGTCCGGAGGCGCTGCCTCTTGGAGGGGGGGTCGCGCCCCTCGTCCTCGTCGTCCCGAATGAGCTCCTTGAAGGCCACCTCCCGGCCCATGTAGGTGTCGAAGGCCACCAGGATCCGCGCCTGCCCCCCGCGCCGATACTCGGACCGGATCTGGTACCGCCCCTCTGCCTCCGCGGGGACCTTGCTGCGAATGTCCTCCACCGGCGCGTGCTTCGGCCGGGGTCCCGCCCCGGGGATCGCGTCCACAGAGATCGCAGACGGAAGGGTGTCGGCCGAATCAGGTTCCCCGGCCAGGGCCTCCAGCGGCGGGGGTTCTCCGGCCTCCACCCGCGCCAGCTCGGCCACCAGGAAGCGGCAGGCGGGGCAGTCGTCCAGATGCTGCTCCACCGCCTCCACCTGCTGCTCCGAGAGGTGCCCGTTGAGAAAACCGACCACCTCGTTCGTGGTGAGACAAGTCATGCGTGCAGTGATCGTTATCAGACGACACTTCAGCGCACAAGCCACCGTCGTCGCATCGGTTTCGGCCGATTCCCTTGGGATTATTTTCTCTTTTATTTCCTGTTAGTTACCCCAGCGCACGCAGCCCGTGCACAAAAAAGACGCAACGCCGGGCCCGCCATCGTGTCTTGAAAGCGGACACCGGAACAACCGACAAAGGCAGAGGCGTGAGATGATGCGCAGTCAAATACTACCTATTTTTACCCTACTCGTTTCCCTGTACACGGCGGGGTGCATCCCCTCCGCGCAGCCCGAGTGCATCGATCCCGACGGCGACGGCTTCGGCCAGGGCCCCGGCTGCCTCGGTGCGGACTGCACAGAGCTCAACCCGTTCTGCTCCATGGGCCCCTGCTGCAACGAAAGCCCCTGCATCGACAAGGACGGAGACGGTTTCGGCGAAGGCGCGGGCTGCCAGGGCGCGGACTGCAACGACGCCGACTACTACTGCTCCTCCGGTTCCTGCTGTCCGAACAGCAGCTGCGTCGACAACGACGGGGACGGCTACGGCACCGGCGCCGACTGCCTGGGGCCGGACTGCAACGACAACAACGCGCAGTGCTGGACCTCCGGATCCGGCTGCTGCAACACCTCCACATGTACCGACTACGATGGAGACGGCTACGGCACCGGCGCCGGCTGCCTCGGCAGCGACTGTAACGACGCCGACGCCTACTGCCATCAGGCCGGTGACTACTGCTGCGAGGAATACTCCTGCGTCGACTACGACGGGGACGGCTTCGGCTACGGCGCAGGCTGCTACGGAGACGACTGCAACGACTACGACCCCTGGTGCTGGCAGTGGGGCGACGCCTGCTGCTCCGGCGGCACCTGCATCGACTATGACGGCGACGGTTTCGGCTCGGGCACCGGCTGCTGGGGCGACGACTGCAACGACTATGACCCGAGCTGCTGGCAGTGGGGCGACGCCTGCTGCTCCGGCGGCTGCACCGACTGGGACGGCGACGGCTACGGCACCGGCTCCGGCTGCTGGGGCACCGACTGCAATGACAGCGACCCTAGCTGCTGGCAGACCGGCGATCCCTGCTGCAGCAGCGGGTGCGTCGACTACGACGGCGACGGCTACGGCACGGGCGCCAGCTGCCTGGGCACCGACTGCAACGACGGCGACTCCTCGTGCTGGAACGCGGGCGATCCGTGCTGCTCCTCGCAGTGTGAGGACCAGGACGGCGACGGGTTCGGCCTGGGCATCTGCCTGGGGATCGACTGCAGCGACGCCGACCCGGCCTGCCACGCGCCGGGCGACGCCTGCTGCATCACCGGAACCCTGGGCTGCAACGGCATCATGACCTGCACCTCCAACTGCATGGACATGGCCTGCTATCAGACCTGTGTGGAGTCCGGCGACGCCTCCGGGCAGCAGCTCCTCAACCTGTTCGACCAGTGCATCAACGTCAACGGGTGCTACTTCGCCCCGGACCCGGATCTGTGTCTGCAGACCTACTGCATGAACGAGGCAACGAATTGCTTTAACGATAATTAACGAGTTGGCGCTGGCGGCGCCGGGTCGTGCCGAGTGCTCTTTCCCTAACAAGGAGGGGGACGGCCACCAAATATAAATCCGCGGAGAGGACACGTCACACCCCGCACCGCCAGCGCCCGCCAATTTCCCACCCCCCAGTACCGGCGCACGCAATCATTCCCCCAACCGAACCCCCTCTTCAGGGGGTTCTTCTTTTCGTGGACCTGGGCTACACCTTTGAGTCTCACGCATCAACCGGCACTGCCCGGGGAGGAGACGAGATATGAAACGCGCTTTGCTGGCCCTGCTGGCCACGAGCTTCCTGGCAGTCGGCTGCCCCCCGTCCCAGACACGCACCGCCGATCGTCGTCGCCCGGAGCCGCGATTGGCGGATCCGGATCTGATCCCCCGGAGGGTCATCTTCGGCAATCCCAAGAAGACATCCCTGCGCATCTCTCCCGACGGCACCCGCGTGTCCTATCTGGCGCCGGTCAACGGCGTGCTGAATGTGTGGGTGCAGACCATCGGCGGCAACGACGCCACGGCCGTCACCCGGGACCGCTACCGGGGGATCCGCTCCTACGACTGGACCCAGGACGCGAAATCCATCCTGTACCTGCAGGACGTCGGGGGCGACGAGAACTACCGGATCTATCAGGTCGAGCTCGCCTCGGGCAAGGTGACGCTGCACACCCCGGACAAGGACGTCCGCGCCGGCATCGTCGCGGTCAGCAAGCACCACCCGGGCACCGTGCTGATCTCCATGAACAAGCGGAACCGGAGGCTCTTCGACGTCTACCGGCTCGAGCTGGCCACGGGCAAGGTGACCCTCGAGGCGACCAATCCGGGCAGCGTGGTGAGCTGGGTGGCCGACTTCGGCTTCCAGATCCGCGCGGCCCTGGCCATCGACCAAAAGGGTCAAAAAAGCCTGCTGGTCCGGGACGCCCCGGACAAACCCTGGCGGACAATCCGCACCTGGAGCCATCTCGAGTCGGGCGGGCCCGCGGCCTTTACCAAGGACGGCAAGGCCATCATCGCCCTCGGCAACAAGGGCAGCGACAAGACGCGGCTCTACACCATCGGCGTGGCCGACGGGAAGATCACCGAGATCTACACCAACCCCAAGGCCGACCTCAGCGGTGTGGAGCTGAACCCGGACGACAACCACATCGAGGCGGTGTCCACCGAGTACATCAGGAAGGAATGGAAGGTCATCGACCCGAAGCTCAAACCCGATCTGAACGCCCTGCGCAAGCTGGCCGCCGGGAATCGCTTCGGCATCGTCAACCGAACCCACGACGACAAACGCTGGGTCGTGGCCGTAGGGGGGCCCAACCTGCCCGTGCGCTACTATCTCTACGATCGCCCCGCGAAACGGTTCAAGCTCCTGGTGGCCACCCGGCTGGAGCTGAAGAACTACAAGCTGTCGCCGATGAAGCCGGTGATCATCCCCGCCCGGGACGGCCTCCCGCTCGTCTGCTACCTGACCACGCCTTCCAAGCCGTTTCCGGGCAAACAGCCCCTGGTGCTGTTCGTGCACGGAGGCCCCTGGAGCCGGGACAAATACTCGTACCATCCCTGGGTGCAGTGGCTCGCGAACCGGGGCTACGTGGTGCTGCAGGTCAACTTCCGCGGCTCCAGCGGCTTCGGAAAAAAGTACCTGAACGCCGGAAACAAGGAGTGGGGCCGCAAGATGCAGCACGACCTCTCCGACGCCGTGAAGTGGGCCATCGACAACGCCCAGGTGGACCCGAAGCGCGTGGGCATCATGGGCGGGTCCTACGGCGGATACGCCACCCTGGCCGGCGTGGCCTTCACCCCGGACCTCTACGCCGCGGCGGTGGACATCGTCGGGCCGAGCTCCATTCTCACGCTGCTCAAGTCCATCCCGCCCTACTGGAAACCCCTGATGGCGGTCTTCCGGGTCCGCGTAGGTGACATCGACAGCGACAAGGACATGCTGAAGGCCCGCTCACCGCTCTATTTCGCAGACCGGATCAAGACCCCCCTCGCCATCTTCCAGGGCGCCAACGACCCCCGGGTGAAGATCGGCGAGTCGAATCAGATCGTGGCTGCCATCCGCAAGCGCGGCGGCAAGGTGCTCTACGTGGTCTATCCCGACGAGGGCCACGGCTTCCGGCGGGAGCCCAACCGCATGGACTTCCTGGCCCGCACCGAGGAGTTCCTGGGCAAACACTTGAGGGGGCGCGTCCAGCCCTTCGCCGAGGTGCCCGGCAGCAAGGGCGAGGTGCGGTAGAACTCCGGAGCCTGCACCCGACCGCCAATATTGCCTCGGTCACGCGGAGGATTGTGGTATGCTTGGTGCGCGCGTTCGGGGGGGGAGTCGCGTAGCTAAAACCACAACCCGAAACGAACGGAAACGTGATGACAGCTCTCTGTGTGTTGGCCATCGTCATTGGTCTGCCTGCCGCGCCCGCGACCCCGCCCCCCGAACGTCGAACCGCGGCGGAAACCAGGTACATCAAGGGGGTTCAGGCCCGGCTGTCGCGGGTGTGGGTCGGTGTGGTCATCGACAAGGTCGCCCAGGTGATCGTCGAGAACGACCATTTCAACACGCCCGGGCGGGCGGTGCGGTTGCGCATCCACTTCTCCGGCGACGGAAAGCTCGAGTCCGCCCGGGTCATCCGGGGGTCGGGTTACAAACCTTTCGACGACACGGCAGTGAGCGCGGTGCTGCTATCGCACTCCTATCCGCGACCGCCGCAGACCCTGTTGTCCGACAACGGCCACGTATACATGGACTGGACCATTCGCCGCAGCCGTCCCTATATCCCAGCCCGACTGGCCCGGGTGTACCGGATGCTCTTTCCCACCCGGCGGGCCGTGAGGAATTTTCTTCGCCAGGGACGATACGACCGAGCCGTGGGGCGCCTCCGTCTCGCCTACCGCAATGGGAACCTGGCCCGCGCTGCCCATGACTTCGGGGTGGAGCTGATCCGGCTGGCGGCCGGCGGCGGCAAGGCCGTGGACGCCAAACACCTGGTGCGCGCCCTGGCGGATCCATACATGCCCTTCGAGGTGTACCGCGCCATGCTGGGCGGCCTGGTGGGTACCGACATCCACGCGGCTGTGGTGGCGCAGCTCGTGCGCCGCGCCGATCCCGTGGCGGACCGGATCCTAGCGCATGAGCTCACCAAACATCACACGAGCCCCGAACGGGCGAAGGTATTCCTGCGTGGGCTGATCCAGCGGCCGGGGGGCGCCCAGTACGCTCCCAAGACCCTGACCCTGTGCCTCAAGGCCAAGGACATCGAGCTGCAGGCCGACGCGGCGGCGCTGCTGCACACCCTCCCACGGCCCTCCCTGCGCAAACGTGCCGAAGCAGTGTTGAGCAAGCTGCTCCTCTCGGGGGACGACGCCTCCCGCCGAGCAGCGCTCGAGGTTCTGGGGCACGTGGCGCGCCCCGCGACCCTGTACTCCCAGGTGGCTCGACTGGCGCGGGATCCGAAGACGCCGTGGGACCTCCGCCGGGCGGCGATCCTGGCTGTGGGCGCCTACTCCACACCGGCCGCCTACAAGCTCCTGCTGTCCTACTCCTATCAGCGCAGGGACCGCCGGCTGAGGTTCGCGGCCTACGAGGCGCTGGTGGTCAGCAGCATCAAGTCCAAGGGGCGCTGCTACCGTTTCTCCGAGGCCACACAGAAGAGTCCGGATCGCAAGCTACAGACGCTGGCCGCCAAGGGCCTCGTGGTGGGCTGTTTGGGTTCCATGCCCGACGCCGTGCGCATGGCAGCCCGGAGCCGTCGCTGGTCGGTGCGCCTGGGCATCGCTCGCCACCTGCCGCCCCTTGGCCGAACCACGGACAAGCTCTTGCTGCGCCTTGCCGGGGACCCCGTCCGACAGGTTCGTCTGGCTGCGCTGAGCAACATGGCGAAGCAGCGGCGCAGCGCCTTCCTCCCGACACTCGCCCGTCTCGCTTCCCACAAAAACGTTCCACTACAGCGAATCGGACTCCAGTTCAGCAAGGAACAAAAACGCCTCGCGAAAGCCCTGAAGACCGAACCCGAGCGCTCGGAGTGGTGGCTGCACATCGCCCGCCGAGCCATCGTGTCCGCCCCGAAGACGGGCTTCCCCCACGTCCTCCGGCTCCTGAACGAGCCCCACTGGAACGATCGCCTCCGCGCCGCGTGGATCTTGCTGGCGTACCCGCCCTTTGGGAGCGCCAAAGGGCCCTAAACTCGAACCGCCGGGGAGGTTGGGAACGGCAGAGACGGGCTGTCAGCAACTCTCAGCTCCGCAGGCGAAAGCTGCTGATGAAGCTGAGCGCGGTTCGAAAGCGGAAGTGGGTCAGCGAGACGGACACGAGCTCACCGGTCTCTTTCTTGGTCAGCCGGCCGTAGCAGGTGGTGTGCGACCAGAGCAGGTTCCACGGGCGAATGTGCATCTTCTGGCCGACATACTCGTAGATCGTGTCATCGACGGTGAACTCAAAGGTGTAGCGGATAGAGCCATCCGTGAAGTAGCGCATCTCGAGCGTGCCTCTGCACGGCGTGTCCAGACAAAGGCCTTCGACGGTGACCGTCCCTTCCAGCTCGTTCACCATGAACCGATCTCCAAAGGGATCGGCCCACGGGCGCAGCCGGTCAGTCCCCCAGGTGACCCTGAACTCCATGAAGCGCTTGCCCGGCTCGCCCTGCCCGCGCTCGAATTCGTGATTTCCAGTCATTACTTCACGCATCTGAAAGCCCATGGTTTGCCTCTGAGTTCGTTGTTCGTATACGCTGACTAAATCGCCATTCCCTACAGGCTGCTAGGCCGCCCGGTCCGCGTCGCTGGCCAGGAAGAAATTGCTGGTGCTGGAAATGACGTCGTTGGCAAAGGGCACCAGCTTGACGTAGTTGGCCACGTCGTTGAGCACGCTGACCATCTCCACCTTGGTGCCCTTCCGAACGGCCTTGAGAATGATCTGCCCCACGCGCTCCGGCGACATGGAGTAGTAGGGTACGAGCTTCATGGCCAGCCGGCCGACCATGGTTTCGCCCTCGATGTCATCGTAGAACCCGGTGTCGACCATGAACGGGTAGACTGTGGTCACCCGGATCCCGTACTTGCGCAGCTCAAATTGCAGGATTTCCGAGAACACTCCAAGGGCGGCCTTGACGCTGGCGTAGGCACCCCAGGTGGGTAGCCTGAAGAAAGCCTGCCCCGAGGAAACGTTCACGATGTGCCCTGCGCGCCGCTGCTTGAAGTGCGGAAGAAAAGCGGAAATGTGGTTCAAGGGCCCCATGAGGTTGACGGACAACAGCTTCTTCCAGGTCTCCAGGGTGGTGTCGGCCAGCTCACCATGGTGGCCGAGCCCCGCGTTGTTGATCAGGACGTCCAGGCCGCCCAGCTCTTCAATAACCCAGCGGGCCAGGGCGTAGACCTGCTCGCTGTCGGCCACGTCCACGACACGGGTATGAACTGGACTGCCGTGGCCTGAGAGCAGGGTTTCGGCTTTGTCGAGGGCGTCCTCATCGATATCCGTGAGCACCAGCTCGCTGCCCGCCAGTGCAAACGCCTCGGCCGTGCACAACCCAATGCCACGAGCCCCGCCAGTGACCAACACCCGTTTCCCGGCTACGTTCTTCATGAGTTACTCCTGCTCCGCTCCCGTGGGCCGATCCCCCAGAAGGCAAAATCGACGATCTCCGTCGCGATGTCAGAGGTACTTTTGTCCCCGAGTTTGTTCTTCAGATAGAGATGTATCTGACGCAGCCCGATGCCGACGATGCACTGCGAGACGTATTCGGTGTCGCAGGGACGAGCGAAGCCGCCTTGGATGGCAAGCTCCAGCAGGGACCGGGCCAGGCCGGCGAACCGATCCGTCACGCTCTCCAGCTTCTGCTCGAACTCGCCATCGATGGACGGCCCTTCCCGCAGGAACATCAACACCAGCTCACGGTTGCGTTCAATCACCAGCGCGACCCTCACCACGGCGTCGATGGACGCCTGGCGGTACGCCTCGACGTTCGTCGGCGCCTGGGAGCTCATGGGGCTGAATTCGGCAAAGAGCGATTCCACGACCTGATCGAACAGCGCATCCGCGATGTGCCGCTTGTTCTCAAAACTTCGATAGAAGGTCCCCTGCCCCACCCCGATCTCAGCGACGATGTCCGAGATCAGCGTGGCGTGATAGCCCTTCCGCGCAAACACCGTGCCCGCGGCCAGGATCAGCGCTTGCCGCGTCTTTTCCCTCCGCTCAGTATTCCGTGCCTGTCGCAGCTTCGAAACCATGGAAGAACCCTTTTCATTCTCGGACATTAATCACATTAACCCATCCGGACGGACTAGTCAATCCGTTTCATTTGGCCGTCGACATAGCCGCTGGGCCGAGAAGCTCAAGCTGCCGAAATCCCGAAGGCCACGCCGGCTGGAAACGACAATCCTGTACCCGCTCCTCCCCCATGCGCGTGCTCTCCCATTCACAGGCATCACCGGGGCCACACTCCGTCAGATTGACGTGGTTTCCGCCGAACCCGTGGCCGAGCCCAGGGCCGACCGGTCACAAGACTCTGCCATCTCCCCCGGTTTCTGTGGCAAGATAGGGTGAGGAGAATTGGGAATATCTTAATGTCATAGGAGGTGGTCGTGTCTTATCTACGGTTGACTTTGATTGTGCTCGCCAGTGCGGTTTTGACGATGGGGTGCGGCGATGACCCCTCCGGGAGCCTGAACGTCGAGCATTGTGACAACGGCATCGACGACAACGGCGACGACCTCGTGGACTGCGCCGACCCCCAGTGCGACGGCCACGCGAGCTGCAACCCGTTCACGGAGTACGCCTGCGACAACGGCGTGGACGACGACGGCGACGGGACCATCGACTGCGACGACCCGGACTGCGCCATGAACCAGGTGTGCAACCCGAACACCGAGCTGGCCTGCAGCAACGGCGTGGACGACGATGAAGACGGCGCCATGGACTGCATGGACTCGGACTGCTGGGAGACTGCGGCGTGTCAGGAGGTCTGCGACGACGGCGTGGACAACGACCTGGACGGACTGAAGGACTGCGACGACGTGGACTGTCGCACTGACGAAGCGTGCGGCTCGGTCACCTATCCCGAGATCTGCGACAACCAGCTCGATGACGACGGCGACGGCTTTGTCGACTGCGAAGACGACGACTGCGCCAGCGCCTCCTGGTGTCGGAGCGCGGAGCTCTGCAACAACGGCGTCGACGACGACGAGGATGGACTTGTCGACTGCGAGGACGACGACTGCGCGACCAACCCCTGGTGCTTCGAGTACCAGTGCAACAACGGCCTGGACGAAGACGGGGACGGTCTCGTCGACTGCCAGGACCCGGACTGCGGCGGCGCTCCCGGGTGCGTGACGAACACGACCTGCGCTCCGGCGACCCCCATCGGCTGTGACGCCGCGATCACCGGCAGCACTGTGGGCCGCCTGAACAACTTCTCCAGCTACTCCCCGCCCTGCCCGGCCGACTCCTTTCCGGGCGGCGAGCGGTACTACTCCTACGCGGCCTCCGAGAGTCTGATCGTGACCGTGTCCCTGGTGGACCCGAACAACGCCGGGTTGAAGGTCTTCGCCCTCGGCGCCGGACTCGGCGGCTGCGCGCAGAGCGACTGCCTGACCGCCACCAGCTCCTCGGCCGGGAGCTACGAGCTGACCGTCGCAGTCAGCGCCGGGGACACCCTGTACTTCGTGGTGGACGGCACGAACAGCCAAGGGGGCAGCTACTCGCTGTCCATGGAGTGCGGGATCGACTGCGGCTCCCTGACCAACTGCGACGACCAGTGCCTCGACACGCAAAACGACCCGGAGAACTGCGGCGGCTGCGGCAACGCCTGCGCAGAAACGGTCCAGTGCCAAGCGGGCCAGTGCGGCCTGATCGGCGTGGACTGCGGCGGGATCATCTGCCCCAACCAGCAGCAGTGTTGTCTCTACAACGGCACCGAGTACTGCTTCGATCCGAGTACGCAGACCTGCACCGGCCTCTCCGGCGTGTGCGACGGCCCCGAGGACTGCGCCCCAGGCGAGGTGTGCTGCCATGACCCGGGGGGCGGCAGCTTCGCCGCGTGTACCCCCTCGAACGGCTGCGCCTCGGACCAGTTCTTCTGCTCCCAGGACACGGACTGCTCCACCTGGTACCCCTACTGCTGCCCGGCCATGGGTGTGTTCGCGGTCTGCTCGGCCAACCCCTGCCCGAATCCCTAAGGGGTCGCGAATGGATAACTCCTCGAATCAGGGCGCCGAGGCGCCCGGCTCGCGAGGCGCCAGAAGGGAGCATATCGGGAATATTCGACCGCCTGGCAACAAAGCGAGCCGGGATGGATCGGCGTCCTGAACGATCG
>JBDRSE010000229.1:0-52886 GCA_043825095.1 bacterium
ATGGCGCGCGCCGTAGATAGCCCGCAGTCCCACCGAGCTCAGTGGCGATGGCGCGCGCCGTAGATAGCCCGGAGCCCCACCGAGCTCACTGGCGATGGCGCGCGCCGTAGATAGCCCGGAGCCCCCTTGTCTTCCACCGCGGGTGTGGGGTATGTAGCTTTCTTTACTTTGCAGGAGCTGTGACACGTGAGCAGGCGTCGAGAGCGAGATGAGGGCAAGAAGCTCGGACCGGATACTCTCGCACGGATGTACAAGCTGTTGTCGGTCCCCATGACCGACTTCAACTGTGGAGAGCTGTGCGCGCCGAAAAACGACGGAAGCCCATTCTGTTGTGACAAGGAGCTGACCGTTCCACTCCTTTTCAAAGAGGAGTACCTGTTGCACAAGAAGCGGTCTGAGTTCTGGAAGCGGCTCCCGCGAAGGACCCGCAAGCAGAAGCAGCTCGCCGCGGAGTTTGACAGCAACCACGACTTTGCCTGCGTCTGCCCGGGGCCGGAGACGTGCGATCGGGATCGGCGGGCACTCGTCTGCCGGACCTATCCCTTCGAGCCGTACATCGACGGGGAGGACCGGTTCGTGGGGCTGGCCTTCATCCTCGACGGTGAGCACCCGTGCCCGCTCATCGAGCACCCGGAGCTGCACGTGAATTCCGAGTACGTGGAGAACTCCATGGCCTACTGGGAGCTCGTCTTTGCGCTCTATCCCGAGGAGCGTGACGTGTTTGTCGAAGAGTCGGCCAAGCGCCGCGAGCGGGACGGAGACGAAACTCCCTTCTTCCGCCCAAACGGCGGCTGAGTTCGCGCTCGAGTCGCTGATCGGCGAGGATTCGACGAACCTCGAGGACTTGCCGGAAAAGCGACTCGTGTGCTTCAACCAGGATCTGCGGGCGATGACTGGGTGGAGTGACCGGCGTCCTCGCCACTATCCGGGGGCGATTTGTCTCGGGTGGTGTCGGTCGACCGCCTGGCCCGGCGACGCCGAAGATACCACCTCACACCGACGCCTGAGCCGCCGAGGGCCAGGAGCGCGACCAGCAGCGCGCCGAGCAGCTGCGCCCACGCCGACGTGAGGAGCACCTGGCGCACCAGGGCGTGGTGGTCTTTCCGGTTCTTGGGGAGCTGCCCCGTGGCCTTGGCAACGTGGTGGAGCAGGCTGACCGCGAGGGACTCCTTGGGAATCTCGCGGTGGCAGGCCAGGCAGATGCCTTGTCGACTCATGTTCGCCCGCTCGGCGTTGTTCAGGGGCCGGGACCGGGACCAGTGGTGCCCCACGGTCATGAGCTGCTTGCCGTCTTCGGTCACGATCCGGGACCAGTCGGTCTCGAGCCCCGGAATGGCGGCGATCTGTGTCCGCGCCGTGCGGGGGAGGATCCTGCGGTCGGCGGTCATCAGATCCACCACCACCGGCCGGTCGGGGCGGCGATTGAGCCGGCCGCCGCCGATGCCGTATCCGAGGGCCTTCGGTGACGTGTGGCACGATTCGCAGGAGCGGGCCCTGCCCGTGGAGTGGGGCTGCGTCGGGCTCATGTCCAGGCTGAGCTGCCCGCGGGCGCCGCTCCCTTCGGTGCCTCCCACGGTGCGGAAGATGTGGTTCTCGAGCAGGGTCTTCCCGTCGGGCCCGATGACGGTCACGCTGACCTGGCACCCCGGGGCTGCCGGGGAGACCCGCCCTTCGCCGTTGACCACCAGGATGGGTTCTGCCCAGCGCATGTACGAGCGTTGCTCGGTCACGCGGCCCGGCACGTAGGTATCGTACCCCGTCTCGCCGCGATCCCGGCGGCGGGCGGCGTCCCGGTGACGATGCCCCGCCGCGACCCAGTCGAAGGAGCGCTTCGACCGGGAGTAGTCGATGCGGGCGTGACAGCCGTAGCACTGCGGGGTCCACATGCCGTGACAGGCGTAGCACTCCACTCGATCCAGGTGTTTTTCCACCCCGACCATGGCCACGCGCCCGGCCACACTCAGCTCGCCGCTCTGCTTCAGCGTCTTGAGGGGCTCGATCACGAGGTCTTTCCCTCCCGCGGTGTGCACCACGACCTTGCTCCCGCGGCGCACTACATTCCGGAGCGGGTTGCCGCGGGCGCTCAACAGGTAGCCGCCCTCGCGGTCGTAGCGCGTCGCCTGGGTGATCCGCCCGCGCAGCTTGGTCGCCACTCCCCGCGCCTCCTGGCGACGATTGCTCCCCCCCAGCTCTTCGCCCACGCCCAAGGGAAGCTCCCAGGGGTACCGGGATGGGGTGCCGTGGCAGTCGGTGCACTCGATCTCCACCTGGGCGAGCGTGGTCCCGGCGAGGAAGCCGTCGCCGTGGACGTCGGAGCTGGTGTGGCAGTCCATGCAGAGCATCCCCTTGGTCGAGTGCACGTCTTCGTGCATCGCAAGGTAGCGCTTTGTGTGCAGCTTGGGCTGTCCCTTGCCCCCGGCGGTGTACGGTGAGGTGTAGGCGCTCTCCATCAGACCCTGGAAGGTCACGCCGATGCGCTTGCCGCGATCGTGGCAGGTGGTGCAGGTCTCCACGGGGATCCCGGAGTAGGTGACCCCGTTCACCGTTACCTTCACTTTGCGTGAGGACTGAATCGAGTGCACCAGCAGGTGCCCTGCCTTGTCCTTGGGAATCGATTTGTCTTGGCCTTCGTACCGCCCTTCGTTGCCATAGGGGATGTGGCAGGCCGAGCAACCCATGCCCCGGTAGTCTCCGCGGGTCTGCCGGCCGCGCACGGCAAGGTGGCACCGTTGGCATTCCGATCGGATGTAGGTGAAGGCCGCGAGCTGCGGCTCTTTCTGCAGGCGTGACAGGTCCGTCGGTACCCCGGGCACCTGGATGTGCTTGTCCGGAAACACCGGTGGGTCCAGGGTGCGCAGCTTTCGCATGTATGAGCGATAGGCGGCGGTTCCGGAGCGCATCTCGGGACGGTCGGGATTGCGCGCGTCGTAGTTCGCCCAGGTGTGCTCGTACCCCGTGAGAGCGCCGAAGGCCCAGACCGCGCCCTGGATCTTGCCCGCCTCGGTCATCATCAGGCTGTTTGACTGGGTCGCAACGTGTTTCGCGTGGCACTGCCCGCAGCTGTGGCGGTTGATCCACGGGCTTCCGGGGTCTGGATAGAACTCCTTCGGGCCGCCGGCTGCGGTGAGGGCCGCCGGGGCTCCGCCGTGTGCCAGCCGCTTGTTCGTGGCGCGGGGCGCTCCACCGTGGCACACCACGCATCCGGCCGGATCCCCGTTCTTGCGGCCGAGTCGCAGGATGGCTTTGGCCATGCCCGATTCGCCCTGCCGGATGGGCTCGATGGATTGGTGGCAGCGCGCCGTGGTGCAGCCGCTCTCGTGGTCGGCGACGGGCGGCGGCTCCACCCCGTCCGCCCTCGCAGGTGGAGCGGCGGTGGGGGAGACCCGCGGGGTCGGTCGCGTGGGAGGCGCGGGATATGCCGCTGTGCCGGTGATCACGACCCAGGAGGCGCCGAGTGCCAGTCCGAGCGCCGTGACAAACAGATGGCGAGCCATGGTGCCGAAGTGTCCCCCGTCCCGGTGCAAATACCAACCAGTTTTTATTACACTCACTCCGTTCTTGGCAGCGTAGGGGGGAGGATATGAGGCGCTGAGGGCAAAGGCGTTGAGTGGCTGGGCATCTGAAATGTCGTTCTTCCATGGACCCAGCGAAATAAAACCGTATACTCCCATTGTGTGAGTAAGAAAATACTTGATCGACCGGAGATCGTTTCAATAGACTCACACCAACCTTATGCGAATGCTCGGCATTCAGCGACAACCACGAGGAAACGGTAGCGCGTCGCTGTCGGCGCCAACGGCCACTACATGAAGCTATCCACACGAGCGCGGTACGCGATACGGGTCCTGTTAGATGTGGCGGTCAGAGGCACGGACGGGCGCCCTGTGCAGCTCAACGACGTGGCCGAGCGGACCGGGATCTCCCGACGGTACCTCGATCAGATTGTCATGCCCCTCAAGAGTGCCTCTCTGCTGATTGGGACCAAGGGGCGACACGGGGGCTACCAGCTTGCCAAACCCCCGGAAGAAATCACGCTTGTGGAGATCGTCGAGGCGACCATCGGACCGGTGAACCTCGTGGAGTGTGTTCAGTCACCCCATGTGTGCGAGCGCTCGGACAGCTGCCCGGCCCGACTGATCTACCGGCTGCTGAGCGCGACCCTGCGCACGATCCTGGCGGGATATACCTTGGAGAATCTGGCCGACAAGGACGTGCTGAGCGTTATCGAAGAGAAGGTCAAGGCGCTCGAAGCGGAGCTCTGAGCCGCGGTCTGACCGGCGTTCTGAGCGGAGCGCTACCCCCCTCCCGCGAGCAACGTAATTGCCACGGCGTCACCGTGCTTCAGCTTCGTGAGCATCGCGACGCTGATTCCGTTGACCAGGACGTTCAGTCTCAGGGCGTCGTGCTCGTCATAGCCCACCGCGGCCAGCAGGTCCTCGACGTCGCTCCCTTCCGAAAGCTCGAGCTCGGCCGGGGGCTCGGTGGGGAGGGGCGGCAGCGGCCCATAGAGCTCCAAGGATATCTTCATTCAGTCAGCGCTACGGATCCAAGGTGTATCCGGCCTGCGTCCACGCCGTCATTCCGCCCGTGAGGTAGCGAACGTCCCGGTAGCCCCGGTCAACCAGCTCCGGGCCGGCGATGAGCGTCATGGTATCGCTCAGGCAGTAGATTACCACTGGGGTGTCCAGGTCCGTGCCGATGTACGCCACCAGGGCCTCGATGTCGTCGTAGGGGATGTGCGTGTCGGTGCCGGGAATCTCCCCGGCGTTTGGGACGTGCACATTGATGAGGAGAAAGTCCTTGGCCTGAAGCGCGTCGTTGAGCTCGGCCGGTGTGATGGTGCCCAGCTGGGGGTCAGGATTGTCGTCGCCGCAGCCTGCGGCCGCCAGGAGTAGGGTGATGCCCAGGGCTTGCAGCCGGGCTGAGAGGGACCCCGTGTTCCGCCGTATGATCATCTCTGATGCCTCCTTGTAGGGATGAGCTGCCCTTCATATACCATTAAATTGATTGTCTATGGCGGGAAGTCGACACCGGCTTCCAGTTAGGCAATCGCGCAATTTCCCACTGGAACCAGCGGTTGATTCGGCTACAGTGGGAGAGAGTCTGCATGGGCAAGTCACAAAAAAAACCTACCTGGATACACGTCCCGAACGGCGATGAGCCGCTTACCGGCCCAATGGCCGAGCTGCGAGAGCGAATCCTCCGTGAGGCGGAGAACGAGGGGCTCACGCCGTTGACCGATCGGCACTGGGCCGTCATCCTCTTTGTGCTGGACTCCTATTGGCGCACCGGGCAGGTGCCGGTGGCGGTGAAGATTGGTCGCGCCACCGGGCTGGGCGTACGGGAGCTGTTCCACCTCTTCCCGTCCGGCGTCGCCAAGACCATCTTCCGGCTCGCCGCCCTCGAAATGCCTCCGGACCTTCCCCATCGCAAGTCCCTCTCCTGGTGGAATTGAACCTCCGCTCGCTGCTTTGAGCCTTCGCCAGAGCTCCGCGCTCACGCTGTCCCTACGCGTCCTGTCGAGAGGGCAGTCGGATGTTGAAGCTGGTTCCCACGTCTTGTGTTGAGGAAACCTCGATGGAGCCCCCGTGCTTCTGCACGATCCGGTTGGCGATGTAGAGCCCGAGTCCCGTGCCCTCGGTCCCCTTGGACGAGAAGAACAGGCTGAACATCTTCTCGCGCGTCTCGCGATCCATGCCGATCCCGTTGTCCTGAACCGTGAACAGCACGTCCTCGCCGTCGAGCCGCGCGTCAAAGGACACCCGGTGGGACTGCTTTCGCAGGTCCACCCGGCACGCGTCGAAGGAGTTCTCCAGGATCGCCACCAGCGCGGACCGCATGGCGTTTGCATCCAGCGGCGCCTCGCCGATGTTCGGGTCGATGTTGCGCTCGAACTCGATCTCGAGCGCGTCGGACTTGACCTCCAGCAGCGAGTACACCTCGGAGGCGAACTGTGACACGTCCAGCGGCCGGAGCTCGATTTCGCGTTCCTTGGCGCAGTTCAGGATGTCGAGCACCATGGCGCGGATCCGCGCGAAGTTGCGCTGGACGATGTCCCACCCCTCCTCGACCCGCTGATTGTTCTTCTTCTTCAGGCCGGAGTTCACCAGGTACATGCCGCCGTCCAGCGAGGTGATCAGGCCCTTGAGGTTGTGGGAGATGGAGCCCACCAGCAGCCCCAGTGAGGTGAGCTGGTCCTGAAGCTGTCTGACCTCGGTGATGTTGGTGGACATCTCCACCACGTGGGTGATCTCTCCGGCGTCGTTCCGCAGCGGAGCCGTCTGGACCAGCACGTTGTAGTGTTCACCTCCCAGGGACGTGACCACCTCCTCGCTGCGGTGGGAGCGGCCGTCGTCGAAGGTCCGCACCACCGGGCAGTTCAGGCACGGCTCCTCGCGGTGCTTGTAGGCCTCGTAGCAGTAGATGTCTTCGTCGAGGCCGAAGTCCTCTTGGAAACGACGGTTCGACTGGGTGATCTTCAGGTCCCGGTTCTGCACGGAGACGTAGCACGGCACCTCCTGGAAGAGCTGCTGATACTGCTGATGCGTCTTGTGAAGCCGCTTCTGGAGCTTCTTGACGCCGGAGATGTCCGCCGAGATCTTCAGCACGCGGTCGATGGCGCCCGTCGCGCTGCGAATGGGAGAGGTGTAGACGAAGACCGGGAACTCGAGCCCCGAGGAATCCCGGATCAGCTCCTCTCCCTGCTGGCCTTCGCCCTGTTCGAATGTCTGCTGGACGGCGCACACGCGGCACCGGGTGGACCGGCCCTTGTAGGCCTCCCAGCAGGGGGTACCGACGCCATTGCCGAAGCGATTCTGAAACAGCTCATTGGTGTCGACGATGCGCAGGTCGGCGTCCTGGACCGTGACGTAGCAGGGGAGTCCTTCGAAGTACTTCCGGTAGATGTCGCCGGATCCGTCTGACGAAGCCGTATTGGATCCGTTCGGCATGGTCATTGCTCCAGACGATGCGGGCCCCGTCCCGGGGGGGGCAGGACCCCCGGGACGGGGCCCGACATCAGTTGCGCTTACGACGCTGCACGGCGTCGAGGATCTTGCCCACCGTCATCAGGAACACGTCTTCGTCGATGGGCTTCTTCATGAAGCCCTCGGGGGCCTGGACGCGCTTTTGATACATGAGCTGGCGGAAGTCGACTTCGCCGGTGACAATGAATACCGGGATGTTCCCCAGGCTCGTGTCCGAGCGCAGCTCCTCGTAGACCTTGACGCCCGACTTTCCGGGCATCACGATGTCCAGCGTGATCATGTCCGGCTTCTCCGACCTCGCCTTGCTCATGGCCTCGTTGCCGTTGTGGGCGGTGACGGCCACGTAGTCATTGTCCTCGAGCATGGTCTTGATGTACTTCACCACGTCCGGGGAGTCGTCCACCACGAGCACCTTCTTGCCCTTGGTCGTGGCGCGGGGGGCGCGATCTTTCTTGAGCTCTTTCTCGATCACGATGGCGTCGGCCACGAGCTCACAGACGTTCACCACCGGGAGGAGCTTCGGCTTCTTGCCTTCCGGATAGTCGTACTTCAGGTCGTACTCCTTGATCAGGTCGGTGAGGCCGTCGGCGCAGTTGTGACACGCGGTGGCCACGATGGCCGCGCCCGTGGCCCGGATGGTGTCGGCCTTGGGCTTGGCCACCTGGAGCCGCTTCTTGGCGTACTCGGACATGGACATGGCGCCGCCGCCGCCGGTGCAGCAGAAGGAGTCCGCGCGGTTGGGGATCATCTCTCGGAAGTCCATGCAGGAGCGTTTGAGGCAGAATCGGGGCTCCTCGGTGAGTCCGCCGGAGCGCGACAGGTTGCACGGGTCGTGATAGGTCACCGGGTGCGGGTTCTTGGTCGGGTCGAGGATGATCTTGCCCTGATTGATCAGGTCCACCATCAGCTCGAGGATCGATATCACGTCGAAGGGCAGGGGGTTGGCCTTGCCCCAGTTCGGCCCCTCCCACTTGGTGGAGCGCAGGCCGTGGCCGCACTCGGAGATGACCATCATCTTGGCGCCGATCTTCTTGGCGTGGTTGTACGCGAGGTTGGACATGTGCCCGCCGAGGTCCGGCTTGCCGGAGAAGAGGCCGAAGTTGGTGTTGTCCCAGCCCTCGGAGCCCATGGTCCAGCTCAGGCCGGCGACGTGGAAGATCTTCGCGGCGGCCTGCAAGGACATCGGCGAGTACTTGATCTCCCGCGGATTGACCACGTAGACGAAGTCTGCGTTCTCCTTGTCGACGGGGATCTTGACCGTGTCGTCCTCGAGCTCGGCCTGGAGCTCTTCCTCGATCCACTCGAGGGTTTCGAGGTAGTCCTGCTTGCTGATCGCCATCTGGTTGCCGGTCTCCCACTGGTCCTTCATCACCGACAGCACACCCTCGGGGGCGACCCCCTCGTCCACCAGGCAGGACCGGGTGAGGCCCACCAGGGCCGCGGTGTCCACGCCGAAGGGGCAGGAGAGGGTGCAGCGACGGCAGCCGGTGCAGGAGCCGAAGAACACGTCCTTCAGCTTCTCGAGGTCTTCGTCGGTCTGGGGCAGCCCGGCACCGACCCAGGGCGGGATGATTTTCCCGAGCCAGTCCTGCTGTCGCTTGTAGATGCGCCGCGCCGTGTCCATCTTGGCCACCGGCGTCATGTCGGCGTCGCCCGTGGCGAGGAAGTAGTGGCAGGAGTCGTTGCACATTCCGCAGTGCACGCAGGAGGCAAACGCCAGGGCGTGCTGACGATTGGTGCGCGCCTTGAAGTTCTTGGCGAACGATGTCGCCTTTTCACTGGGAGCCATGATCGTATCCTTTCCGGAACAGTCCGTTGATGTAGTCGTTTCGTCTGTCGCTCTTCCGCTCACGCGTGTGCCCTACTGGATGGTGCCCTTCTTCGGGAACACGCCGCGGTGTCCGAAGTGCTTGCCCATGTAGAAGCGGACGAAGGGCCAGTAGACGTAGTGGCTGATCTTGGAGAACGGCACATAGACCAGGAAGAACGTCGCGAGCGCAAAGTACGCCGTGAGATAGGTGGCGTTGTGGAGCGGCGCCGCGAGCACGCCGGAGGCCATCCACACGGTCAGCAGGAGCAGGCAGAAGTAGTCGTCCGGT
Organism: bacterium; assembly: GCA_043825095.1. Lineage (GTDB taxonomy): Bacteria > Myxococcota_A > Polyangia > HGW-17 > JAJRWW01 > JBDRSE01. Next base: position 9,086 of record JBDRSE010000229.1, read on the forward strand.
GAGCTGATCTTGCGCATCTCGGCCTTGAGCAGCCGGCGGAGCAGCCGCGAGAGCCCGATGAGCGCGCCGAGACCGAAGATGACCATGGCCGGGTACTTTACGGCCGGCGCGGCCATGGACGTATTCGCGATGGGTGTGACGAAGGCCCAACCGATGCCGACGGCCATGGCGATGTGAAACACCACGAACTCCAGGTACCGGAACATATTGTTCTTCTGGCTTTCGATCTCCCACGGCATCGCGAGCGTCATATACGCGTATCGAATGCCTTCGGCGTGGTTTCCGCGAGCGGTCGTCCCCTCTTTCGCAGCGGGCTTCTTCAGGAGCTGCCAGATCTTCACGGTGTAGGCGAGGACCATGAAGCCCAGCGCCCCGTAGTGGAGCTGGTTCATCAGCAGTTTTGTGGTGTCGTTCAGACTCGACCAGTCGATTGGGGTGCCCATTCAATCCTCCAAAGGTTCGGGTTTCGATGATTGTTCGAATCGTGCTCTCAGGGCTCAGGCCCGCGATCATGGTTGAGGAGTCGGCCCACGGTTTCCGTCAGCAGCTCCAGGTCGATGGGTTTCGGGATGAAGCCCTCCGGATCCGGAACCTGTCGTCTGCTCCGCAGGAAGTCTTCCATGACCCGGCCGATGCCGGTCACGATGATCACCGGGATGGTCCGCAGCTCCGTGTCCCCCTTCAGGTCCCGGTAGGTGGATACGCCGGACTTCTCCGGCATGGACATGTCGAGGGTGATGAGGTCGGGCCGGAGCTTCACGGCCTGCTCGATGGCCTCGAAGCCGTTGCCGGCGGTGACGGTCCGACAGCCGTGGTCCCGGAACCAGGTGGACAGAAACGTGACGACGTCCGGATCGTCGTCCACGATCAGCACCATTGATTTCGTCGCCGTGTCGCCCTTCGCCTCCCTGCCGAAGGCTGGATGCTGCCCCCGCCCCTGGTGTGCTTCGAGCTCGCGCTTGGCAAGGTTTCGCAGCGAATACCCTGAGTCGCGCAGCTTGCCGAAAACGATGCCGCAGCCCGTGTCTCGACGCGCGTCGTCTCCTTCGTCGGCGAGGCTGATCATCTCGTGGCTGAGGCGGATCACGCGCTGGAGATGTTCGTCGTCTATCTGGCTCGGCATGTTCTCAGGACGATCCGCAGGCGCGCCACGACCCTCGGGACGCACCTGTGCACCCGTACGTTCGCGACACATTGCACTTTGTGACGATTGAGCCCCAAGCAGGATATGTGCCAGTCGAACGAACGATCGAAAAGAGGTGGTTTTTCAGCTGCTTCTTTTACGCGTGTCAAGATGACCGGGCAAACCACGGTGTGTCATCTGTGCCAGGTTGGAAATTCTCCGATTTCCGTGTTTACTACGCACTGGCTTGCAACTGTGCGTAGTAAAATACGTAACAAGGTGTCTCTCTGACCCGTATTGAGTGCCATGTTTGGAAACTTGGCACACATCTGAGACTTGACACACGTCCTGGGTCGACGCTATTCGGCCGTGCGGCGGATGAAACGGTACAGGGTGGAGCGGCCGACACCGAGGAGCCTGGCCGCCTTCGCTTTGTCCCCTTTCGACTCCTTCAGGGCGTTGACGACCTGGTCGGTGTTGAGCTTGAGGCGGGGGCCACGCTGACCTCGGGGCGCGCGGTTGAAGGAAACGACTTCCTTGGGCAGGTGCTGGGGTTCCAGGGATCCGGAGCGACACTTGATGTAGGAGTACTCGATGATGTTGCGGAGCTCCCGCACGTTCCCCGGCCAGGCGTAGGTCGTCAGCAGGTCGAGGGCCTCGTTCGATACGGTGATGAGCGGGCGACCGGTTTCTGTGGACACCTGCTCGAGGAAGTGGTCCACGAGCACGGGGATGTCGAGGCGGCGATCACGCAGTGCCGGCATCCGGATGGGGGCGACGCAGAGACGGTAGTACAGGTCCCGCCGGAAACGGTTCTGCTCCATCAGACGGTTGAGGTTCTGATTCGTGGCGCTGATGATCCGGACGTCCACCGTGATTGGTTTCTCGCCACCGAGACGCTCGAACTGATGCTCTTGCAGCACGCGGAGGAGCTTGACCTGCATGGCCTGGGGAAGATCACCGATCTCGTCGAGCAGCAGCGTGCCCCGATGGGCCAGCTCGAAGCGGCCGCGCTGATCCCGGACGGCGCCGGTGAACGAGCCGCGCACGTGGCCAAAGAGCTCGCTTTCCAGGATCCCCTCGGGGAGGGCGCCGCAGTTGATGGCCACGAACGGCTGATCGGCCCGGGGGCTTTCCGCGTGGATCGCCTTGGCGACGAGCTCCTTTCCCGTGCCGCTCGCGCCCTCGATGAGCACCGGAAGGTTGGTGGGGCCCAGCTCCCGAATCTGATCGAACAGAGCGAGCATCGCCGGGTCCTTGGCCCGCAGCTCGCCGCACGTGTAGTGGTGCTTCACACGGCGGCGCAGCGACTCGAGCTCCGTGGCGTCTGTGAACGAAACCACCGCACCCACGTTGGCGCCGCCGACGTCGGCCAGGGGGCTGATGGTCATCTCGAGCACCCGGCGGTCCCCGGCCGTGGTCGTGAAGTCCACGGGAACGGTCTTGCGTTTGTTCAGATCCTCGGGGCTGACACGGGTGTCGCAGAAGGAGCAGTCTCCGCCGCAGAAGCGTTTGGGTCGAAACACCTTGTGACAATCCCGCCCGATCACGTCGTCGCGGTGGAAGCCGGTGATCCGCTCTGCGGCCTGGTTGAAATGGAAGATCCGGCGGTTGACGGTGTGTGCCAGCACGCCGTAGGCGAGGTTGTCGAGCACGAGCTCCAGGTTGCGCCGGGCCACGGAGAGCCCCTGGAGCGTCTCGGACGAGAAGAGCTCTGCGATGCGCCGCTTCAAGTCGTCCCGGGTCTGTCGAAAGGCGTCCTCGGTGGACATTCCGTCAGGGACAGGCTCTGCAATCGCCTGCTTCCACTGAAACTGGGGAGGCATTCCCGGGAGGTTCAATCGGTTGTTGGGATCGAAGCCGCCGAGGGTCACGACCATGTCGAAGGAGAAGACTTCGATGTCCAGCGGCGTTCGCAGTGGCAGCGAGGTGAGGTCGATTCCGAGCTCGGCCATCACGCTCGCCGCGATGGGATGGAGCGAAGCGGGGCGCATCGAGGCGGCGAACACCTCTGTGTGTTCGTCTGACATGGTGCGGGCAAGACCCTCTGCCATGAGGTGCAGGCTGTGCTTTCCCTCGCTGAGAAAAAGTATGAGATTTCGTCGTCTCACGCTGCTCGCCCCATGTTTCCCTGCTACGGCACCCTACGGCTACGCCCGGGAGCGTTCCGATGGTCCGCTTCGCCTGCTGCGTGTAGTGCCGGAATATAGCGAACGGGATGGACCTGCGCAATTCCGACCGCGTAGTTATCGCACGGCGGTCGCAAAGGTGTGAATTATGTGGGCAGTGTCGGCACGTTGATTGCATGATCTGAGCCCAGATAGCGGCGCCAACCACGGCGAAGACAGAAGGAGTGCGACATGAAGTGCCCGGGACAGGACAGCCGCTACTGGGGCTCCGAGGCGATCTATGACGAGCCGTGTCCGGCGTGCGGCAAGCTGGTGGAGTTCTTCAAGGACGAGGCCACACGACGCTGCACGGGTTGCGGATTCCGCTTTCGGAATCCGCGCATCGACATCGGCTGCGCCGCGTGGTGCAAATTTGCCGAGGCCTGTTTCGGCACGCTGCCCGACGCGGGTGAGGAGCACGGACGTGTGTCGGTGCTAGACAGCCTGGTGCAGGCCGTGAAGGACGTGCTGGGTGAGGATTCGGACGAGGTCCGGGAAGGCCTGCGCGTGCTGGCTCGGGCCCAGGAGCTGATGCTCGAGGAGCAGGCTGTGCCAAAGGTCGTGCTGGCGGCGGCGCTGCTCCGTCGGGTGAAAAACCCGGAGTCGGCTCGGCAGGTTCTGGAGCGAGCGGAGATCGACGAGGCTGCCATTGCTGAGGTGCTCAACGTAGTGTTCGGCGAGAAGGTGGAGCAGCATGCTCGCGAGCTGGCCGTGGTGTCGGATGCGTCGGGACTCGTACGGCTCTCGGAGGAGCTCGCCGAGTCGGACGACCCCATTGCCGAAACCGCGGTGGAGGAGCGCTTCTCCACGAACACCGCGCGCCGTCGCGCGCGCGAGATGATTTTAGCGACCCTGGGGGTCTGACCCCATTACTACTTTAAAATTTCCTGGAGGTCTTTCTCGGCGGTGGTGGTGGGTTTGATGCCGAACTTCTCCACGAGCACGTTCAGCACGTTGGGGGTGACGAAGGCGGGCAGGGTCGGCCCGAGTCGGATATTCTTGATTCCGAGGTGCAGCAGGGTGAGCAGGATGCACACGGCCTTCTGCTCGTACCAGGAAAGCACCATGCTCAGCGGCAGGCTGTTGACATCGGTTTTAAAAGCGTTGGCGAGGGCCACTGCGATCTGAATCGCCGAGTAGGCGTCGTTGCATTGGCCCACGTCGAGCAGCCGCGGAATTCCTCCGATGTCTCCGAGCTCGAGCTTGTTGAAGCGATACTTGCCGCAGGCCAAGGTCAGGATCACGCAGTCCCTCGGAACGGCCTCGGCGAGCTCGGTGTAGTAGTTGCGCCCCGGCTTGGCCCCGTCGCAACCGCCGATCAGGAAAAAGTGTTTGATATCGCCGCTCTTTACGGCCTTCACAATCTTGTCAGCCACGCTCAACACTGCCTGGCGCGCGAACCCGATGGTGATGCTTTTTGTCTCACCGTCCTCGGCGAATCCGGGGGCTTCCAGCGCCGCTTCGATGAGCGGCGAGAAGTCTCGCTTTTCGATGTGCGCGACCCCGGGCCAGGCCACCAGCCCGGCGGTGAAGATCCTGGCCTGATAGGTGTCTTTGGGCTTCTGGATGCAGTTGGTTGTCATCAGGATCGACCCGGGAAACGCCTCGAACTCCTTGCGCTGGTCTTGCCAGGCACCGCCGTAGTTGCCCACCAGGTGCTCGTACTTCTTAAGCCCCGGATACGCATGGGCGGGCAGCATCTCTCCGTGGGTGTAGATGTTGATGCCTCTGCCCCTGGTTTCCTGGAGCAGCGCCTCCAGATCTTTCAGATCGTGGCCGGACACCAGAATCGCCTTGCCCGCTTTCGCGGTGGTGCGGACGCCGGTGGGTTCCGGGTGCCCATAGGTGCCGGTGTTCCCGGCGTCCAGCAGCTCCATGGCGCGGAGGTTCACCTCGCCCGCGCGCAGCACCAGCCCGAGCAACTGGTCTACGGCCCGCGGCCGGCTGATGAAGTCCAGGGCCTCGTGGATGAAGGCGAAGACCACGTCGTCGCTTTGCCCGAGGATCTGTGCGTGGTCGGCGTAGGCCGCGATTCCCTTGATCCCGTAGACCAGGAGCTCTTCCAGCCCGGCGACGTCATCACCACGCTCCAGCTGCCGCACGGTGACGGATACCTTCTCACCTTCCTTGGCGAGCGCTTCGCGCTTCGTCGGTGGGGTCCACGCGGCCGGGCCGTCGAGGGACTCCGGCGTTTTCCCCGCCTGGACGCAGGCCTGCTCGTAGAGCTCCTTGGCCTTGGCTCGCAGCGCCACGGCCCGGTTGACCAGACCCGCCACCCGGTCTGCGTCGAAGTTGACGTTCGTCACCGTTGAAAATAGGGCCTCGATGGTGAAGATGTTGATCTCCTCATCCGTGACGCCCAGAGCGCGGGCCCGATGGGCGTACGCGGACAGTCCTTTGGTCGCATGGATCAGCGCGTCCTGTAGAGCTGCGGTTTCATCGGACTTACCACACACGCCCCTTGATCCCGTGCACCCGACACCCTTTGTGGTTTGCTCACATTGGAAGCAGAACATACTCATGGATTACCTCTTTCGTCTCTTCCAGCGCCTATACCGGAACAAAAATGAGACATGCGAGGGGAGTGCCCCTCAGCGTACATAAAATCTTCTAGTTGCCTGAAAGTAAAAGCGAAATTTCACTAGTTCCGGTCTTGTGAGCTGGATGAGCGTGTCTCGTAAGCATTTTGATACATTAGTGTATTCTGGTACACCAGTCATGGCTCATAGCGGACTGGGAGATATTCGGGGAACCACATGGCGCGGCGAACGGTTTCCTCGAGGTCGTCCAGTATCTCCTCGTCGGCATGACCTTCGGCAACCGCGCGGCGAATCGTTGCGCAGGCCACGGCGTGGGAGCAGTCCCGGATGCGGGTGAGCTCCGGGTACACGGATCCCTCGGCGAGGTCAGCGACGGTGACTTCCTCGGCAAGCGCCTTGGCGGCGTCGAGGAAGACGCCGTCCGAGACGCGACCGGCCCGGGCCACGGTGAGGCCCAGGCCGACGCCCGGGAAGATGAACGCGTTGTTCCCCTGACCGATGCGATAGCGCGTCCCGGCGAGCTCCACCGGAGCGAACGGGCTTCCCGTGGCCACGATGGCGCGTCCCTCCGACCAGCGAAGGGCTTCGTCGGGGGTGCACTCGGATCGGGACGTGGGGTTGGAGAGCGGGAACACGATGGGCCGCTCGTTCTGCGCGGCCAGGGCGCGGACCACTCCTTCATCGAAGGTCCCGGGGGTTCCCGAGGTGCCCAGCAGCACGGTGGGCGCGGCGTTCCGGATGACATCCGTCAGGGAGATGCGGTCCTGCGGGCAGTCCCAGCCCGCGACCTCATCCATGGGGCGTGCATATTGCGCCTTGAACTCCTCCAGGTTGTCCCGCTCCGTGGTGACCAGCCCGCGACTGTCCACCGTCCAGATTCGGCGCACCGCATCTTCGCGGCTCAGGCCGCCCTCCACCAGCCCTACCACCAGCAGGTCCGCGATGCCCTGAGCGGCCGCTCCAGCTCCTGCGAAGAGTATGCGCTGCTCACGCATCGCCTTGCCGGTGATGCGCAGGGCGCCATACAGCCCCGCGAGCACGACCGCCGCGGTCCCCTGGATGTCATCGTTGAAGGTGCAGAGCTCATCGCGGAAGCGGCGGAGCTGCCGGATCGCGTTGCCCTTGAAAAAGTCCTCCCACTGCAGGACCGCGTGGGGGAAGACCTTCTTGACGGCGGCGACGAAGGCGTCGACGAACTGTTGGTACTCGACCCCGCGCACGCGTTTCTGACGAAGACCCACGTACAGTGGATCCCCGAGCAGCTGCGCATTGTCCGTGCCCACGTCCAGCATGATCGGCAGGGTGGAGTAGGGAGACACCCCGGCGCACAGGGTGTACAGCGACAGCTTCCCCACTGGAATTCCCATGCCCCCGGCCCCCTGGTCGCCGAGGCCCAGGATTCGTTCTCCGTCCGTGACCACGATGACGGCCACGTGCTGCAGGCCGGAGTTTCGCAACACGCTCTCGATGTCGTTGCGCTGTTCGTAGCTGACGTAGAGCCCGCGGGGCTTGCGGTAGATGTGCGAGAATTTCCGGCACGCCTCGCCCACCACGGGGGTGTAGACGATGGGCATCAGCTCTTCGATGTGCTCGTGCAGGAGCCGGAAGAACAGGGTTTCGTTCCGGTCGTGCAGCGCGGTGAGGTAGATGAAGCGCTCCAGATCCGTGCTTTTTTCCTGATAGCTCTCGTAGCACCGTGTCAGCTGGTCCCGGATCGACATCACGGCCGGGGGCAGGAGCCCGTGCAGGCGCAGCTCGCTCCGTTCGCGGTTGCTGAAGGCGGTCCCCTTGTTGACCAGGGAGCTGGAAAGGACCGCCTGACCGAGGTGCGGCACCGCCATGTACCGGCGACCGGTGATGGGGTCGATCTTGATGCTGAATCTCATTGGTGACTCATCTGAAGTATCTCGTTTGCGGCGAGCCGTTCAGCACCGGTTCCAGATTCTCGTACCGCGAGAGCAGCTCGATGAGGTCGAAGCCGGGCGTGCCTTTCTATACGCTGGGCGTCATCATTGCCTAGAGCTCCATGCAAGAATCGACCCGGCCCGGGTTGGGGCCAAACCGCCTGGCCAGGGCCGTTCTTCTGTCTCAAGTGTCGCTCTAGTGTCTCAGCACCTGTTCCACGGCACAGGATGGTGAGACACGAATGGGCACCCGGACCCTGTCACGGCGGCTGAAACTACATCAACTTTGTGAAATAGCTTTGAATGGGTTGCCTATTGGGGCGCTGGCACACTGGTTGCACTGTGCGTGCTCGGAACGAGATTCACCATGCACCAGCCATTCAATCGTAATTTGCAGCGCACTCTCAGCTTGACCCGGGAGATGCTGGCCCTGGCGGACGAGGGGGATCGGGACCGGACGGATGACGCCTGCGGGATCATCTTCGGGATACTTCGCGACACCGCGTACCGTCTGAGAAAACTCGCCCAGGAAGAGTGTGACAAGCACCGAACCGTGGGCAAGTGGGTCGAAGACGACAAGGAAACCGTCGGGTCTGTCTGACGGCGGCCGGGGTGACAACACCATCAATCGCCGGGGGGCCTCCCGGTGATGAACGAGCAAGAAGCAGAAAGGAAACCTCCGATGCCCCTCCTCGTGACCAAGGAAGCACCTGATTTCACGGCCAAGGCCGTGCTCGGCAACAACACCATCGAGGAGCTTACGCTCTCCTCCTACCGTGGCAAGTATGTGGTCCTGTTCTTCTATCCGCTGGACTTCACATTTGTGTGTCCCTCCGAGATCATCGCCTTCGACAAGGCGCTGGATCAGTTCAAGGAGAATAACGCCGAGGTGATCGGTGTGTCCGTGGATTCGGAGTTCACCCACTTCGCCTGGAAGAACACCGCGGTCGAGAACGGCGGGATCGGCCAGATCCGGTTCCCGCTGGTGGCCGACCTGACCAAGTCCATCTCCCGTGCCTACGGCGTGCTGCTCGACGACGCCGTTGCGCTGCGCGGGCTTTTCCTCATCGACAAAGCGGGAATAGTGAGGCACGCTCTGGTCAACGATCTACCGCTGGGCCGGAACGTGGGCGAGGCGCTCCGCATCCTCGACGCGCTGCAGTTCACCGAGGAGCACGGTGAGGTCTGCCCGGCCAATTGGCAGGTCGGCGAGGACGGCATGAAGGCCACGGCGGAGGGGGTGGCGAGCTATCTGGCCAAGCACGCGAAGTAGTGGGTGGCGGAGGGACCGCTCCCCGGACCGAAATCGACTGAACAAGGAGACCAATCATGGCGACAAAGAGACTGGAAGTCTACAAGTGCAAGCACTGCGGCAACATGGTCGAGGTCGTTCACGCGGCAGGCGGTGAGCTGGTGTGCTGCGGCGACAAGATGGATCTCATCGGTGAGAACACCACCGATGCGGCACAGGAGAAGCATGTGCCCGTGGTGGAGAAGGTGGACGGAGGCTACAAGGTGACGGTCGGCAGCGTGGCGCATCCCATGGAGGAGAAGCACTGGATCGAGTGGATCGAGCTCGTCGCTGACGGCGCCGCCTACCGGCAGTTCCTCGGCGCAGGGCAGGCTCCGGAGGCGGTGTTCCTGCTGTCGGCCGCCGACGTGACCGCGCGAGCCTACTGTAACCTGCACGGCCTCTGGAAGGCGTAACCATCGACCAGCGGAGCGGGAGCTATGAAGAAGTACATCTGTGATGTGTGCGGCCTGGTGTACGACCCAGCGGAAGGGGATCCCGACAGCGGCATCGCCCCAGGAACAGCCTTCGAGGACATCCCCGATGACTGGGTTTGCCCCGTGTGCGGGGTGGGCAAGGACAGCTTCTCAGTCGTCGATTGAGTAGACTGTAAAGAAGCGCGTCGATCCCCTCTCGCTCCGCATCTTTCAGCGCACGAGCAACCCACTCGCCAGCGCACCGCGCCGGTCCGGCGCTCCGGGCACAAGTAGCTACTCTGGTATTTTCAGCGGGCGATCCGGGCGAGCGCCCGTGCCGCGGGTGTCGTGGGGATCCAGCGTGGAGGGTCGCGGCCGGATGCCCCGGGTCGGTCGGTGCTGCATCGGACGGGGTCGCTCCCGGGCGCCGACCCCGGCATCCCGGCTCGGCGGGCGGTCGGGGCGCACCCCCGTCTCCGTCGGAGAGCTCGTGGAGGGAGCCCTCGGCGGAGTGGAGGTCGGGGTGGAGGTCGGAGCGGTGCCCGGGGTGGTGCTTGGCGTGGTGCTCTTGCTCGCCGACTTGTCCTGCCCCTTGCACCCGCTGGCAGCCGCCGCTCCGCCCACGACCACGGCGAGGGCCGCGGCGGCCTGCTCGAGGAACGCCCGGCGCTCGGTCTCTGGCTGCCGCTGGCGAAGCCGCGCGATCATCTGGGAAAGGGTTTCACGGCCCACGGCGCGGAGGATCGTGGCCTCCGTTGCCGTGAGCGTGAGGCCGCCGGCGTCCGCGGCAGCGGCCGGGTCGTCCAGCAGCACCTCGGCAAAGGCCTGCTCCGCCGCGGCCATGCCCAGCAGCTCCTCCAGCCCCACCGGGATCGGCGGCAGCTCCCGGCTGTTCCCCGGCGGTTGGCCGCCCACGATCGTCGTTTTCGCCGCCCGCGGCGAGCGCTTCGAGTCAGTCATGATGTCCTCGCTTCGTGAGCGTAGTATAGCGCAAGTCGGGTCCTGGAGAGGGGCGCGTGCTGCAACCGTACGTCAGGGGCGCTGGGAGATGAGCACCCAGGACTTGAGCGCGATGCTGGCGCCGCCGCTCAATGGGCGCCTCGATCTCCCCACTTGACCGGCCTTGTCTCGGACTCTAATAATTCTTCCCGACTGGTCTGTCAGGCCGCCGGCAACAACAGGGTTCGAGAGGTGATGCGTGCGTTTTCTTTCCTGGAAGCAGCTTCTGAGTCCTTTTGCGGCAGCTGCGTTGCTGCTCGGCTTCGTGGGCGGCTGCGGCGACGATGATGGGTCCGCCTCGGACGCGGGACCGGACGTGCTGCTGGTGGACGGTGGCGCCGACGCTGAGGCCGACGCCGAGGTGATTCCTCCCAGCGCCTGCGAACCCCTGGGCCTGCCCGAGCGCGCCTTTGTCGACGCCACGGAAGACACGGCGCTGCGCGCGATGGCGGCGGACTTCACCGTGCCCACGACGGCAGGGGACTGGGTGCTCAGCGAGCGCTGGTCCGGGTGCGACTCCTATCTGTTCATTCTCGATTGGCCGGCGCAGAACGACCCCGCGTTCGGCTACGGCATGTGGGAGGACGCGGGGGACGTGGAGGATCTGCTCGCCGCGCTGCCCTCCAACGTCCATGTCTTCTTCGTGTCGGTTGCCTCGGCGCAGGGCGACCGGGACGCCGCCTTGGAGCAGCTCCAAAACAACATCCTGGCCGCCATGACGCCCATGGATCCACAGGACCGGGACTGGTGGGCGGAGCGGATCCACTACGTGACCTCCTCGGCCGCGGGCTTGAGCGGCTGGCTGGGCACGGTGCTCCAAAACCCCGGATTCGGCATCGGGATCGACCGCTTTCAGCGCATCCGTTACATGGGCAGCTACGCCGGCTTGAACCACTACAACGGTTCGCTGCCGTGGCCCTTTGGCCACAACGTGTCCATGGCGGCGAACGAGGCGGTCTACTACAACTACGAGGCGGACCGGGAGTTGGCGCTGGAGGCCTTTCCGGCCACGACGGTGACGTTGTTCGACGCGACCCCCGTGGCCGCCGGGGGCGGGGGCTGGTTCCCGGTCACAGTGGAGCTTCCCGACGCGGCCACCATGGCCGGCTTCGACACCTTCGAGCTGGATCTGACGCTCAACTGCGAAGGGCCGGGGGAGTACGGCTACTGCCCCGCCTGGGACTACAATGTCTTTCTCAACATGTGCGAAACCGTCTCTGCGACGAGCTGCGACCTCGAGGTGGGGCACTGGATCACCAGCTACCATCGGGAGGGGCGCTGGGTGCACGACGTGAGCGGGCTGCTGCCTCTGCTCGACGACGGCGGGCCGCACAAGTTCAGCTTCAACATCAGCGATCCGTGGGAGGTGACGCTGCAGCTCCGGTTCTCGAACCAGGGCAAGGCGCTGCGGCCGTCAGAGTGCATTCCGCTCTTCGCGGCCGGGTCCCACGAATTCAACGAGACTTACAACGACAACTTCTCACCGGTGGATCTGACGATTCCCGCGGACGTACAGCGGGTCGAGCTGCACCACGCCATCACCGGGCACGGCATGTCGCAGCCGGGGAACTGCGCCGAGTTCTGCGACACCTACCACCACTACTACGTCAACGGGGCGGACAACGTGCAGCACTTCCCGACCACGGGCAACCAGCAGGGCTGTATGTTCCAGATCCCCGAGGGGACCGTGCCGAACCAGTACGGCACCTGGTGGTTCGGGCGGGGCGGCTGGTGTCCCGGCAAGTACGTGCCCGTCGGGGTCTTCGACATCACGAGCCAGGTGAGCCCGGGCGCCTCGAACACCTTCGAATACGAAGGCTTCTACCTCAACCAGCCCTACACCGGCGACAACTGGCGCAACATCCACCAGGCCTCCTGGGTGGTCATCTATAGATAGCGCCGGACGTCTGCTCTTCAGTTCTTCAGCTCGCGGCCCTCCAGGATGCGGTCGACCAGGGTGGGGCTGAGGCGCTGGAGCACGTTGGTGGCCTTGCCGAGGGGGGTGAGCACGCGCTCGCGCTCCCGGCGCTCGATGAGCCGGACCGTCTGGAGCGCCACGCCCTGGGGAGTGTCGTGGGCCGGGCGATCGATGGGGCGGGTCGTGCCGTCGCCCTTGAGCACGGTCTTGCTGGCCTCGGTGGGGGTGAAGCCCGGGCTGACCACGCCCACGTGGATTCCGTACTGCTTGAGCTCGAGGCGCAGGGACTCGGCGAGGCTGCGCATGGCGGCCTTGGAGGCGCTGTAGAGGGCGCCGGTGGGGATGGCGCGGATGCCGCTGACGCTGGAGATGAACACCAGGTGGCCGCGGGACTCCTTGAGGGAGGGCAGGGCGGCGTGGGTCATGTAGATGGACCCCATCACGTTGACGTCCATGAGCTTGCGGGCCACCTCGGGGCGGCACTCCTCGAAGTTGGCCACGATGCTGATCCCGGCGTTGTTCACGAGCACGTCGAGCTTGCCGGCGTGCGTCCGCGTCGCCGCCACGAGGGCCTCGCAGGCGTCGGGGTCGGTGACGTCCGCGCGCTCGGCAAAGACGTCGATGCCCAGATCCGCGAGGGTCCGCGCCGCCTCCTCGAGGGTGTCGTCCAGGATGTCGGAGATCACCACCGTGGCGCCGCGTCGGCCGAGCTGCTCCGCGATGGCGAACCCGATCCCGCGCGCCGAGCCGGTGATCAGCGCGACCTTGTCGGTGAAATAGTCTCGCATGGGTCACTCCTCGGGCTGAGCCTCGGCCGGACTTTAGTCGCGCTCCGCCCGTGACACCAGCCCTTTCACCGGCATGCGGTTGACCTCTGGCAGGTGATTTCCCTATCCTGGTGGACGTGGCCGAGCCCCACCCGGCCCGGATCGAATTGGGGAGAGCCCATGCGCGCGTTCAACACGAACCTTGTTTTCTGGCTTGGTTTCCTGCTCGTCCCCACGGTCGGCTGTCAGAAACCCGCCAACCCTGACGGGAAGAGTGGTCAATCAAAGACGGAGCCGTCCATGGGCCAACCCCCCGCGTCTCCCCATCGCGCATCACCCGCCGATCTCCCTGCGGGCGATTCCATGGCGGGCGATTCCATGGCGGGCGGTGCCGGGGCAGGTGCCGGGGCGAGCGCCGGGGGCCGTCCTGGCCCCACCGCGTCCAAGCGCTGCTGGGACGGCGGCCGCGTGTTCCGCATCGACCTCGAGGCCCTGGTCAAGCGGACCCCGTGGGACAAGCTCTCCAAAGCGGAGCTGGACCGGGATCACGCCGAGGCGGGGTTCACAGCCAGTGACGGAAAGCTGCGGCGGGCAGGGAAGCACTACGCGGCCGCGTGGCAGGCGTGCGGCAAGCAGCGCACCGAGTGTCCGCTGTACGCCGCGCGGCTTGTCCAGAAGCAGGGCAAGCTGAAACCCCAAACCAAGATCTTGCTCGGCAAGGGCTGGATGAGCAGCGACATCGTGTCCCTGGCGCTGTTTGACATCGATGTCGACGGTGACGTGGAGCTGCTCGTGCACTACCGGCTGGAGACCAAGCCCGAGGCTGCGGTGGGCTCGACGTACCAGTCTCATCTGGCGATCTTCAGTTGGCCGGGCATGAAGCTGCAGGGCACGGTCAGTGCAGGGAGCGGCGGTCAGGCCACGGTGCATCGCGCCTGCAAGGTCACCCTGCGACGTGTCGACCGCCTGTGCACCGGGCGACCGCAGCTCATCGAGAGCTCGGTCTGCCAGGCCCAGGTGTGCGACGACCAACCGTCCAACGTCCAGTGCCAGGATGGACCGGAGTACGACTCGTTTCTGTACGCCTACGACGGCCAAACCGATCGCTACCAGAAGCCGGTCCCCCTCGACGTGCCGGCCAAGGCCGCGGCGATCCGTGACGGCCGCCCCTGGGCGGTGATCGTCGCCAGCCTCGCCGCGGGAAAGTACGACGCCCGGCGCCACGCCGAGCAGCAGCGCCGGCGACTGACCCCAAAGGGAGTCCCCACCGAGGTCGTGTACAGCGGCACCCTCTCCAAGCTCAGCGCCGGCTACTGGGTCGTACTGGCCGGCCGATTCAAGACCCGCCCCGAGGCCACCAAGCTCCTGCGCCAGCTCCGCGCCAAGAAGGTGAAGGCCTACGTCAAACGGGCTTTTTGATTCTCCCGACGACCGAGCTCCAAGCAGTGTCGGAAGGTCAGGGCCGGAGCAGCTTCGCCCGTTTCAGGGCGGCCTTGATGGCCGCGTGGCCCCTCGGATCCGGCCCGGCGGCGAAAGCGGGAGTGGGGTAGGCGCGCTCGATGCGAAAGCCGTTCTTTCGCTGCATGGCCACCGGATCGCTCCGTGAGGAGGAGTAGAAGTCGCTCCAGAACACCCCCGCGTAGATCTTCTTGCGGCCCACGGTGACCACGAAGATGGAGTTGAGCAGCGGCCTGCCCTGTCGCGTGATTCGTCGCAGGGCGGCCGGGTGGAGCACCAGCAGGTGCGTCCGCCAGTGGTAGGCAGCCAGGTCGGTTTCCGAGATCAAGGGACGTTTGGCCAGCCGGTATCGGCCCAGCGGCTCGAGGCGGGAACGAAGCCTCCTGGGCTGGTTGGCCACGAGGTATAGCGCGAATCGGGGTGAGGGGAGAGCAGGCGCAGGGGAGCGCTTCGCCGGCGTTGCGTTTGTGACCAGCAGGGCTGCGGCCATGGCTGGGAATAGCACGGGTGGCATGGATACCTCGTGGGTTCTCGCAGTCCAAGTTCTACCACGGAGCGCATCGGTCCACCGTAACGAGCGCGTAACAACGAGCGCGGTATGTGTTCACGGGGTAGCCCGCGCTGCGCGGGGGGGGCGCTGGGAGCGCGGCATCTTACCGGCGAAGAAGATGTTGGTGAGCGTGATCTGGTTGGTTGGCCCCAGGGATAGCTGAGGTATATAGGGAGGGCTGTGCCTTGATCGGCACGGGGAGCGAGCATGTCAGTAGGGAGCTTCGAGCGTGGAGGCCTGTGGCGCCGGGTGCAGGAGGTGACCCGGCGGGCGCTGGCGGGTGGGGCGCTCGTGCCGATCCCCACCACGGGGGAGCGCGTGCTCGATGGGGGGGTCGAGTTCCTGGTGCGCGTGGCGACCAGCCTGAAGCGTAGGGACGAGGAGCGTGAGCAGCGGGATCTGCGGGGGCCGCAGGACACCGCTGCCGCTCTACGCCCTCCACCCAACCCCTTCCTGCCCTACGACGAGGCGCTGTTCGTGGCCGACGTCTCGGAGACCCACGTCGGGCTGCTCAACAAGTTCAATGTGGTCGAGCACCACCTGCTTATCGTCACGCGTGATTTCGTCGACCAGGCTCGGCTCATGGACGAGGCCGACTTCGCGGCCCTGTGGAGCTGCCTCGGAGAGGTGGACGGGCTGGGGTTCTACAACGGCGGCGAGACGGCCGGCGCCAGCCAGCCCCACAAGCACCTGCAGCTCGTGCCGCTGCCGTTTGCCGCGCAGGGGCCGCGGATTCCATTGGAGCCCGCCTGGGAGCGGGCGGTGTTTGCGCGTGGGGTTGGTACGTCGCCGGCGCTGCCGTTCAGGCACGCGCTGGCCCGGGTGGAGGGCGTGGCCGGAATGCCCGGTGGCGAGGCCGCGGCGCTGCTGCTCGAACGCTACCACCTGCTGCTCGCGGCCGTGGGGCGCGGCGCGGAGCGACGCTCGCCGAGCGCGCGGCAGCCCGGTCCCTACAACCTGCTGCTGACGCGGGAGTGGATGCTCGTCGTTCCGCGGGCGGTGGAGCGCTTCGGCGCGGTTTCCCTGAACGCGCTGGCCTTTGCCGGCTCTCTGTTCGTGCGGGACGCCGAGCAGCTCGAGGCGCTTCGGGCGGCAGGGCCCATGCGCGCCCTTTGCGCCGTAGTCGGCGGGGGCTGAGCGCTTCCGCGTGGCCACGGCCCCTTCCGGGCTGGGCTTCTCAGGGCTGCCGGCGACCTGGCGAACGGCCCGAGCCGGACATCTGGAGCCGCTTGAGTCGCAGATAGTTCAACAGGACCGACCGGCACATCTTCGCGTAGAGGTCGTTGGGATACCGACTCACGAAGGTCCGGCACAGTGTGATCATGTTGCTCCGATTGCCAGAGCTCGACGCGCAGGCGATGCCCATCTTGAGCACGTTCCTGGTGGGGCTCATCTTGCGGGCGGTGCGGACGCACTCGGCGAACTTTTTCTGGCGATGCAGCGCGAGGAGCCTGAAGTGGCCGCTCAGCTTCGACGGCAGCGGCGGTGCAGTCGGGGGGGCTTGGCTGCGCATGGCCGGCCGGGGAGGGGGAGCGGGCGGCCGGGTGGGGCGCGGCCTGCGGGCGGCGACTCCGACCCCGAACCTGCGAGGGGGAGCGATGGGCTGCCGCGGTGCGGTGACGGCGCCGTCCGGTGTCGTTTTCAGCGCCGCCGGAGTCGGCGCCGAGGCGTCGACAGGGGCGGAGGCGGACGGCGTCGCCGCGGCCGCGGTCGCGGCCGCGTCTGTTTCGGGCGCCTTGGCTGCCAGCCGATTGGTGCCGGCCTCGGTACCGGAGCTCTTTGTGCGTGGTCGCGTCATCCAGTACACGGCCCCGCCGCTCGCCAGCCCCGCGACGGTGACCCCGATGAGCACGCCCAGCAGCAGGGAGCGTCGGGTCTTGGCAGGGGGCGGGGCGGCGATCGCCGAGGACGACGGCGTCAGCACGTCGTGGGCCGACTCGGTCGCCGGGACGGCGCCAGACGCGCTGGCGCCCGGTGCGGCCGTGTGCGGCGTCCTCACGGGCGGGCTGCTCGGCATGGTCATGGCGAGCCCCACCGGCGTGGAATCCGCGGAGAGGGTCGGGCGGAACGCCGGTTCGGCGGCCCAGGCCGGTCGCTCATGGAGCACGGCCGTGGCCAGGGCGGTCGCGTCCGGTTGGCGCGCGGCAGGGTCCTTGGCCAGGGCGGACTCGAGCACTTCGTCCAGGTGGGCCGGCATCGGGCGTGTCGCCAGCGCCGAGAGTCTGGGCGGCGGGTCCACCAGCAGCTTGGACAGCACGGCGGTGAAGGTGGGACCCACGAAGGGCGGCTGGCCGGCGAGCATCTCGAACAGGATCGCCGCCAGGGAGTAGATGTCGCTGCGCTCGTCCACCGGGTCCCCCCGGGCCTGCTCGGGGGACATGTACAGCGGGGTTCCGAGCACGACTCCGGTTCGGGTCAGGTGGGTCGCTTCCTGCGCTCCCTGCTTTGCCAGCCCAAAGTCGAGCAGCACCGCTCGCTCCGGCGTCGAGGGCATGTGCGCGAGGAACACGTTGGCCGGCTTCAGATCGCGGTGGAGCACGCCGGCTCGGTGGGCTGCCCACAGGGCGCCGGCCATCTCGCTGAAGATCCTCTTCGCACTGTCCCAGTCCAGCGCCCCGGCGCGCTCGAGGCGTTGGGAGAGATCCTCGCCCTCCAGGTAGTCCATCACCAGGAAGGGCCGTCCGTCAGGGGTCTCCGAAAAGTCGTGCACGCCTACGATCCCCGGGTGCCCCAAGGCGCCCAGGACCTGCGCCTCGCGCTCGAAGCGGCGCACCGAGGAGGCGTCCAGGGCCGCCTCGGCAGGGAGCAGCTTCAGCGCGCAGGGCCTCCCGGTGCGCACGTGGCGCGCCAGGTATACGCAGCCCATGCCCCCTTCGCCGAGCTTGCGGTCGATTTGATAGCGGCTGTCGAGCACCTGGCCGATGAGCGGGTCTGCGTTCATGGACTCGGTCAATCTGAAAGATTGAAGCCTAGCATACTCCGGGCGGCGAGGCTGCGCGCGGCCGAGACGTCGTGGCCGTCGCGCCTGCCCCTGAGAGCCCGGCCCTCGCTCAACGGTCGAACCGTACCGTGATCTCGTCGTCGGCCTTGGAGATGAAATACTTGAACACCGTTCGCTTCTCTTCTGGGAGGAAGATGCCGACGTTGTTCTTGCCGCGGCTGACCTTGAGCACCGCCGGGCAGTTGTGCCCTGTGTCACGGCCGTTCATGAAGACCCGGTAGATGCCCTGCCGTTTGCACTGCACCGCCACGCGTGTGTCCCCGGCGGCGCCTACCTTGGCCGGGTACTGGATGGGCTTGAGGTAGGCCCGGAAGTTCAAGCCCAGGTAGCGCGACGGGCGGGGTTGGATGGCAGTCACCTTGAACCCCGCCTTGTTCAGCGTGAGGAAGA
This sequence comes from bacterium, assembly GCA_043825095.1. Taxonomy (GTDB): domain Bacteria; phylum Myxococcota_A; class Polyangia; order HGW-17; family JAJRWW01; genus JBDRSE01. The sequence continues at coordinate 27,611 of JBDRSE010000229.1, forward strand.
ATCGCCGCCCGGCCTTGCCTCGGATCCGGAGGGGTGTCGTTCCGAGGACTCGGCCCTTGTAGATGACCGACACGTCACCCGGTGCGGTCAGGATGTCGACGTCCCCGATGGCGGGCTTTCCCTTCCGCGGGATGACCAGCGGCGCGTTGGGGTCAGCGGGGGGGGGATCGGCCGTCATGGGATCGGCCGGCATGGGATCGGCCGGCATGGGATCGGCCGGCATGGGATCGGCCGGCATGGGATCGGCCGCCATGGGAACAGCCGCCATGGGATCGGCCGGCCTCGCCCTCTTTGAATCGTCGGCCGGCCGGTCCGCAGTGACCTGCATCGACCGCTGACGGTTTTCAGTTTGCGGCTTTTGCGCGGACCGCTTCGACAGCTCCAGGAACAGAAACACCGCCGCTCCGGTGCTCGCCAGACACAGGACCGTCACGAAAACCAGCGCGAAGATCAGCCCCCGGGAGGCGCCGGACCTGGACACACCGGCAGCGACCGCGATCTCCTGGGTCTTCACCCTTGCCTCGGTCGGCACCGCGGTCTTCGGCTCGGCAACGCGTTTCGGCTCCTCGGAGGCCTCGGGGCGGGTCGCGGCAGGTTTCGGCTCTTCGGAGGCCTCGGGGTGAATCGCGGCGGGCTGCGGCTTCGCCGCGTCCGGCGGTGGGCCCGGGCGCATCGGCTTCACGGGGGGCGGGGGGACAGAGGTCAGCGGACCGATCGCCACCCGCGGCCTCAGGGACGAAACACCGTCGCGCTCGAGGGTGGGCCCGTCCTCGTACTCCATGGAGTCGTCCACCTTGGGAGGGGGCGGTAGCGCTTTCGGCGCGGCGCCCGCCGGCGGGGTGGTCGTCCGGGACTCGACGGACGCCACCAGCGTTTGCTCATCTTCCTCGAAGGGATCGGCTCCCGAGGGCTCCGTGCGCACCACCTCTTCCAGCCACACCACCAGCGGCGTGGCGGACACGGACTGGCCCTGCTCGAACTGCAGCTTCTGCAGCGCTTCCACCACGTCGCCGGCGCTCTCGAATCGCTCCTGGGGATCCCCGGCGAGCAGGCGGTTCAAGATCGGCTCCAGCGCCGCCTGCTGGGTCCGCAAGGCGGCCATGGGAGCGGGCGTCGGCAGCAGCTTTTTTCGGCCGTCGAGCCGAAACAGCGGCTGGCCGGTCACCATCTCGTACAGAACCGCCCCGAGGGAGAACAGATCCGTGTCGCGGTCGGGCGTTCCGGTCAGGCGTTGATCAGGGGCCAGGTACGCGTACTCCTCGGCCGGGCGATCCCCGAGCAGGTGCTTTGCCCAGGCCAAGGTCGATGCCAGGCCGAAGTTCAGCAGCCTCACGCCGCCCTCCCGGGTCAGCATGATGTTGTTGGGGCTCAACCCTCCGTGCACGGTCCCTGCTTCGCCGTCGTTGCCGGCATAGTGCGCATAGTCGAGCGCCTTGGCGATTTCGGCGGCGATGTGCACGGCGACGGTCCAGGGGAATCGGTCCTTGGGGGCTTGGAGCCGGTCCAGCAGGAAGCGGAGCATGACGCCGTCGACGTACTCCGCCACGAGGGTGTGAGCGTCCTGGACTTTCTCGAAGCCCAGCACGCGAACGATGCCGCCGTGCTCCAGGGCGGAGTTGCGCATGGCATTTCGAGTGATTCGCTGGATGAACTCCGGCAGGGCCGTGGAGCGGTCGTTGAAGCGCTTGATCGCATAGGTCTTCACGAACCCGGCTTCACCGCGCAGCTCGGCGCGGAACACATCGGCCAGCTCATCGGAGCCGAGCTGTTCGAGACATCTGTAGCGCCCCAGTCGGAAGGGCAGGAAGGTCATGAGATCCCCTGTTGCTCGGCGCGAGTCCTCATTCTGCGCGTGCCAGTCGAATGATGCTTTTTTTTGGGGACTTCAGCAAGTGCCTCGTGGGTTTTTTGGTACCATATCGGGAATCGGATGGTATTGTTCAGGAGCCAAACACTAGGTGAGCGCCATGACTGAGAGGACGGAGTTACAAAAACCGGAGCGGGCTGGCGCGGCTGCGGCCAACAGGGGAGCGACGCTGCCGTGGGGGAAGGAGCACGGCCCCGGGAGCGTGGCAGAGACGATTCCGCACCCGCACCTGCCGGGAGCGGCGCCCGACGAGCTGTCTATCCAGGACACCCTGCACATGGCGGATTCCGGATCCGGCTCCCCACCAGTGGATCGTTCGGCGCCGACGCCGAGCTCCAGGAATCAGACCACGGTGCTGCCGCGGGTCACCATGCAGGGCGCCGTGCCGACCTTCGTCACCGACGACCGGGTGCGGTACGAGGTGGGCGCTTTGCTCGGCGAGGGGGGCGTGGGACAGGTGTTCAATGCCCACGATCACGACATCGACCGCAAGGTGGCGCTGAAGCGGCTCCAGTCCCACGTCCAGTCCCCGGTGGGGCTGGCGCGATTCGTGGACGAGATCCGGACCACGGGCAGATTGGCGCATCCGAACATCATCCCCATCCACGACGTGGGCGTGGACGAAAACGGCGAATACTACTTCGTGATGAAGCACGTGGCCGGAGAGACCCTCGAGGAGATCATCGAGAAGCTGCGGGCCGGGGACGCGGAGACGCACCGGCGATACGGCTTCGAGCACCGCGTGGAGCTCTTCAAGAACGTGCTGGAGGCGGTGGCATTTGCGCACTCCCAGGGCATCATCCACCGCGACATCAAGCCGGCAAACGTGATGGTAGGGGCCTTTGGCGAGGTGCTGCTGATGGACTGGGGGCTGGCGAAGTCGATCCGCGGGGGGAGTGTCGGTGTGGACGACGCCCTGTTGGCTGCGGAGGGCGCAGCCGGCAATGGTGGAAACGGCGACGCAGGCGGCCGGGTCTTCGAAACCCAGGTCGGCGCCCTGCTCGGCACGCCGGCCTACATGGCGCCCGAGCAGGCCCAAGGCAAGCCGGCCGACGAGCAGAGCGACATCTACTCGCTCTGCGTGATGTTCCACGAGCTCCTGTGCTTGGAGCACTATCTGTCGGACACCAACACCTTGGCCGAGGCCTTGGCAGGTGTGGTCGACAAGCCGGTACCGAACGCGTCCTTTGTTAAAAGCCCGCACCAACCCGCCGTGCCCGCGGATCTCCAGTGGTTCGTGAGCGCGGGGGTGGCCAAGGACCCGGAAAAGCGGTTCCCGTCGGTCCTGGCGATGATCGATCGACTCGACCGGCGCGCCGAAGGCGACATCCCTGTGCAGTGCCCCATGACCGCCATGAAGCTCGCCACCAACAAGTGGACGCGCTTCCTGGACAGCCACCCCGTCGTCGTCGTGGTGATGGTGGTCCTGACGGCGCTGGCAGTTGTGGGGGCGTTGGCGCTCGGGATCACCCGACTGGTGAGCTGAGCCTTTGACGACGCCCGGGATTCCCCTTGATTTACGTGGTTTCGTGACCCATCATGGGACGTGAATGTCCGAGTCAACCAAACGTGGTCGCCCGCTGCACAAGCGTCCGGGGCGGGCCGCGTCAGACGAGAAGGACGCCCAGAAGCCTCCGGTGAAGGTGCCTCCGCTGGTCCTCCCCAAGAGGTCGGGCTCTTCCCCGACCATGCCGGGGAAGATGCAGCACCGCAAGAAGCGGCCGACCCTGGCGCCTCCCCCGAGCTCGTCGGAGGCCCTGGCTCCCAAGCCCCCGCCCGTCGCCCCCGCGGGCACCGGTCAGCGCCCCAAGAAGAGCGTCTCCCCCGCGCCTCCTCCGCCCTCGGCGGTCATGGCACCGAAGGCGCCGCCCAGCGCTCCCGGGCTCGAGGACGATGCGGCGGAGCCGGGGGCTGACCGACGCAAAGCATCTGAGACGCGCCCGCTCCAGGACATCTCTGAGCACGCCCATGCGCTCATGAACGGAGTCGCCTCGTGCCTCCCGGTGGACTCGTCCTTCGACTTTTCGCAGCGGATCGCCGAGCACATCATCGATTATTGGACGGTCCGGCGGGACGTGCTGCGGACCGACGATGACGGCGAGCCCGAGCTGGACTTCGTCTCCTATCTCAAGGTCGCCAAGGCCATCATCGTCGGCTCCCACGAAGGCGAGGGCACGAACCTGATCGACGAGGCGAAGTCCCTGGCCGACGCGCTGGACGCCACGCAGATCAGCTACTACGCGCCCTCGTTGCCCCAGGACGAGCTCCGCGTGGTGCGCTCCTTCCACGACCTCGCCGTGGCGATGATGTTCTACAAGGTGTCCTTTCACGTCACGCACCAGGCAGATCGGCACGTGATGCTCGCCTCCTCCATGGGCGCTCACGGGCTGCTCCACAGCGCGCGCCACTGGTTCGAGGGCTTCGATGTGCCCGAGGTCGTGGCCAACTATGCCGGCGTGCTCGAGTTCAAGATCAACCTGGAGAAAGACCGCGCGTAGCTCCCGGGCGCGGCAAAGGGCGGGGGGGCCGCGCGCCTGGGTCGCCACCCTGGTCACAACAGCGCCGGAGTTGTATGGTGGGGGGGATTCGTGGTGCGACGGTGGATTCATGAGCACGCGGGAGAAGATCGTCCTGGCTGCCCGGCGGCACATCGAGCAGGGACGTCTGGATCTGGCGATCCGGGAGTTCGAGAGACTCTCGCGTCTGGATCCCGGGGACCTGCGAACCCGGGTCCAGCTCGGCATGCTCTGCGCCAAGGCGCGGGACGTCAATGGGGCGGTGAGGATCTACCTGGACGTTGCCAACACGTACGAGCAGAAGGGCGGGATCGCGAGCGCGGCGACGGTGCTGCAGCAGGTGCTCGTGCTCCAGCCGCACCACGTGGAGGTGCGGCTCTGGCTGGCCGAGCTGTACAAGGACCTGGGGCGCCCGGCCGAGAGCCGCCAGGAGCTGGAGCTGGCGCTGCAGCAGTTCGAGGAGGATGATCAGCCCGAGGATGCGCTCCGTGTGCTCGAGGATATGCTGGACCTCGACCCCGGCAACGTGGCGCTCTGTATCCGGCTCGGGGAGGCCTATGCCGCCTTGGACAGGATCGACGAGGCCGTCGACACGCTCAGCCGCGCCGCAGACGTGCTGCGCCTGGCGGAGTGGATGGACGACTTCATCCGGGTGGCGGAACGCCTGTTGTGGCTCGACCCCGACAACCTCGAGCTCGCCCGGGAGCTGGCTACGATCTACCTCCGCCAGCGCGAGCCGCAGCTCGCCCTGCAGCGGCTCCAGCGCTGCTACGAGTCCAACCGGGAGGATCCTGAAACGCTCAAGCTGCTTTCCGACGCGTTCATCGACCTGCGGGAGCCCGAGAAGGCCGCCACCATCCTGGGCGTGCTCGCCGAGGTGTACGAGCGGAAAGGCGAAACGGAGCGGTGCGAGTCGGTCATGGTGCGGGTCGCGGAGCTGGACTCGGTCCGGTATCAGCAGTGGGCCCTGGAGCGCGAGGAGGCCGCGCGCCACCCCGGACGCGAGCAGGACACCGTGCCGCTGGGCAAGCGACCGGAACCGCGCGCGCTCGAGCTGGGGGACGACGACCAGAGCTGGAATCCGCCAGCGCTCACCGGGGAGACCGACCTCAGGGCCCTCGAGATGTCGCTCCAGTCCTCGGGCCCCGAGGACGGAGGCCCCAAACGGTTCCTGCCGGCCGTCACGGCCCACACGCAGACCGGTGTCCGCAACGTGACCACCACCGAGCTGCAGCTGAGCGAGCTCGAGTTCCTCGATTCCCCCCCCCGCGTCACCACCGAGGAGCTGGATCTGAGCGATCTGGAGGACGTGGCATCCCTGCACAGCGTGACCACCGAGGAGCTCGACCCCAGCGAGGCGGAGGAGCTGGCACCCCCGCGGAACGTAACCACCGAAGAGCTGGATCTGGGCGATCTGCAGGACGTACAGTCCGTGCACAACGTCACCACCGAGGAGCTCGACCTGAGCGAGCATCAGGATCTCGACGCCCCCGGCCGCGAGGGCGAGCGGTTCGTCACGAACGTGACCACGCCCCACACCGGCGCCGCCCGCCGCCGGAGCTGGCGCGACCGCGACGGAGAAGACGCCCCCCGCCGACCCAACCGCCCGGTCGGCCGCAGCCGCAAGTAGCCCGCATATCTCGGCGCCTTCGCTTCGAGCTCTGGTGGGAAATACGGGCTGGGCCTACTCGATCACCGAAGGGAGGGACGGATCCGGTGACGGGGCAGGGGAGAGGTCCATCCAGACGGGCTCGCTGTTGACCAGGGCGGAGAGCTGGTTGTCCTCGCCGATGGTCGGCGAGGATCCCAGGTTCATCACCACGGCGAACTGACTGCCGCTGGCCTGGCTGCGGTGCAAAGATCCGCTGCCCCCAGCGAAGAGGATGGACGCGAGGTGGGCGTCGGTGATCCGACAGGAGTCCACGTGGAGCTCGGCGAGCGGCGCGCCGGGCACGCTCTCGACCTGGATGCCGTAACCGAAGGCCTGATCGGCGTCGCGGGGTGAGACGGTTTCGACGACGCTGGAGGTGATCGTGCCGGGGACGCCGGTGACCGAGACACCGGCGGTGACGCTGGAGACGATGCGGCTCCCAGAGAGCTCGAGGCTGCCGCACTCTTCGACGTTGAGATTACAGGTGGCTGTCAGGCCCTGACCGTACTCGCCTTGCCAAACGCCTTCCGAGTTGGGCCGGGAGTCTAGGATGGACACGCCCTCGAGCACCGCGTCGATGCCTATGGTGCGCACGCCGATGTTGTTGTTGCCGGTGATCAGGCTGTTCAACACGGTGAGGCTGAAGCACTCCCCGGTGATCGGTGAGCAGTTCGCCTCGATGCCGCGGCCGAACCGGCCGTCCACCTCCCTGGGCTGGGTGTCCCGGATGATCGTCCCGGTGATGGTGGCGTCCATGCCGCTCGCGTAGACGCCGAGATCGTGGTTGCCCGACACCAGCGAGTCGGACACGTCGACGGTGCCGCAGACCAGGAGCTCCGGATCGCACCAGGCATCGATGCCCCGCCCGAGGAGGCCGGTGGCGGCAGGCAGCGAGTCCCGAACCACGGTGGATTGGACCGTTGCGTCTCCGGCCGCGAGCTGCAGACCTCCCTTGGTGTTGGAATCGATCACCGAGCCGGTGACGCTGAGCCTTCCGCAGACGCCGAGCACGGTGTCGCACTGGAAGGCGATGCCCCAGCCCAGGTCCAAGTCGCCGAGTCGCGGCGCCGTATCGCGGATGAGCGTCGAGGTGACGGTCGCGTCCACGCCGGTGAGCAGCAGCCCGGCGGCGCGGTTCCCCGACACGATGCTTCTCGAGAGCTCGAGGCGGCCACAATCTCCTGTGAAGGGGAAGCAGACCGTGGCGATCCCCTCGCCGAGCATGCCGTCGCTCTGCTGTGGCTGTGTGTCCCGCACCACCGTGCGGGTGATGATCCCCACCGTGCCGCCGAGCATGATGCCGAGCTCCCGGTTGTTCTCGACGAGGCTGTCGCTCAGGCGCAGCTCCCCGCAGAGGCCGTCGTACGAGTAGCACTGGCTGCGGATGCCGCGTCCCTCGTCGCCGTTTGCCGCGGCCTGGGTGTTGCGGATCACGGTGGCGCGGATGTCGGCCGGCACGCCCAGGGCGGCGATCCCGGCCTCCCGGTTGTCCGTGACCAGGCTGTCACGCACGGTCAGCAGTCCGCACTCGTTCGCCGACGTCCGACACTGGGAGGTGATGCCCCAGCCCCCGGTCCCGTCGACGGGCAGGGAGCGGGTGTTCCGGACCTCGACGGACGACAGGTCTGCCGGCGGCCCGTTGACCCAGACGCCGGTGTAGGTGTTGCCGTCCAGCAGGCTGGTGGTGAGCACCAGGTCACCGCACGCAATGGTCGCGTCGAGGCAATAGTGAAGGAGCCCCATACCCCAGAGGTCGTCGCTCGGCTGGGCGTCGGTGTCTCGGATGACCGAGCCGTGGATCGAGCTGACCAGCCCGCCGAGGATCACGCCGGTGGTCCGGCAGCCCGACACCAGGGAGCGGGTCATGGTGAAGGTGCCGCAGCTCCCGCTGTCCGAGCAGCGCGACGCGACGCCGAAGCCGGGGTCGTCATCGGAGAGGTATCGTGTGTCCAGGACCGCGACGCGGTCGAGGGTGAGCGAAGAGCCGAGGCCGTGGATGCCCTGTCCGCCCGCGCGGCGGACGGTGACGTCGGTCAGGCTCACCCCGGACTCGTGGAACCAGGTGCCCCCGCGGCCGGTGTCCAGGATTTGAAGTCGGGTGAGCTGAACGTCCTGGGCGGCGTTGACGACGATCCCGGTGGCGCCGCCGGTGACCGTCACGTCCGAGATCACGCTCTGCGAAGCCCCGGAAGAAATCACCACCGAGGCCTCGGTGGCGTCCGACACGGCGACGCTGACCAGCTCGGCGCAGCGTCCGCGGAGGCGCACCGGTTTGTTCAGGGTCAACACCTGTGAGTAGGTTCCCGCGGCCACGGCGACCTGCGCGCCCGGCGCGGCCGCGGACAGGCCTTCGGCGATGGTCGTGAAAGGCGCGGCTTGGCTCCCGTCCGAGGCGCCGCCCTGATAGCCCGCGTCCACGAACACCGTGCCGGCGTCGACGGTGATTGTGCCCCAGGGGCCGGTCCCGCAGTCGCCGATGGGCTGGCAGGTGTCGAAGCCGAGCACCTCCATGGTTCCCGGCGTGCAGGGCAGGGGCGGCAGCACCGCGTCGCACCCCCACTCGCCGTTGGCGACGAATCCCAGAGCGCAGGACGGGATGCCCACGGGCTGGCACGCGGTTTCCCCGAGCACCTCCATGGTCCCTGGCTCGCAAGGCCCCGCCGGCAGGATCGGGTCGCAGCCCCCCGCGTCGTCGGACGCGAAGCCCGTGGCGCAGGCGGTGACACCCACCGCGCGGCAACCGCCCCCCAGTACCGGGATCGCGGCCGGCCCGGGACAGCTATCGAAAATAGGAACGCACGCCGGGCCTTGGGGGTCGTGGCCCGCCGGGCAGGCGCCGTTGGTGTTTCCGTTGTTTCCGTTGTCTCCGCCGTCGTCGTCCCCACAACCTGCCGCCTGCCCGCAGACCAGGACGCATCCCAGGCTCACGGTCTGTACCCACCAGGTTCGCCGCATGTAACATCCTCCAGACCGTGAGATCTGAATTGTACCCCACGGAGCCCGTTTCCGGATCCGTGATCGACGATGCACCCGAGAGGCGGCCGTTTCCACAGTGGAAGACGCGCGCAGACTCTCAGGGCGAGGTGGGCGCGAGGTCCCGGGCGTACTCGTAGTAGTGGCGGAAGTGGGCGAGGATGGAGAAGGTGCGGCGCATGAGCTTGGGGTTGTGCCGGAGGGTCCAGGCGATGTTGCGCAGGAAGAGCCGTCGCACCTCGGCGTCGGCGTCGAAGGCGAGGAACCGGGCCAGCTTCGCCAGGCCGAGGAGCTGGCGCCAGTCGGTGCGCTTGTTCTGATACAGGGGGCTGAAGTACTCGACGCTGCGCAGCCAGCGACGGAGCCTGGGCTCGAAGGTGCGGGGGTCGTAGAGCCGACGGAACAGCTCCTGATGGCGCTCCAGCAGCTCCTGCCGGGTCATACCCTTGGGGATGATGTTCGTCTGGCCGTGCCACTCGCCTTCGAAGTCGTCGCCGAGCAGCCGCCCCTCGGCGGCGAGGCGGTCGTACAGCGGGGTCCCCCGGGGCGCGTTGAGCACGCTCAGGGACACCACGGGCGCGTTGGTCTCCTCCACGAAGCGGTACATCTCGTCGAAGACGTCCACGTCGTCGTGGTCGAACCCCACCACCAGCCCGAGGAAGGGCACGATTCCGTGCCTGCTGAACTGGGCGAGCCGCTCCCGGTTGTCCCGGCGCAGGTTCTGCGACTTGTGAACCTCCCGCAGGCTCTCTTCGCGCACCGACTCCACGCCCACGAAGGCCACGGAGAGGCGCGTCTCCGCGAGCAGGTGGAGCAGCTCCTCGTCATCGGCGACGTTAACCGTGAGCTGGGTGGAGAAGGAGAGGGGGCGCTCCTGCACCGAGTTCCACGCGTAGACGGCGGCCAGCACCTCCCGGGTGTGGCCCCGGTTGCCCACGAAGTTGTCGTCGGCGAAGAACACCGTGCGCCCGCCCAGGGCGTGGGCGTTCTTCACCTCGGTCATGATCTGATCCACCGGTTTGACGCGAATGCCGGGCCCCATGTACCGGACGACGTCGCAGAAGTCGCAGCGGTGGGGGCAGCCGCGGCTGGTCTGCAGGCTGAGCACCATGTAGTGCTCGGCGTCGATGAGGGACCAGTCCGGGGGCGGCGTGTCGGCCAGGTCCACCGGCTCCCGCTGGTGGTACAGCGGCTGGGGGTGGCCCGCCCGCCAGTCCCGGAGGAACTGCGGCCAGGTGTGCTCGGCCTCGCCGATGAACAGGTGGTCCGCCAGGCCGTGGGTGAGCTCGGCGTCGACGCTGGCGCAGGGGCCGCCGAGGGCCACGGGGAGCCCCTCCCCGCGAAAGTCCCGGCAGAGCTCTCCGATGCGGCGGCGGTGCACGGTCGTGCCGGTCACGGCCACCAGGTCCGGCGTGAACGACGGCCGGTCGGGGCACACGTTCTCGTCCCACAGCGCGTACTCCACGGAGACGTCATCCGGGGTGAGCGCCATGAGGGTCGCCAGGGCCGCGTTGGGCATCAGCGTGCGCGCCCCGAAGAGCTCCACGGCGCCCTGCAGGGACCAGAAGCTGTGGGGCTGCCGGGGCGCAACCAGCAGGATCCGGAGGGGACGCGGATCGTGGCCGTAGCGCCGCACACGGGGGCGCCTGGGCCGGAGGGGCAGCAGTCGGGTCGCGCGGGACAGCAGGCTCATGACATCGGCTCGGGCGCCAGTATCGGGTCCGAGACCGAGGTGGTCAAGGCAGGAAGGAAGGAGCCCCGAAGAATCCCCGAAGGAATCCCCGAAATGCGGTCAGCCTTCGGCCAGCCTGGGGAATCGAAATCCCCCGGGTTTTTCGAAGACCACGTCGTTGGTTGAGTCATGCCGCGTTGGAGTCGACATCGAGCACAGGTCGCCTCCCCTTTGGAGTTTCCCGCGATCCAGGAGCCTGTTCGATCATATTTCCGTCATTGACGGAAATGACGAGATTTTGTTATCGAGGCCTGGATGATGCTAATAACAGTTTGTTATTATTAACGATCAGTCGACATGGTGAAATGCGCGATTCCCTGGGATGAATTGACGGAAATTTCCCTCCGCAGGCTGGATTGCGGGCCGCCGCGAATGCCTCGACCCGGAGTGCCTTGACCCGGAGCGCCACTTTGCTGATTATCGCGCCGGTTCTCACAGGTTGTACAACGGATGCCCAAGGCGCCGCACATTCACGCAATAGACGGTCTGCGCGGCGTCGCCGCGCTGGGTATCGTGCTCTATCACATGCGCGCCACGCTGGCCTATTCGCCGGAGCTTAAATGGGCGGCGGGTGGGTTCGAGAAGTACTACCTGCTGCTCGATCTCTTTTTCATCGTGACGGGCTTCTCCATCGCGTCCGGCTATGCCGAGACGTTCGAGCGGCGCTTCACCGCGCGGGAGTACGGCCGCTTTCTGTGGGGCCGCTTCGCACGGCTCTATCCGCTCTACCTCTGCGTGCTGCTGGTGCTGGCGGCGCAGGAGACGATTTATCTTTTCACCGACGCCGCCGGCCTCGGTCTGGCGCCCTACCCGCCCTGGGGCCGATCCTGCGCGACGCCCGAGACCTTCGTTACCTCACTGTTCATGCTGCAGTCCTGGGGCTTCCACGACAAGCTCGTGTGGAACATCCCCGCCTGGTACGTGAGCGCGCTGGTCGTGGCCTATCTGGCCTTTCCCGGCCTGGCCCGCGTCACGTCACTCCTGTCGCCAAGGCTGCGCGCCGTCATCCTGGTCGGCCTCGCTTCGGCCGCGGCGGTCGCGCTGCATGCCGCCTCTGCTGCGGGCGCCTTTCCACGCCCGATGGATCTGTCGCCCGTTCGCGCGATCGTCGAGTTTTCCGTTGGCTACGGCCTGGCGCGGCTCGAGCCCGGCCCGGCCTGGCGGCGGCATCTGCAGCTGCCACTCTTGCTCCTCGCAGGCGTCGGTCTGCACGCGCCGTGGCCCGACTGCCTTACGCTGGCTTTGCTCGGCCTGGGCTTTTGGACGCTGCTGGAAGATCGCGGCCTGGTCGCCGCACCGCTGCGCACCCAGCCGCTCGTCTGGCTGGGGGGGATCTCCTACGCCGTCTTCCTCGTCCACCACCCGATGATCGGCTGGTTCAACGGGCTCCACAGCACCAGCCTCAGCGTCTGGTTGCCGCTGTTGTGGACGAAGTACCTCACGGCGAACATCGTCCTGCGCTTCGTGGTGATCGTGCTGGTCGCTTGGCTTGCCACCCGCGCCCTCGCCGAACCCGCCCGGCGTTGGCTCCAGCCCCGCTAGTCCGGCCCAGCGGCCCGAGGCGGAGCTCCTCGGGTGAATCCGTGGTCTGCCGGGCAGAACGGCTGCTTCTCATGCATTCGCCGCGGGCTGGGGCGGGAGCGAGAGCCGCCCCCTTTGTCGCTGTCATGCGTTGAGCTGTGGGTCATGCTGCCTCATTCTGACGGCAGCGTGGCAAATTGTCCCACCTGAAATCAGGCGTCGGACCCTGGCCCAGGCGAATCCCGAGTCATCTGGTGGGGCCAGCAACCCGCAGGCAGCGATACATCGAAAGATGGAACAGGCACCATCCTGACCGTCGATCCATCCCGGCTGGCTGCGTTTCTCGCCGGTCAGATATTCCGATATCCTCCCTCCTCGTGCCTTGCCGCCCAGGCGCCTCAACGCCCAGAACGGCGCCGCCTCCCGAGCTCGGCGGCCCTCGGGCCAATGATCCGCAGGGTGGGCGGGCCTGTGGCTTGCAGATTGCATACCAGCCGGACAGCACATGGCCGCGCCGCGCTCGAGCGTTCGCGGGTTTGAGCAGTTGGCCTTCACAGTGGAGTTGATCATGCTGAAACCACCAGGCACCGACGCCTCGTACACGGGACGACCTCGAGACGCAAGCGGCGACGGGAGCCACCAGGACCATGTGCTCGGTGATGCCGGGGGCGCAGAAGGAGGGGGCGAGCCCCCGGGCCACGACCTAGCCACCGTGGCGGCAACCGGCACCCAGGCGGCTCAGGCCGGCACCCAGCCTGCACCACCGGATCAACCCCGTGGGGGGCAGACGCCGGACGGCCCGCTTGCCATGAGAGTTGGTATCTATGGCGTCAGCACGCAATCGGGCAAGGCGTTCCTGGCGGATATGCTCGACCTGTCCGTTTCCGTCTACGGGTACGCACGGTTCACCGGGCACGGACAGGACGAAGTCTTATTGATGCGCAACCAAGGCGGCATCCACGTGGACCGGCCCAAGAACAACATCGGCGAGACCTACCGTTTTGCCGCCCTGGGAGACAGCAAGCTGGGACACGATCCCGAGGCACTGGTCGATCAGTCGGATCTGATCATTCTGTGTATGCCCGCCACGTTTCACGAGGAATCAGCCATCCTGCTGCGCGATGGCCTGTTGAAGCACAAGCACCGCATCCCCTTGTTGCTCTCGCCCTCTCGAACGCTGGCCACACCCTATCTCTGGAAGATCTTGGGCGAGGGGTACCCCATCATCTCCTTCCAGACATCACCTTACTCCGCGAAAACCATGAAGCCTGGAACGGTGTACATCAAGCGCCGCAAGCAAGCCTGGCTTGCGACCCTGGAAGGAGACATGCCGAGCTGGGTCGAGCCGAGACTGAGATACCTGTTTCCGCAGATCATCTACGGCAAGTGCCCCGCGGCGAACTCACTCGGTAACATCGGCGCGGTCTTTCACCCCGCCGCGTACATGCTCAACCTCGAAGCGATCCAGGCGGCCGCTGCCCGAGAGCAACCCTATTCGTTCTACATCGATGGGATCACCGACAACCCCGTGGTCGGTCCGGTCGTCGAGGAAATCGATCAGATCCGCTTGCAGATTGCCCAGAAGATCGGCTGCCCGGTCTTTGGGCTTCGCGACAATCCGCGTGAGGAGGAGTGGCGTTCGATCATGAGAGAATTCGATGAAATCGGGCGCCCCACGCCGGGCGCCGTTTCCGCGATCCGTTTGCAGCGCGCCAACGTGCTGCAATCGACCCATGACGCCGTGGTCTCGGCACAGCATTGGCTCCAATACACCTACGGGGTTGAACGAATCCCCGGTGAATCGCTGGCAAGCGCAATCGGTCGCACAGGCAACTACCGCGAAACCTCTTTCCCTCAACGACGCTATGCTGACGAGGATATCCCGACCGGCCTGGTCCCCTTCGAGAGCCTCGCCAAGCGGCTCGCCATCCCCCACGGACCGATTACCCGCGTGATCAATCTCTACAAAGAGAAGCTCGGTATTAATGCCCGCAAGATAGGGCGTAGTCTCAAAGAGTTCACCACCGACTACCTGGTCAGCTACCTGTGCGGTTCCACGACTGGCGCGGCGTGTGGTCCGACTGGGAGCTCGGCCGGAAGGGGGAGTGAAGGAGCAAATCAGTCGCACCGGCCAGCTGCAGTTTCAGGCGCGGGTTCGACGTCATAGCACGGCCGCCGCCCTTCTCGCTGGGCATCCCCGGGGCCAAACGGCGCCGGATTCGCGTCGGCTGTGGTTCGGTACCAGGCGGGGTTGGGACGCTTGGAATCGCCGCCTAGCGACGGACGGCTGCGATACCGGCGTTCCGCAGGGCCTGCCGTAGCTGTTTCACGGTGCCGAAGGTGGCATCCCCCGTGACCGTCAGCTCGGCCCGTTTGGCACTGCCACACGCCTTGACGGCGTCGGGGATGCTCAGCAGTTTGCCCTTCCAGGAGATTCCCTTTTGGTCTACCCGTAGCCGGCACGTGCCCTGCTGGGCTTTGGGCGCGGTGCTCGCTTCCATCTGGCTGGACATGGACTGGGTTCGGCTGCCATCGGCGGCCTGGAGGCTCCCTGAGCCCCCGCCAGGCTTGCAGTACTTCCACCCGAGGAGGAGCAGCACCAGCAAGATCAGCCCCACGATCACCACGATGCGCGTCACCCATCGCGATTTGTTGTGACGAGTGGCGCGGGAGCGCTGCCGTTCGTCCGACAGCGACTCCACCTCTGGGGTCGGCGCTGCCTTTGCTTCCGCCTTCGGCTCCGCGGGGGCGCCGTTCTCCGACGTGGGGGAGGTCTGGTCATTTTCGTTTTTCATGGAACAGTCTTTCTTCTTTGGTGCCGGGATCCACGATCACGGCCAGGCCTCGCTCCTCGGGGTAGCAGCGATTCTGATCCGCGCGGAGCCCCTCCACCAGCGCCACCTGCAGCGCGGCCAGGGGCACCGCCGGTTGAAGGATCACCAGCGCTTCGCGAAGCGTCCGCCAGCCCAGCGTCCGACGAACCGCGGTACACACGCGCAGCGCGGCGCTACTGTGCCCCAGATATACCATCCCCACGTTGGGATCGGGCACCCGCTCCAGCAGCGGCACGTCCACCACCAGGGAGCGCGTTCGGCCGCCGGACTCCACCGTCAGGTGGGTGATGTGTCCAGTGGCAGACACCTGCACCCGCACGACCCCGGAGCGGGCGCTCGCGGCCACCAGCGCGCTCGCGGCCCGGCGGCGCAGCGCCCCGGTGTCGGCCTCGGCTGTCGTCTCGCGCCCCACCGCAGCGTCGGGGACAACGCCTCCGTCCGCCGCAGCACCGGCGGATGGGGAGGGCGCTCCCGGTCGGGCAGGGAGCGGGGTCCAGCGGGCAGGGCGGGGTGTGTCCGGCGCCCTGCGCGCCCGGTCCACCAGCGCCGAGGCCTGCACGAGCGCCGCGAACACGACGATGAACAGCACGTCCAGCAGCGACGTCAGTTCTGAGTAACGGACGCGGGAGCGGCGCATGCCTAGGGCTCCGGAGCTTTCGCGGCGGCGGCAGCGCGCCTGCGGCTGTCCCAGGCCTCGATGTTCTTTTCGCAGGTGTCGGCCCACACCGCGACCCGCATGCCGAAACGGGTGGTGAGCAACAAGCTCAAGGCAAGACCGGCCACCGTGGTCCACACGGCGAGGCCCAAGGGCTGCAGCAGGTCCCCCACGTTCCCGGGATCGATAGCGAGGGAGAGCCCAAGACCCAGCACGGTGAACAGGAGCCCGAGCTGGCGGAGCAGGTCCACCCAGAACGCCAGGGCCGCCTCCAGCCGCTGGGCGCGCATTTGCCAGCCACGGACCTGCTTGTTCGCCCAGGCCGGCTCCGCCGCCCCCATGACCCCGCTCACCTCGTCACGAATGCGCTCCGTGAGCAGGCTCGCCGGGGGCTTTCCCTGCTTCTGCCCCTCCGAATTGCCGTCCGCCTCCGCGTATCCAAGGTAGTCGGCGAGCAGTCGCACGTACCGAAGCTCGCGAGACAACATCACGAAGGCCGTCGCAAACACGCCGGCAATGAGCACGAGAGCAGCGATGGTGAAAGCAAAACTATTCAAACAGATTCCTCGACGATCAGAGTCCCAGGCGTTGCCAGGCACCTCTCCACGAGCAGCACCAGCACCAGCACCAACGGCCAACCCCGGCGACCCAGTCTATCCGCAAACAGTCAAGCAGTCACTCGGTACGTGCCCGACGTTGTCATGACGCCGTCACGAATACCGGGTGACCAGATCATTTGCCTGTCCGGGTGCGTTTTCACCCCCGAACAGGGATCCCACTGAAGCCCCGGCCCTGGTCGCCGGCACGGTTGACAACAGAGACCACATGGGAGCCAGCACAGGTCGATGGACCTCCGGTCCCGTCCCGATTGTCTGCTATTATCGGGGTCAGGGCATGAGGCAGCTTTTCGCGCAGAGTGGTGTGGTCGAGCGCGGCCGGATCGTGGCGACCCTGGTGGGCGAGGTCAACGCGCTGCTCGGGCTGGAGCTGGCCGTCGGGGCAGGGGGCTCCGACTCCGACTTCGACTTCGACGGGGTCGTGGGGCGGATCGTCGCTACCCTCGGCGAGGGGATCGCGGCGCCGGGCTACGCGTTCGGGGAAGCGAACACCCTGGCGCTGATCTCCGCGCTGGCGTCGGATCGGCAGTCGCCCGTGGCGAGCTTCCTCGAGGACACCGCGGAGATCCTGTTCCTGGAGCGGGCCCGGCGGAGCGAGTACACGGCCCGTGGCTCTCAGGCATCCGGCGCGCCGCCCTACCTCGTCCGGAAGCTGCTGCTGGAGTATGCGCTCCACTCGCGCCGGTTGGACGAGCTCGTGGCGACCCTGATGAAGGGGTTCTGCGCCACGCGCTGCGACAAGCCTCCCATCGGCTGCTGCCACATTCTCGGCTACGACCTGGGGCTGGTGCCGGAGGCGATGCTGGGCACCCAGCGGCTGGAGGCCCGGCGCAACGGCTGGATCGAGCCCGTGGCGCCGGACGTCGAGCGGTGCCGGTATCACACGGACGCGGGCTGCGTTCTGGCGCTCTTCAAGTCGCCGGCGTGCATCGGCTATCTGTGCGAGGCGCTGACCAGCTCGCTCCGGGAAATCTACGCCGCGCCGCCCCTGCGTGAATTCCTCGAGCGGCTGGCCGTCTTCCGGTCGTGCGACCTGGATCGGAAGCGCGTGTTTCTGGCCATGGACGCCACCATCCGGGCGGGACAGGCGTTGCTTTACTCTGGAGAGTTTTGAGGCGAAGCGTCGCTACAGCACGAACTTGACGGCAGGGTGGCGCGACAGGGACTCGAAGAGGGCCAGGCGATCCGCCTCGTCGGTCACGGTGAGGGAGAGGGTCAGGCTGGTGTACTTGCCGCTGCGGCTGCGATTGGAGAGGGACGCCGTGTGTGCGCGATCACCGACGAGCCCGGCGATGAGCGCCCGAAGCTGCGACTCGTCGGCGCCGATGATCTTGTAGCTCCACGGGCAGGGATAGTCGAGCTCGACCTTCCATTGGCAGCCGCCGGTCACGGCCGGTTGACAGCCGCCTTTCACGGCATCGCTGTTGTCACACATTCCGGTTCCATATTCTCCGGGTCGACGGTACGATCTGCGGCGGAGTCCTCTGGGCTTTCCTAACTCACTCGGGGAGATGGTGCAATGAGAGCTCGTACACTTTTTTTCCTTGGCGTTTTTCTATGCGGGTGGGGAGGAGGCTGTGGCCCGACGTCGGCCAGCGTCGGGCCGGACGCGCTGACGGCCGACGCGCAGAGCGGTGACGCCCAGGCCCAGACCGATGGAGCGGCGACCGACGGGGCGGTGACCGACGCCGACACACCGGGGCCGGACGCCGTGGTGCAAAACGACGCCGGCCCCCCCATTGACAGCGACGGCGACGGCGTGCCCGACGTGGACGATCCGTGCCCCAACGATCCCAACCAGTGGACCGACGCCGACGGGGACGGGGTGTGTGACGAGGTGGACGACGACTGCCCCGGGGACCCCAACGGCTGGGACGACACCAACAACGACGGGCTCTGCAACGGCGATGACGACTCCGACGGCGACGGGGTTTCGAACGGCGAGGAGGTCATCTATGGCGCCGACTGCGTCATCTCGGATCCCTACAACGCCGACACGGACGGCGACGGCATCCTCGATCCCGACGACCCGTACCCCCGGGATCCCTTCCCCGAGTACATCCTGCACCGGAACGACACCGGCACCATCGACCTGAGCCTGTCGAACCGGGACGGCACCTTCCAGGCGCCGGTCCCCATCGGCGCCCAGTACGGCTGCACCGCCTCCACGCCGCAGAACTGCGGCGTGACCACCTATCGCTACACCGGCTTCATCATCACCGACTTCGACAACAACGGGTCCATGGACTTCCTCGCCTACGGCGACGCGGACCCCGCCGACCCGGCCAACCTGCGGGACCTCTGGTACTTCTGGCGGTCCGCGGACATCGCCACGGGGCAGCCCCAGGTGTTCGAGCAGCGGCTGGTGGACAGCGCGTTGGATCGCGGCCTGTGGGTGTTTGCGGCGGACTTCAACAACGACGACGCCATCGATCTCATCGCCCTGGAAACCCAGCGCAGCGGCAACCTTACCGACGCGGACTACTACTCCTACGAGAACACCGGTCTGGTGACGACCGCCAACTGCGCCTACACCACGGATCCGGCCAACCCGAACGGCTGCGCCTTCATCCAGCGGCACGCGGCCGAGCTCGTGAGCCTGGCCGGCGGTCAGTGGAACGTGGGACCGGGCCGGGATGCCGTGGACGTGGACGGCGACGGCTTCCGGGACATGGTGCTGTACACGATGTCATCCGGGGGCAACGTCGCCATTCCGGTGTACCTGCTCACGGGCAATGGGGACGGCACCTTCAACGTGCCGTCCACGGCCATGTTCAGCCACAACAGCGGCGGCTGCGGCGCGTCCCCGGCCAACTCGATCCTGTTCGGGGACTTCAACAGCGACGACCTGGGCGACGTGGTGATCGGGCTGGACGACGACGGGGATCCCGGCTCCGCCTGGTTCTACCCGGGCGTTGTCAACGGCACCGTCTTCAGCTTCGACTTCTCCGGCTGCTTCGAGGCTTTTGACATCAACCCGGACGAGAACAACCACGACGTGCCCGGGGCCACGGGCGCCACCCGCGCCTTTGACTTCGACTTCGACGGCAACCTCGACATCATGCTGGGGTGGCGCTACGCCGACGTGGGCGCTCCGCCCTCCCGGACACAGCTACACCTGGGCAACGGAGACGGCACCTTTGGCGCGGCGATCATCGTGCGGGACTTCCCGACCTCGGACTTCGGCACCGGCTTTGCCACTCCCCAGCGGCTCTGCGCAAAATTCCAGACCTCGACTCCGTGACACCGCGCGCGGATCCTTCGGAGACGGATTCGAATCTCCCTCCAAAAGGCGCGAATCGCTTGATATTCTGGCCTCAGGCCCTGTAGTATGCCGCAAAGCGTCCGTTCCCCCTGTGCTGCAACACCTGAGGGAATCTGGCGAAAGGAGCCGGAATGACAGGCAATGTCCAACCGAGCCCAGGTGGTCAGGACATCGTCGTGCTGTACTGTCAGGGGTGCGTCGCCGGGAAACCGGAGGAAACAATGGCGCTCCGGAGGGATGGGGTCCGGACGAAGCTGACCCCCATTCCGTGCACCAGCAAGGTCGAGGTTCCTCATCTCCTCAAGATCCTCGAGCGGGGCGTGGACGGAATCCAGGTCGTCGGGTGTGGGGAGTCGGCGTGTCGCTTCCTGGTCGGGTACAGGATCACTGCCAAACGGATTCGCCGGGCGCGGGAGCTGCTGGCGGCCATCGGCATCGGAGCGGATCGCCTGGGTATGGAGAGCGGAGCCGGACTGACCACCGAGGACCTGCTGGAGCTGTCTGAGAAGCGTGCCGCGGCGGCGCTGCCCCACGGGCCGAACCCCATGAAGGAACATCAGACGTGATCATTGCCGAGTGGAAGCCGATTCCGGAGCTCATCGAAACCGTGCGGGAGTACGAACGGATCCTGCTGGTGGGGTGCGCCACCTGCGTGGCCGAGTGCGCCGCCGGGGGGGAGCGCGAGGTGGAAACCCTGGCGCCCCTGATGCGCATGGGGTGCGCCGCGAGCGGCTCGTCCCTGGAGGTCGTGACCCGCACCCTGGAGCGGCAGTGTGAGTGGGAGTTCGTCGAAGCCCTCGCGCCCTTGATCGGAGGCGTGGAGGCGGTGGTGAGCCTGGCGTGCGGGATCGGGGTGCAGACCGTTGCCGAGCGCTTCCCCGAGGCGACGGTGTATCCGGGGGTCAACACGACGTCCCTGGCGGTCAGGGCCGAGGCAGGGCTGTGGCTCACCCGGTGCGCGGCCTGCGGCGACTGCCGGCTGGGGGAGACGTTCGGGTTGTGCTCGGTGTCCCGCTGCGCCAAGAGCCTGGCCAACGGACCCTGCGGCGGAACCCGTCCGGACGGGCGGTGCGAGGTGGACGTGGACAAGGACTGCGTGTGGCAGCAGATCGTCAGGCGGGCCATGGATCGGGACGCGCTGCAGCGGCTGATGGAGGTGCGACCTGCCAAGGACTGGTCCGGCGGGTGCCACGGAGAGCCCATTCGAATGGTGAAGGAAGACCACCAGGCCTGAGCCGGACCCGATGCCCACGAAGTACCACATCGCGGTCGAATCCGCCCCCCACCGCTTCCCGACGATTCCGCCGGTCAGCCGGATCGAGCTGGACGGCTGCCTGGGCTGCCTGGAGTGTGTCAAGCGCACGGCCTGTATCTTCGATGTGTACCGGGAGCCGTCCTTCGATCTGCTGGGCCTGGGACCGCAGCCGGACGAGCAGTGCGTGAACTGCCTGCGCTGCGTGCAGGAGTGCAAGAAGGGCATCATCCTGCGGGCGCCGAACCCCCAGTTCCAGTGGCTGGGCAACGAGTATTGGACGCCGGAGCGGATCCAGGCGATTTGGCGGCAGGCCGAGGATGGGAAGATCCCGGTGTCCGGGGCCGGCTATCGCGGTCCCTTCGTCGGGCCGGGCTTCGACCAGATGTGGACGGACATGTCCGAGATCGTGCGTCCCACCCGGGACGGGATCCACGGCCGCGAGTACATCAGCACCAGCATCGACCTCGGCCGACGGCCGGATCGGCTGGTGTTCGACGGCGGGCGGATGACGAGCGAGCTGCCCGCCCTGGGCACCATTCCGATGCCCGTCGTGCTGGAATTGCCCGATCGCGGGATCCGCGGGCGCCCGGTGCTCGAGGCCCTGGCGCGGGCGGCCGAGAACCTGCAGACCCTGGCGGTGGCCCCCTTTGCGTCGGCCAGGGCGGAGCTGGCACCCCTTCGGAAGCAGCTCCTCGTTCAGGTGGGTGAGCGAGACGCGGTGGACGAGGTGGCAGGTGCGACCATGGTCGAGCTCGCCTACGGGGCCCGGGTCGCGGACCGGGCGGCCGCCCTCCGGGACGAGCACCCGGAGCTCGTGGTGTCGGTCCGGCTGGACCTGGACGAGCACGCCGTGGAGCGGACCCGGCACCTGGTCGACAGCGGCGTCGGTGTCATCCACCTGCGAGCGGACGCGGCCGGTCAGGGGCTCGGCAGCCGACGCGACAGCTTCCTGAGCGAGCTGCTGCTGGAGGTGCACGGCGCGCTGGTGGACGACGGCGTCCGAGAGCAGGTGTCACTGCTGGCCACGGGCGGCATTGCGCTGCCGGAGCACGTGGCCAAGGCCATCGTGTGCGGCGCCGACGGCGTCGGAGTGGACGTCGCCCTGGTCGTGGCCCTCGAGTGCCGGCTCTGCCGTCGCTGCGACGAGTCGCTGGAGTGCCCGGTGAACATGGAGTCCCTGCCCACGGAGTGGGGCGCGCAGCGGATCACCAATCTGCTCGGCGCCTGGCACTCCCAGCTCATCGAGCTCCTCGGCGCCATGGGGCTGCGCGAGGTGCGGCGACTGCGCGGCGAGCTCGGGCGGGCGATGTTCTTCGAGGATCTCGAGCGCGAGAGCTTCGCGCCCATCTTCGGCGAGCGTCGCGCGGACGCGGAGCCCCTGCCCCCATCGATCGCTTCGAAGCCCGGGTCCACGGATGCTCGGACGGCAGCCGGTTCCCGGGTTCCGAGCTGCGCCTCACGCTTCCGAAACGCCTTTGGTCGCTACCGGGTGGTGCGGACCTCGGCGTGCACCGCCTGCGGCACCTGCGCCGAGGTGTGCCGGTACGGTGTTCACGTAAAAGGCGGGGGCCGGCTGCTCAGGCCCCGCTCCCACCTCTGCGTGGGCGGTGAGGTGTGCGAGGCCGCCGGCCGTTACTGCGTCCCGTCCTGCCCCGAGCAGGCGCTGCGAGTGGGTCCGGACCCGGTGTGGGAGACCATCGGAGACAGCCGCTGGCCGGCCGACCTGCTCGCCGCCACCTGGCACCAGGCCGAAACCGGCCGGCCGCCGGACAACGGCCTCGAGTACCGGGTCGGGGCCTCGGGCGGCGGCTTCGATCGCATCCACTTCCGGTTTCCGGAGTCCCTCCCGGACCACGGCTCACCGGACGAGATCGGGCTGCGCATCCCGCTCAACCGCACCGGCGACGGGCGCCCCGAGGTGTCCATCGGTCTCCCCATCTACGGCGGCGGCATGAGCTTCGGCTCGGTCAGCCTGTCCACCATCGTCGCCCGGGCGCGGGCCTACACCGCGCTGGACTCCTTCACCTGCACGGGCGAGGGCGGTTTTCCCGACGCGCTGATCCCCTACGAAGATCACGTCATCACCCAGGTGGCCACCGGGCTGTTCGGGGTGCGGGAAGAAACCATCCAGCGGGTGCGGATGGTGGAGTTCAAGTACGCCCAGGGCGCGAAGCCCGGGCTGGGCGGCCACCTGCTCGGGTCCAAGAACACCCCCATCGTGGCACGCATGCGCGAAGCCGTGGAGGGGACGCCGCTCTTCTCGCCGTTCCCGTTCCACTCGGTCTACTCCGTGGAGGACCACAAGAAGCACGTGGACTGGATCCGGCTGGTCAACCCGCGCGCCCTCGTCTCGGTCAAGGTGTCGACCCCCACGGACGTGGACATGGTGGCGGTGGGGAGCTACCACGCGGGCGCCCACGTGGTGCACATTGATGGGTCCTACGGGGGCACGGGCGCCGCGCCGGACGTCGCGAAGAAGAACATCGCCATGCCCATCGAGTACGCCATTCCGAAGGTGCACCGGTTCCTGGTGCGGGAGGGCTTGCGTGACGTCGTGACCCTGATCGCCTCGGGCGGGCTTCGCACCGCCTGGGACGTGGCCAAGGCCATCGCCCTCGGGGCCGACGGGGTGGTGATCGGCACCGCGGAGATGGTGGCCCTGGAGTGCGTGCGCTGCGGCGTCTGCGAGCGGGGGCGCGGCTGCCCGCGGGGCATCGCCACCACCGATGGGGCGCTCGTGACGCAGTTCGACGAGCAGTGGGGCGAGCAGCGGCTGACCAACCTGCTCAACGCCTGGGCCGCGCAGCTCCGGGAGATCCTGTGGCGGCTCGGCCTGGGCCACGTGCGGGAGCTCGTGGGGCGCAGCGACCTGCTCCGTCACCAGGACTATCGGAGGGCCGAAGCATGAGCCGCGCGCTCACGGACGGCATCCTCGCGTCGCGCCGCAGGCTGGTGGCCGGTGTCGGGGCCCCGCCCCGGGGCAAGGCGGCGGAGGAGGGCGGCTGCGGCGTGGTGGGCTTCGCGGCCACCGAGCCGCTCGGCGGCCGGATCCTCGTCGAGCCGGCGCGGCGCATGCACAACCGCGGCAACGGCAAGGGTGGCGGCATCGCCGCCGCGGGGCTGGTGCCAAAACAGCTCGGTGTCGACGCTGACACCCTGCGGGACGCCTACCTGCTGCAGCTCGCGCTCCTGGATCCGGAGGTGGAGGCCGAGCTGGAGCGAGAGGCCGTCGCCCCGCAGCTGGAGATCCTGCACAAGACGCGCGTCACCCCGGCCCGGGACCACCGTGAGCTCGGACTCGAGGTGCGGCCGCCGGACGTGATCCGCTACGTGGTGCGCGTCAAGGACGACGCGTGCCGGCGCTTCGCCGAGGAGCACGACCTCGCGGCGGCCCCGCCGCGGGCGGTGGAGGACGAAATCGTCTTCCAGAACAGCTTCCGGCTGAACCGGCGCTTCTACGCCGCCCAAGGAGAGAAGCGCGCCTTCGTGCTGTCCCACAGCAGGGACCTGTTGATCTTCAAGGTCGTCGGGTACGCCGAGCAGGTGGTGCAGTACTACGGCCTCGACGACTTCGCGGCGCGGATCTGGATCGCGCATCAGCGATATCCCACGCGAGGCCGGGTCTGGCACCCCGCGGGCTGTCACCCCTTCGTCGGCATGAACGAGGCCCTGGTGCACAACGGGGACTTTGCCAACTACCACAGCGTGATGCAGTACTTGAGGCAGCACCACGTGGTTCCGCAGTTCCTGACCGACACCGAGGTGGCGGTGCTCCTGTACGATCTGTGGTCCCGCGTCTACGGGTATCCGCTCGAGGCGGTCATCGAGGCCTTCGCGCCGACCACGGAGCTGGACTTCGACCGCCTCCCGGTCGAGCGGCAGCGGATCTACCGGGCCCTGTCTGCGCTGCACATCCACGGCTCCCCGGACGGGCCGTGGTTCTTCATCGTCGCCGGCAGCGATCCCGACCGCGCGGCCTACCGCCTGCTCGGCATCACCGACACGGCCATGCTGCGGCCCCAGGTGTTCGCGCTCCAGCACGGCGAGGTCTCCATCGGGATCGTGGCCTCGGAGAAGCAAGCCATCGACAACACCCTGGCCGTGCTCGCCGCCCAGGACTCGCGCTTCCGCACCGTGGCGGATCGGTACTGGAACGCCCGGGGAGGCAGCTACACCGACGGCGGGGCCTTCGCCTTCGAGCTGCAGCGGAGCGGGGAGGGCGCCGGCGCCGGCTACGCGCTGCGTTGCACCGACAAGTTCGGCCGCCCGGTGGAGGTTCCCGGAGGCGCGCTGCCCGAGGACGACCGTGCGACGGCGCCCGGGAATGGGGCCGGTGGTCGGTTGCGCTCGGCGTTGGCCCAAGGCGTCGACGCGACATTCGAAGCGGTGC
>JBDRSE010000230.1:0-13683 GCA_043825095.1 bacterium
CCTGACTTGACAGATCCGCCGCTCCGCGGCTCACATCACCCACCCCCTCAAGGGGGAGCCTCGCTTCGCTCGATGGGGGGCGATCATTGATCAGGATGAAAACCACACCCGCCAGGGAGGCGCACCCGCTTTCTTTTTCGAGGGGCGTGATCAGAAGGGAAGGACCTTACAGGCGGCTCCGGTCAGACGACCGGTTTTCTTGAGCTGCTTGGCCAGGGCTGGGTTGTCTTTCGTGAACTTCTTCAGCGCGTTGCCGTGAAGCTCGTCGAGTCGGTCTCCCTCGAGGAGATTGACGATCACTTCCACTCCGCAGAATGTCTCGCTGCGGCCTCCTTGCTTCATCGAGACCCGAAGATACTGGTGCGCGATATGAACGGGCTTGCCCTGGGCGCTCTTCGCCCACAGGGCTCGCCCCTTCGCATAGCTCGTGTTCCTGCCGTCTCTCAGGATGCGTTCCACCACGTAGGCACCGACAGCGCTGATCGAGCCCCGGGAGAACACGAACTGCATCATCAGGTTTGCTTTCTGAAAGGTGTCCAGCTCCTGATAGGCCTTGCCGCGCAGGTCGACAGCGACGCAATGGCTCTTCTTCGGGTCCACCTGGGAGACTGTGATGTCCCCATAAAAACGATCCGTATCCACTGCCTTGAACCGGAGCTCGATGCCGCTGCCGGCCTTCTTCTTGACCGGATAGAGGAACGCCAGCTTCGGAGCCGTCTTGCTCTTTTTCGGTTTTTTCAAGAACGACATCGGAGTCACGACAAAGACCACCGCCACAACCTTGTTGTCGGCGTCCTTCAGGGACGTGGCGTGGGAGAGGCTCACTTTGTCCTCGGGTGGGGCTAGGAGATTCTGCGGGAGCACGTGGTCCTTGAGGACGGTTTTCACAGCGACGCCCTTGGCGGGCTTGAGCATGGCCATCATCTTGGTCAGCAGCTTCTGGGAGTCGGGAGAGGGGGCGACATAGTCCCTGTCGAATGGCTCCCTGCGCTCCTTCTTGACGCCCCCCACCGCCGCCTTCGGCGCGGGTTCCATGGGGGGTGGGGCCACTTTCCTCGGTTTCGCCGTGGCCATCGCAGTCCCCTTGGTTGTCTGGCTCATGACAGCCGCCCTGGCGGACATGGCGGTCATCGGGTTCCTTTGCGCAGCGCTCGAGGAGGAAGGGGTTTCCTTGTCCGCCGGACGCTTCTTCACACATGCCACGAAGGCCGGGAGGACCGCACAACAAAGAACAGCTAGCCGCATCGGATCACCTCATTTGTCAAACCCCGGTGGGGTGTTGGGAAGGAGCTTGCGAGAGGAATATCCTCCGAGAAGAAGTCGTCCGTCAAGGTGGTGATGGAGGGCTCACTGGGGCTAGCACAGCCCGCCAAGCCTAACCCAGCCCAGACAACAGATCCCAATCTCGATACACCATTGCCGCTTCGTGCTTTTCCAAGGCGTTGGCGGTTGAGACCTCCGTGGCGACCCGGGCGGAGCGGGTGCAGAAAGGGGATCTACCGGGTTCGGACTTGGAAAGTGCACGGGCACCAGACGTGCTCGCACGCATCGGACACCGCGCTGGAAGACAGCTCCCAAACAGGCCGGTAAAATGTTTCAGAAATGAATGAGATGAATCGTCTGACGCGAAAGTGAAACATTTTGGGGCGAATTTTGTTTCAGAAATGCTTGAGATGAATCGTCTGACGCGAAAGTGAAACATTTTGGGGCGAATTTTGTTTCAGAAATGCCTGAGATGAATCGTCTGACGCGAAAGTGAAACAACTCGGTGGCCGCGGTCGAACGCTCAGGACACGAACCGGCCCCAGTCGAGTGATCTACTGTTCGGAGCGGTTATCTGTGACCGCTGCATGCTTCGCCAGACGGTCGATTCGCCGTTGTTTAGAGTAGTTTGGAGCAGGAGGGAGACGGGCATGCAAAGTTCGGTCAGCGTGTCTATTGGACGGAAAACGTATCGAGGTCTGTAAACAAAGTGCCCTTGGACGGCGGCACACCAATTGTGCTCGCCTCGGAGCAGGATAATCCTCTCGGTATCGCTGTCGACTCGACGCATGTTTACTGGACAAACCACTTCGGCGGGTCTGTGATGAAAGTGCCTCTCGGAGGTGGCTTCCCAATCGAGCTTGCGTCTGGGCAAGACAACCCCTACGGCATTGCAGTCGATTCGACACACGTCTATTGGACGAACTCGACGGAAGTGGATGGCGCTGTGATGAAGGTGGCCAAATAGGTCGGTTCACCGCCACACTGACGTACCACCGCACGGTTTTGCCCCCCCGGATTCTTCGAAGACCATCACCTCGTTGTTGAGTCAGGCCGCGGTCGCGGGCGTTAGATCTTGGACGGTGCGGGCTCGAGCACGAGCCTCACCCCCTCCCACACCTGGGCCAGCCTGCGTGTGGTGAGCCGTCCGGCCCGGTCGACGATTTGTGAGCGGTCGACAGTGGCTACCTGGGTGACGTTGACGACGGAGGGACGGGGCAGCCCGCCCTCCCCCTTGCGAAGGCGGACGTTGCCGGGAAGACCGGCGTACGCGAGCCTTGAGGTGATGGCTACGACCACTGCCGTGGCCAGGCGACTGCGGTTGAAGCGGTCGTGCTGCAGCACCACGGCAGGCCGCCGGCCGGCAGGCGCCGAGCCCGCGTGGCGCGGCAGCTCCACCCACACTACATCGCCTTGTGTGAGCGTCATCACCTACCACTCGGTTCCCGTGGTCACGCCCGCGTGTTGGAAAGCCAGGGCCTCATCTGCCTGCTGCTGGTTGAGGTCTTCGCCGGCCAGCAGCTCGTTGATCCGGCGGATCACCTCGGCGTCCTTGCGGGCGTCGGCCACCTGGCGCAAGACGCCGGTGATGAACCGACTGCGGCTGATGCCGCGCTCCGCCGCGGCGCGGTCCACCTCGGTCATCACGTCCTCGGCCACGGAGATCGCGAATTTCTTCACCGCCATCGATGCCTCCTCTGTCGGTCCTCGGTCCTCGGCCGGTCCTCGGGCGGATGGTTGCGGTATTCCTCTATTAGAATACCGCCCGTCATGCCGGTGTCAACCGACATCCATCCTGGTTGGCCCAGGCTTGGGCACATCGCCGGTCTGGCGCATCGCCGGCGGCGTTGCGACACCGGTTGCGATGCCGTGAGGGGCCGGGTCGCACCGGCTGAGATTTAGCACAGCACGGGGGGGAGTGGGGTCGCGCCGCGGCAGGCTCGGCCGAGCCCTGGGACAAAGTCACGTCATTGACGGAGATGACGAGAATTCGATGACAGGATGTCGTAAATTAGACGTAACTAGTTACTATGACAGCGATGACGTCGAAAATTGAGAGAAACGAGTTCCTTCGGGATGACTTGACGAGAATTCTTGTCAAAGGTCGCAGCAGTGCGGAGACGGCCGTGTCCAAGATCCTCGTTCAGACGTACTGGGAGATGGGCCAGCGGCTGTCGAGTGAGCGGGAATCGCTGGGGCGGGGTTTGCGAGATCGCGCACGCCCTTGTCAGGCACGGACGTCAGCCGAAGGTGCGGACTTCAGCCGAGGTCGTTAACGTTCCCAGAGCGCTCCCAGGTCCAGCTCCACCGCGTCGAAGGGCTCCACGCACACCTTCCGCTCCCCCCGATGGGTGCCGACCAGGAACCAGCCCTGCTCTTGGAGCCGGAACCCCTCCAGGGTCTCGAGGATCGGGTCCAGCAGCCAGAGGTGGGCCACGCCGAACCGGGCGTAGATGGGCATCTTGCCGGCGCGGTCATCAGCCTCGGTGGAGGGAGACAGGACCTCGCAGATCCAGTCCGGCGCAAGGGAGGTGCCTGCGGTGTCCGGCAGCTCCGGCATCCGCTCCCTGCGCCAGCCGGCCAGGTCGGGCACCAGCACATTCGCCTCGAGGTGCAGCTCGGGCTCGTCCAGGATGATCCATCCGCCGGGGCCGCCAACTCCCCGATCAAAGGGGCCGCCCAAATCCATACCCAGCCGAGAGGCCGAGCGGGCTTGGCGCAGGGCCGGCCGGGGTGAAACCACCAGCTCTCCGTCAATGAGCTCCCCCACCAGGTGCTCCGGGAGCGCCTCGATGTCCGCGTAGGTGGCCGCCTTTTTGCGCGCCGACGCTGGGCTGGTCATGCTGCCAGTATACCACAGAGCTCGCGACCCCTAAGGGGCGACTGTCGCGTGGTTCGGGTTCTCGAGGTTGTGATACAATCGCATCGTCCTGTGTACGGAGGGAGGGCCTCAGGCGCGGTCTCCCGGTGTCTTTGTTCGCTGTTGGCACCCCCTCCGGCGTGCCTCGCCGCGCTCGGAAGGCGCCGCGAATAACACCCCCGTGAACACATACCGATTGTCTTGTTGCGCGTAGACTGATAGGGCGAAAAGAGCCATGAGCGACGAACCGAACCAGAAAGACGAACCGAACCAGCAGGACGAAGCGCCGGGACGTGAGGCGCCTGAGGTCCGAGAGGCCCGTGAGGCGCCTGAGGCCCGAGAGGTTGGTGACGCGGCCGGAACGCGGCCGGCGTCCTTCGTGGTGCTCGCGGTCCTGAATTTCGGGGTCGCGGCGCTCACGCTCCTGTGGATCGCGGCGCTGTTCGGCTTCGGCATCGCCGGCTCGACGGGCAGCGGCGCGCCCGGGGTGGCCACGGTGTGGGCGATGGCGCTCATGAGCTGCGTCAACGTCGTGCTGCTGGTGGTGGGGGGCGTCGGGCTGCTCCGCTGCGCGCGCTGGGGTTGGATGGCGTCGGTGGGCTACGGCGTGCTCGCCACCGGGGCCGCGTTCATCTTGCTGGCCACGGGCGCGGGCGCCCTGTTCGTGTTCGCCAACCTGCTCTACCCGGTCGTGCTCCTGCTCCACCTCACCACGCAGGACGCGCGTCGCACGGTCGGGTTGTAGCGCAGGTCTTAGCGCAGGTCTTAGCGCTGGTCTTTGTGTTGGTTGTGGTGCTGGTTGTAGCGCTGGTTGTAGCGTTGGTCTTTGTGTTGGTTGCGGCGCTGGTTGCGGCGCCGCGAGCGCGACGCCCGGACGTTTTGTTTGGGCCAACAAACCGCCAAAATTCTGGTACTGTGGGCCCAGGTGATCGTGCGTACATCCCGGATGAATCGACTGGCCGACGCGCTCGGCGCGCTGGCGCTGCTTGCGATCGTCACCGCCGGCGCGGGGCCGGCGTCGGCCTCGGCGCCGGACCTGTTCGGCTTCGGGATGCGTTCGCCCGGCATGGGCGCCACCGGCGTGGCGCACAGCATGGGGTACGAGTCGGTCTACACCAACCCGGCCGGGCTGACCAACGCCGACAACAAGCGCCTGACCGTGGGCTATCTGTTCGGCACCTTCGAGCTCGGGCTGTCGGAGAACCTGCGCCGCATCCGGGCGCCTCGGGCGGACAACACCTACGGCCTGATCATCGGCGCCAACATTCCGCTCGCCTTCAAGGGGTGGCTGAAAAACAAGATGTGGGTGGGGATGGGGTTCTACCTGCCGACGGGCGTGGTGACCCGAGCCCGGGTCCCGCTGCCCGGACAGCCGTTCTTTGCGACGCTGGAGAGTCGCACCCAGGTGGTGGGTGTGATGGTGGCCGGCGCGGTGGAGCCCCTTCCGGGATTCCGCATCGGCGCCGGGGTGCTGGCGCTGGCGGCGCTGACCGGGACGGTGTGGATCAGCGCGGACGCGGCGGGCTCCATCGGGTCCACGGTGGAGCAGCAGCTCATCGTGGACTACGCTCCCATCTTCGGGGTCATGTGGACGCCCAAGTGGGTGCCGAAGCTGTCCTTCGGCCTCACCTACCGGGGCGAGTCCATCGCCGGCTTCGACGTGGTGCTGGAGAACACGCTGCAGGACGAGCTCCCGGTGGGAATTCCCGAGATGACCATCTCGGGGGTGGCCCAGTTCGATCCGCAGCAGGTGGCGTTGGAGGTGGCCTACCGGCCGATCTCCAGCCTGCTCCTCGCGGTCCAGGTGTGCTGGAAGGACTGGTCGCGCTATCCGCTGCCCACCCGGAACGTCACCGTCGCGGCCCGGGACCAGCCGCTGCCGAAGTTCCGGGACACAGTGGTCGGCCGCCTCGGGCTGGAGCAGGAGTGGAAGGTCCACAGGTGGCGTCTGGCGCTGCGCGGGGGCTACTTCTTCGAGCCCACACCCATCCCGGAACAGACCGGGTTGCTGAACCTGCTCGACAACCACCGGCACGTCTTCTCCCTGGGCTTTGGCGCGGCGTTCCGCAAGGGAGTGGTGGTGCCCTTCTCCGTGGATCTGTTCTTCCAGTACCACTACCTGATGCCGCAGAAGCACACCAAGGACCAGTCCGTGGTGGCGGATCCGCTGGCGGATCCCATGCTGACCCGGTTCTCCCGATCGAGCTTTCGCACCTGGGGGTACCTCATCGCCACCGGGATCCAGATGGGGGTGGAGTTTTGAGTCGACGGAGGGCACAGGTCATCAGACCCGTGGTGCTCGGCTTGGCCGCGGCGCTGCTGTGCGTCGCAACGGCCGCCCGCGCCAACCCCGTGGACGCCTTTGGGCTCGGCTCGCGCGCCATCGCCATGGGGGGGGCCCACACGGCGCTGGCGCACGACGCCTCGGCGAACTACTACAACCCGGCGGGCATCGTCGCCCGGAAGGACCTGTCCATCGACATCGGCTATCAGCTCGGCGCCCCGGCGCTGCGGCTGAACGGTCACGACGTCGGCGTGGACCACACCCGCGGTCTCACGGCCGGGCTGGTGGCGCCCGGGAGCATCGGCCCCTTCCGGTTTGCCTTCGGCGTGGTGATCTTCCTGCCCGACGAGCGCATCAGCCGCGTGCGGGCCATGCCTCGGGTGCAGCCGCGGTTCGTCTACTACGACAACCGCACCCAGCGCATCTACCTCTCGACCAACCTGGCGATCCAGATCGTCAAGGGGCTGTACATCGGGGCGGGGCTCACCTTCATGTCCCGCACCAAGGGCAACCTGGAGCTCTCCGGGAACATCTCGTTTCCGAACCCCGAGGCCGAGTCGGACATGCGGCTCGATCTGGACGTGGATCTCAAGGCCCTGCGGTACCCGCAGGCGGGGATCCTCTGGGAGCCGCTGCCCTGGCTGTCCATCGGGCTCACGTACCGACACGAGTTCGTGCTCGAGCTGCAGCAGGGCTTTCTGATCCGCGGTGACGTGGTGGGGGAGGGCGGAGGAGGCACGATCCTGCAGGACGGTTTCTTCGGCCTCACGAGCCTGTCCACCAACCTCTTCCAGCCGCGTCAGGTGGCCTTCGGGGTCGCGGTGATGCCGAACAAGCGCTGGACGGTGACCATGGACATCGTGTGGGCCCAGTGGTCGCGCTTCATCAATCCGGGCTCCCGGCTGGAGATGAACTTCGAGCTCGGCGCCTTTGACGAGCTCGTGCAGATCGATTCGCAGCCCAACCCGGCCTCTCCCCGGTTCCGCGACACCTGGACCGCGCGGCTGGGGGCGGAGTTCATCGCCCTGAGCAAGACGCACGTCTCCCTGGCCGTGCGGGCCGGGTACGCCTTCGAGCCGTCTCCCGCGCCCGAGCAGAAGGGCCGGAGCATGAATCTCGTGGACAACAACAAGCACCACCTGTCGGTGGGGTTGGGCCTCTCCCTGACCAAGCTGATCCCGGTGCTGGATCGGCCGCTGGATCTGGATGTGCATTTCGCGTACATCCACATGCAGAGTCGCCACCACTGGAAGTACGATCCCGCGGATCCCATCGGGGACTACACGTCCGACGGCTACGTGCTGTCGGTCGGGGTCACGCTGAAGCTGAGGTTCCAATGAGCGGTTCTGGGTCCCCACGAGCGGTGCGGTGGGCCGTCGCGGCCGCGGCCCTGATGGGCGCTGTCGCCTGTGGCGCGGGCGCCGAGGAGGGCGGCGGCGACAGCAACCTCCCCACGCGCTTGGCCGGGCCCTACAAGGCGCTCCCGGAGGATCCCCGGACGCCCATCGCCGAGCCCAAGGTGCTCGAGGACGAGGACGGGGACTGGGCGTTCTACGGGCCGTCGGCCTTCTCTCCCGCGGAGGGGGAGTACACGGTGTTCTTCACCGCGGACAACGGCAGTCGGGCCGAGATTCGTCGCGCCGACGGCGTGGACCTCGCCAACGAACCGCGCGACATGGCGGTGGTGCTGGAGGCGAGCGCGACCACCTGGGAGGCGAGCCGGGTCGCGCACCCCGCCCTGCTGCAGCCGGGACTGACCACGGATTTCGGCCTGTTTTTCCAGGGAGGCGACGGTGAGATCGGCTATGCGTCCTCGGATGACGGGTTCGTCTTCACCCGGCACGCGGACAACCCCCTGGTGAGCGCGAGCCTCCCGGAAGAGGGCGCGCGCGTCGGGGAACCGACCGCCGTCTGGTCGGGCGACACGGTGCTGCTGTACTACGCGGCGCAGGATCCGGGGGCGATTTTCCTGGCGTCGCTCACGGTGGATGCCAACGGTGCGGTGACGGTGGAAAAAGTGGATCCGGATCCGGCGACCCCGGCGCACGACCCGGTGCTGGGGCCGAATCCCTTTGCGGGTCAGTTCGACGAGGCGGCGGTGGGGGCGCCCACCATCACCATCACCAACGATTCCGGACGGCCGGTGTACGACATGTGGTATTCCGGTGTCCGGGCGGACGGCGACCTGTGCATCGGCTTTGCCGGCTCCTACGACGGCCTGCTGTTCAAGCGGTTCGACGAGAACCCGGTGCTCAAGCCGGGGATCCCGGCGGAGGCGGACCCCTCGGTGATCACGTACGAGTTCACGGCGGTGATGTTCTACACCCTGGGAACCGGTTTGGACCGCGCCGTGGGCGCGGCGACCTACTGAGCCTGCGAGGGCATAAGTCAACGCAAACCCAGTGGATTTTTCCGCTGGGCTATGCTAATACCAGGAGCATTCTTGGCTTTGGGATCAGCCCAGGCGGGACCCAGGCGACGTGAAGCAGCGCAGGACAAAGGATTGGCGCATGGTGGCCCTCGGAGCGGGCTGCGCGGCCGTCTTGATCGTCGTGGCGGTGCTCGTCCCCGGGCGCCGCGCCGTCCAGGGGAGCGTGATGCAGGAGATCACGCAGGACATCGACCATTCCGTGAGCCGGTCTGACGGCGACGCGCTCGATCGGGCCCGCGAGCGGCTCCGTCGGGTGTCTCATGACGATCTGCTGGGCCGCGCGGTGCCGGGCATGCTGAAGGTGATCGATGCACTCTCGAGAACTTCGCCTGACTGTGACGCGCGGGATGAGCGGTCTTTTCAGCGAGGCATCTGCCTGATTCGTCGGGGCCGCTACGACGAGGCGCTGCTGGCTTTCGCGTCGGTGCCGCGCCGCCGTGGGGGCGCCGTGTATCGCGACGTTGCCGTCCGGCTGATGGCGCATCGACGGGAACGACGGTGTCGGCCTGCCGGCGGCCCGGGGCAGGCCGCTGAGTGCTTTCGCGGGGGGGCGCGATGAAGATCAAGTTCTGGGGCGTACGCGGCTCGATTCCCGTGCCCGGCATCGCCACGATGCGCTACGGCGGGAACACGTCTTGCGTGCAGGTGCTGCCGTCCGACGAGACGATCCTGATCGTGGATGCGGGGACGGGGATTCGGAAGCTCGGCAAGCAGCTCATGCAGGGCGTCTGCGGGGACGGCAAGGGGGACATCCACCTGCTCATCAGCCACACCCATTGGGATCACATTCAGGGCCTGCCGTTTTTTGCGCCGTCGTATCGCGAGGGCAACCACATCACGGTCTACGCCCGGGAACGCGACGACACACACCTGGACCTGGTGTTGAAGTCGGCGACCAGGGACCCCTACTTCCCCGTGCCTTTCGATGCGGTTCAGGCGGAGGCGAGCTTCCGGGAGCTCAAGGAGGGGGACACCTTCCGGATCGGCACCTGCGATGTGGCCTGCTGCCGGCTGAACCACCCCTGGATCGCCCTGGGATATCGCGTGGAGGAGGCCGGTCGGGCCTTCATGTACATCAGTGACACGGCCCCGTTCACCGAGCTCCTGCTGGAGCACGACTACATCGCCGCGCCGCCGAGCCCGGGCGACACTCCGCCCCCCGAGGAGGCGGGCAAGCTGGTCCACATGCAGGAGGAGCTCATCCGGCTGTGTCGCGGCTGCTCCCTGATCGTGTTTGATACGATGTTTACCGGGGAGGAGTACCTGCAGCGCCCGCACTGGGGGCACTCCTCGCCTGCCCACGCCGTGGAGATCGCCCGGCAGGCGGGTGTGGGGCGGCTCGTGCTGTTTCACCACGCGCCGAACCGGACGGATGAACAGGTGGATTCGCTGCTCGCCGCGGTCCAGGCGAGCGCTCCGGATCTGGAGATCACAGCGGCCGCCGAAGGTGCTGAACTAGAGATTTGAAAGCAGCCGGTCATTGCCGTAAAATAGTGGCCCTGCACCACTTGGTTGGCAGTTTGTTAGAGCGCGAGTAGATGAAGCTTACCTTCTGGGGAGTCCGCGGTTCGATTCCGGCGCCTGGTCCCGAAACAGCGCGCTACGGCGGGAATACTCTCTGCATCGAGCTCCGCACCGCCCGGGACGACCTGATTATCCTGGACGCCGGGACCGGGCTCGCCACCTTCGGCAACACGCTGCTCCCCAGCGGGTTCGGCAAGGGTCAGGGCTCCGCGGCGATCATGCTGTCCCACGCGCACATGGATCACATCCAGGGCTTTCCGTTCTTCGCGCCGATCTACATTCCGGGCAACTCCTTCGTCATCTACGGCCGCGAGCGCGCGCCGGGGCGCCTCGAAGCGATCTTCGAGGGACAGATGAACCCCCACTTCTCTCCGGTCCACAGCCTGAAGAACCTTGGCGCGTCCATCGAGTTCGAATCCCTGACCCAGGGGACGCCGGCCGACTGTTTCGGCGTCTCCGTGGACTGTCTCACGCTGCCGCACGGCTCGACCACGGCCCTCGCATTTCGATTCGAGGAGCAGGGGCGAAGCCTGGTGGTGGCGTCGGACGCCGGCTACACCACGCCGGAGATCCCCGACAAGATCATCGACTTCTACCGGGGCGCCGAGGTGTTGATCCACGACTGCACCTATACTCCCGAGGACCGCGCGGAGCGCCAGAACCGCGGCTTCTCCTCCATCGCCGAGGCGGCCCAGGCGGCCACGCGCGCCGGGGTCGGCAAGCTGGTCATGATCCACTACGACCAGGACTACACCGACGACGACGTGGACGCGCTCCACGCGCGGTGCCGGACGCTGCTGGACGAAGGCGGCGGCACGGACATCGAGCTCGTCGCCGCCCGCGAACGCGATTCGCTGGACGTGTAGCGACCAAACAATTCGGAGCTGGAATCGGGGCGCCTTTGCTTCGAAATCTGGTGAGAAAAGCGTTCTAACTGAGCTGCGTGATGTAGTGGGTCTTCTTGAGCTTGATGATGTCGGTGAGGGTGTCGACATCGCTCTTGTCAGACTTGTCGAGAACGGTCTGGACCTGACCGAAGTTGTGGACGAGCTGCAGGACGTCGAGCTCCGCGGGGGAGAGGTCCTTCAGGGGCGGCCCCAGGGGATTGGCGACTCCGTACATCTCGACCAGGCTCGGCGCCTCGGGCTCGATGCGATTGAACTCGTCCAGCAGGCGCATCCCCTCCATGAGGATGCCCTCGGTGGGCCTGGAAATCTCCTCGAGGAAGGACTTATCGTCCGGCGGCTGGAGCTCGAAGGCGCCCGTGGTCCACGTGAGCACGCGGTACATGGCCTTGAGGGGCTTGAGATCGAAGTCGTCATCGATGGAGCAGAAGTAGATCTGCCCGCCGCGGAGATAGATCTTGCCGAAGCCGCCCTTGCTGCGAACGGCCAGCACCCCGGACTTCCGGCTTGAGGAGAGCAGCTGGAGCAGGTCCGGCAGCGGGATCTCCTCGATGGTGCCCGACATGGGGCGCCCGGAGGAAGTGGGGTGTCTTGACTGCTGCCGGAAGGTGGTCGACTTGGAGCGCTCGGCGAACTTCGCCTGCATCGCCTCGTCCACGGCCACGAGCTTGATGATGGAGGTGCCGATCAGGATCCGGTCACCCTCCTTGAGCTTGCTGAACTTGATGCGCTCGCCGTTGACAAAGGTCCCGTTGGTGCTGCCGAGATCCTGAATGGAGAGGTCGCCCTCCATGGTGGAGATCTTGGAGTGCTTGCGTGAGACCATGTCCTCCACGAGCACCATGTCCAGCTCGCTGGAACGGCCGATGATGATCTCCCGGTTCTCGTGGAGCGGGAACTCGCCTCCCTGATACTTCCCAGAGATGAATCTCAGCGCGTACTGGATCATGTCTGTCCTGTCGCCTGTATCAACTCGTTTGCGAACCTTCCCAAGCGCTAAGTTGTAGAGTATCCACCGGTTCTTACGCCGTCAAGAATTCGATGCCCGGGGCCCCGGCCGTCTGGGAACCCCGAGGCTAGAACTCGGTCACGGCCTGGAGCACGAGCATGTGGTTGTTGCGATCCGGGATGGGAGCGGCGCCGCTGATGTCGACGTCCAGCCACTGCGGCATGCCCGTGTAGCCTTCACCCATGCGCTGGAAGATGTAGTTGAGCTTCAGGTGCGAGTGAATCTTGTGCAGGTAGAGGTTCGCGCCTGCCGTCAGCCGGAGCACCGTGTCCGCCAGCGGCGTGGGATCCCCGGGGGCCGTTCCGTGGTTGGTCTTCATCCACTCCACGCGGATCAGCGGCTCGATGTACTTGCCGATGAGCACGGCCACGTGGGCCCAGAGGCCGCCTCCGAAGGTGTCCAGGTACTCGGCGCCGGTGCCGGCCCGGGGGGTGTACTTCCGGATGAATCCCTCGAGCATGACGTGGGGCTTTACGACGCCGAACCTGCGCGCGAACTCGGCGAACAGCCCGACCCGGAGGTCGGTGTCGAACTTCTTGTCCGCCGCCTCTTCGGGAATACA
Organism: bacterium; assembly: GCA_043825095.1. Lineage (GTDB taxonomy): Bacteria > Myxococcota_A > Polyangia > HGW-17 > JAJRWW01 > JBDRSE01. Next base: position 12,839 of record JBDRSE010000230.1, read on the forward strand.
CGTGACGCCGGCTTCGCAGGACGGGAAGCCCAGCCAGGCCCACACGCCGGCGTGCAGCCCCTTGATGGAGCCCTTGCCCCGGAAGTCCACCCGCAGCAGGAAGTCCTTCATGTCGTTGGTGTCGGTCCAGGCGTCCGGCTCGCCGTTGAACACGCCGAAGTAGGCGCTCAGCACGCCGGCCTTGCCGATATCGATGCCGTATCTGATCTGCACGCCGAGGTCACGCCAGGGGGCGTAGCCGCCCTCGGACAGGAAGACGGGGTAGTAGACCGTCTCCAGCCGGCTGACCAGGCGCGGCATGATCAGCGAGAACGCCGGCCGGAAGCGACCCACGGTGATGGACAGGCCCTTCACCCAAGGCAGGTGGTAGGTCAGCTCGACCTCGGGGATGAACGCCTTGTGCTGCAGATCGGCCAGGTCCGCCAGGAACATGTACTCGAGGTTCTTGGTCAGCAGGTGGCCGTGCAGGATGATGTCGCTGTGAAAGAGCTGGAACGCCAGATTCTGCTGCCCAGCGGCCAGATCCAACGGATCATACTCGGAGTAGGTCTGCCAGCCGTTCCCGGCACCGCGGAGGGGCACCACCAGGCCCACGGCCAGGATGGTCTGCACCTTGACCGAGCCGTAGGTGGTCTGGAGATACGGGATCACACCGGACGGTCCCTTGGTCCCCGGGGCGACCTCGAGGCCCCCACCGGGCCGGTACATGCCGGGGTGATGAGCTTCCCGCTTTCGCTCCACCGGCTTGGTGGGCTCCACGGGGTCGCTGGGCCGCTCCAGAGGGCGGGCGGCCGGGCGGGCGCCGGGCTGCGCGCCGGGCTGGGCGCCGGGCTGGGCGCCGGGCT